>NZ_CP032405.1:4059302-4388604 GCF_016806065.1 Rhizobium rosettiformans
TTGGCGAAGACCATCCGGTCGCGACCGCCGTGACGCACACCGGCCACCACCACGCGCCGCGGCGTCACATCGGCGACGAAGGCGCGGCGCAAACCGTTCCAGCGCGCCTTTTCCACGGCCTGATGCGGACGGCATTCACCGCGACGGGGCCCATCCCAGCCCGGACGGTCCCAACCCGGGCGGTGGCCGGGGCGATCCCAGCCGGGGCCGCCATGGCGGGGACCTTCGATATAGACACCCCAGCCGAAGCTGTCGGCCGAAGCCGTGCCGGCAAGGCCCGTGGTCGCCATGACCGAGACGATGGCTGCGAGACCGATTTTGCGAAGCATGCCGATCATTTTCTCTCTCCTAGGACTGGCGCATCCCGGCGCCTTGGTTTCCATCCCGCCGTTACGAGCGATTGAGGAGAGAGTAGATGCGCCTCACTGAACGCAGTCCGAATCCGTCATTCAGGCACGGTTCACCTTGCCATGGCAGATGCACCGCGACCCCTCAGACATGAAGGATGACCTCTCGGCGATGCGGGCTGTCGCGGTGTTCGAAGAGATAGATGCCCTGCCATGTTCCGAGCAACAGGCGCCCCTCGGAAAAGGGAACGGAGAGTGACACCGGCAGAAGAGCCGCCTTGATATGCGCCGGCATGTCATCCGGCCCCTCGTCGCGATGGGTGATGTAGTTCATCGCCGGATCCGTCGTCGGTGGCACGAGGCGGCGGAAAAAGGCCTTGAGATCGACCTGAACGGAGGGATCGGCGTTTTCCTGGATCAGAAGCGAACAAGAGGTGTGGCGCACGAAGATCGTCAGGACACCCTCGTCAGCGCCGCTGTCCGCAAGAAATCTGCGGGCGCCATCCGTGAACTCGTAAAGCCCCTGTCCGCGCGTGGCGATCACCAGTCGCTGCATTGCCATTTCAAATATCCCTTTATGCTTCGGCGGGGAGAACCGGGCGCCACCCCTAGCCTATCCGGACCACCCTCTGTAGTCTCGCGCCGACAAACGGAGGACCGTCCATCATGAGCCTGATCGAAACCATCGAGAGACAGGAAAGCCTGCTCGTTTTCAAGAGCTTCGACGAAAACGTGGCGCTCGATATCGGTCAGCGTCTCGTAGACCTGGCACTATCGCAGAAGGCGCCCGTGGTCATCGATATCCGCACCTCCGACCGCACGCTGTTTCACGCCGCCCTGCCCGGCGCCTCGCCGGACAATGACCACTGGGCGCGCCGCAAGAGCAATGTGACGCTGCGCATGCACAAGGCCTCCCTTCGGGTCGGCGAACTCAATCGCGCCCGTGGCCGCAGTGTATCAGCGGATATCGGGCTCGATCCCATGGACTATGCCGATCACGGCGGCAGCTTTCCGGTCCGTGTGGAAGGCACCGGCGTCGTCGCGGCCATCACCGTCTCCGGCCTGAAGTCGGAAGAGGATCATGCGATGATCGTGACTGTCTTGGAAGCCTATCTCGGCACCGGCTGAAGAGCGCCTCGCTTAAGGACGCGTTCCCGCATAGAGGCTGAGCCGAAGGAACAGATCGCTCTCGCGCTCTAGCACAAGGACGGCTGGCAGGGCATATGGCCCCTCATCGGCCTCGGCGCCGCCCTCGGCGTCGCGCCGGTCCGAACCGTTCAGCGTACATTCCACCGCAACGCGAAAGCCTGCGGCATCCGTCATCACGACATGATCCGACAGCGTGATGCCATGGCGCAGAACATAAGCGGCCAGCGTGTCCCGGAAGGAGGCATGGCCGATCACCCGGATCCCATCCGGCAGGTCGAGCACCGCCTCCTCCTCGAACATTGCGAGAAGCCTATCGAAGTCATGCCGATTGAGGGCATCGATGACGGCAAGTGTCTGTTCTTTCAGGGACATGGGCCTCTCCTTCTTCTCAGACAAGATAGGCCTGTCAGCGCGGGAAGCAAGATGCCGCCCCCGGGCGCCCAGGCGTCACGGAATTGGACGCAACACGCGGGCGGATGCACGGATCACGGCTTCGGTGATCGGTTTCATCGCGCCGGCCACGGAGCGGCTGACATGCCAGTAGAGCGGCACGTCGAGCGGCTTTCCCGGCACAACTTCCCGCAGACGTCCATCGGAAAGAGCGGCACCGGCAAGCAGTTCGGGGTTCATGCCCCAGCCAAGGCCGGCAATGGCCGCATCGACAAAGGCGTGGCTGGAGGGCAGCCAATGCGACGGACCAGTTGTTGCGACACCCAGCACCTCCTCCGCCCAGCGGACCTGAAGCCGGTCCTTGGAGTTGAAGGTGATGACGGGAGCCCGGCCGAGGCTGGCCGCAGTCACCCTGTCACCCTCGAACCATTGCGCCATGAACCGAGGGCTTGCGGTCGCCAGATAGCGCAGCGTTCCGAGTGGTCGGCAATCGCATCCCTGGACCGGTTTGGCCGAGCCGCTGATCGCAGCCCGCACCTCGCCGCGCTTCAACCAATCGGCACTGTGATCCTGATCGTCGATGACGAGATCGAACAAGACACCCTCGATATCCTGCATGGCAGCCACGAACCAGGTTGCCAGGCTGTCGGCATTGACGGCAAGCCGCAGCGTCGGGAAGCCGGCAGCGTCGCCGCCTGTGTGCGCAGAAAGCCCGAGATCACGGCGCACCCCCTGTTCCAGGAGACGCACCTCTTCGGCATGACGAAACAGGCGCTCCCCGGCCTCGGTCGCCCGGCATGGCTGGGAGCGGATGACGAGCGATGTGCCGACCTGCTCCTCGAGCTGGCGCAGACGCTGTGAAATCGCCGATTGGGTCACATGCAGCATCTGGGCGGCACGCTCGAAACTGCCCGCGCGAAGAACGGCAGACAGGGCGGCGAGCTGAGCGGGATCAAACATCAGAAACCCTTATCCTGCATTAGACTTATTAGCTGTTCTAATTTGACTAGGGCGACTAGTCAAAGCGGCATCGTCAACGGGAGTTCGCCATGTTCACTGCCGCCACCGCCGGGTTCCTGCTCGGTCTCAGCCTCATTGTCGCGATCGGCGCGCAGAACGCCTTCATCTTGCGTCAGGGTCTGCGGCGGGAACATGTCCTGCCGCTCGTACTCACCTGCGCGATCTCCGATGCGATCCTCATCGCTTTGGGTGTCGCGGGTTTTGCAACGATTCTGTCACGCCTCGACTGGCTGGAACCGGTGATGCGCTATGGCGGGGCCGCTTTCCTCACCGTCTATGCGCTACGCAGTGCCCATTCAGCATGGAGCGGGGTTGCAAGCCTGCGGGCGGGCGAAACCACCGCAACGAGCCTCAAAGCCGCCTTTCTCACCTGCCTTGCCTTCACCTGGCTCAATCCGCATGTCTATCTCGATACGGTCGTACTGCTGGGTTCGATATCGACCCGCTATGCCGGACAGGAGACGGCCTTTGCGCTGGGTGCGATGACCGCATCCTTCACCTTCTTCTTCAGCCTGGGTTATGGCGCACGCCTGCTTGCCCCCTTGTTCGCGAGACCCGTCGCCTGGCGTATTCTCGATGGCCTGATTGCCCTCGTCATGGCAGCCATCGCCATTAAGCTGATCCTGTGAACTTGAGCCCGCTTCGACTTGGGCGACGGCCTGCGGTGGTATAGACCGGATGCAGGATGTCATGAGGAGGGGCCGATGTTTCTGACCAACCGCGATGTGATCGAGCTTCAGGCTTTTCGGCACGAGCTGCACCGTTATCCGGAAGTGTCGGGCGAAGAGCGGGAAACCGCCCGGCGCGTGGTCGAGGCCTTGCGGCCACTCGGACCCTCCCGGATCGTCACGGATCTCGGCGGTCATGGCGTTGCGGCCGTCTTTGACAGCGGACTGACGGGCCCCACGCTTCTCATTCGCGCCGAACTAGATGCCCTGCCGATCGAGGAAAAGTCGCAATCCGCTCATCGTTCGACGATTGCAGGCAAGGGCCATCTTTGCGGCCACGACGGTCACTCGACCATCCTTCTGGCGCTGGCCCGGGGCCTGTCCCGGCAACCCATCGGCAAGGGACGCGTGGTGCTGCTGTGGCAACCGGCAGAAGAAGACGGAAGCGGGGCCGCTGCCGTGCTCGCCGATCCGCGTTTCGAGGAAATCCGCCCGGATTTCGCCTATTCCCTGCACAACATGCCGGGCCTTGCCTTTGGCACAGTTGCGCTGAAGAGTGGCCCGGTGAACTGCGCCTCGCGCGGCATGAAAATCAGGCTTTCGGGCAAGACCGCCCACGCCTCCCAGCCGGAAACCGGCATTTCGCCGATGGCGGCCATCTCCCGTCTGATGCCGGAGCTCACAGCCCTCTCGCATGGCGCACCGCCGTCGACGGACTTCACGCTGGCAACTGTCACCCACGCTTGGCTCGGCGAACAGGCCTTCGGGATTGCGCCGGGTGATGCGGAAATCTGGGTAACACTCAGAACCCTGGTCGACGACCGGATGGCCCATCTCTGCGAAAGGGCGGAAACACTCGTGATGGAGGCCTCGCGGACCGCCGGGCTGCAACACGACATCAGCTATCACGACATCTTCTTCCACTGCGAGAATGCGCAGGAAGCCGTTGATCATCTGGAGGCGGCACTGCAGGCGGAAGGGATCCGCTTCGATGAAGGCAACCTGCCCATGCGGGCATCGGAAGATTTCGGCCGTCTGCGCGCCGTCTGCCCCTCGGCCATGTTCTTCCTCGGCGCCGGCGAGAGCCACCCTGCCCTCCACAATCCCGACTACGACTATCCAGATGACCTGACCGCAATCGGCGCCCGCATCTTCATGGCGGTCATCCGCAAGGCGCTCGGCTAACGGCTTCGGCCTCAGCTGTCGGGAAAGCCGCGCTCCGCCCATTCGGAGCGCGGAACAGCCTTGCCCACCGACAGCGAGAAGCGCACGACCTCGGTCGCATTGTCGTCAACCTCGCAGCGCACGGCAATGTTGATCCAGGAGCCGTTGACATCTCGGAAGGCCGCGAGCGGCACGTCGACCACGTTACCCTCCCGCAGCCGCAGGATGGGCAGGAAATACGGCACATAGGCAGGTGTGCCGTTGCGAAGCTGCTGGCTCAGCTCGGTCCCGCACAGCTGGTCCCCGCGCTCCTGACGCGTCAGCCCGGCCATGGCCGTCATCGCCGCCCGATCGCCTGAAATGGCCGAGGAGAAGAGTTCCGTCACCTCACGCGGTTCAAGCCGCGCTTCGGAGATAGCCGCGACGACGGCGGGGTCCGTCGGCTCTTCCCGAGCAGAGGCCTCGGCCTCGCCTTCCCCGTCATTGGTCTCCGCGGCAGCCTCCGGCAGCACTCCGTCGAGTGGCGGAGCTTCGGGCAGCGTGATCTCGGGCTGTGCCAGTGTCGGCGCAGCATCGGCGACTTCATCCGCCTCTTCCTGCATCTGAGCCTCCTCGGCGGTCTCGACCTCGGCCTCTGTCCCGCGAGAAAGCTCCGGTCCGCTGTCTCGCTCACCAAAGCGCACCACCGGCCGCAGCACGGGAATTGGGGCAGATGCTGCGTCGGGCAGCTCTGGTTCGGGCACCGGTGGTTGCTCGACGGGTTCCGGCTGCACTTCAGGTTCGGGTTCCGCGACCGGTTCTGGTGCCGGCGGCTCGGGCTCGGGTGCTGGCGGCTCGGCCTCTGCGGTTTCTTCGGGCGGAGGCTCCGATGCCTCAGGCTCTGGCTCTGGTGCAGCCTCCGGCTCGACCTCAGGCTCCGGTTCAGGCGGTGGCGCAACCAGCGTCACCTCGACTGCCTGCTCCTCCGGCGGAAGCTCAATCGGAGTATCGAAACTCAACAGAAAGACGGCCACTGCAAGCCCGTGCAGCAGCAGAGAAAGGGTCAGCCCTCCCCCGAAGCGCCGCCAGCCTGTCGTCTTGGTATCCTTCATGATCCGATCCATAGCGACGATTGCGGCAAAAAGGGAGGTGGAAGCTGCAAAGAGGACATCCAGGCGTCAGGAAAGCAATCGTGCCGCGTTACCACCGTCTTCGACGATCCGCACTGCTTTGCGGTCGAACGAAACGAAAGCCTCCCCGCCCATCATCCGCCCGGAGAAAGCGATGACGCCATCAGCGAAATCACCACCCTGTTCGAGGACATTAAGCCCGTGCTGCGCCAGAGCACGGTCCACGACGACGTTGCTCGTTTCAAGCAGACTGCGAACCACTCGGGCGATATCGACCTTCTGGACGCCATAGCTCCGATCCAGAACCCAGACAAGCTCGCAAAGTGCCTGAGGGGAAATGGCAACCAGACCGGCTTTCGTCAACATATCGAGTGCGACCTTCGACTGCTCTACATCGTCGCCGACGATGGCGCGCAGCAAGACATTCGTGTCAGCTATGATTTTCATGGCACACGATCCGAACCTTTGCCGGCAAGGGCACCGGCAGACGCGATCGCCTCATTCAATTCATCGACGGACAGGCTCCTGCCGTTGGTGCGCCCTTCAAGCATCTGGGCGAGATCACCAAAGGTCCTCTCGGATCGCACCGCAGACAGCGCTGCACGACCATCAGGCAAGAGGTCGACTGCGACTTTGTCTCCCGGCCGCAATCCGAGATGTTGAAGAACCTCCTTCCGGAGGGTGACCTGCCCCTTGGCTGTGATGCTGAGCTTTGTCATGACCCGCTCCTTCTTCACTAAGAGTAAGGCGAAAGAGCCTTACCGACAAGCTCCAGTGCGTTGCTGGCGCAAAAAACCCGCCGGATCGCTCCGACGGGTCCTGATGTCAAACATCCATGTCCAGCTCAGCTATCCAGGAAGCTCCGAAGCTTCCTCGACCGGCTCGGGTGCTTCAGCTTCCGGAGCGCCTTCGCTTCGATCTGACGGATACGTTCACGGGTAACCGAGAACTGCTGACCGACTTCTTCGAGCGTGTGGTCGGTGTTCATGCCGATGCCGAAGCGCATGCGCAGGACGCGTTCTTCACGCGGTGTGAGCGATGCGAGAACGCGGGTGGTCGTCTCACGCAGGTTCGCCTGAATGGCAGCGTCGATCGGCAACAGCGCGTTCTTGTCCTCGATGAAGTCGCCGAGATGCGAATCCTCTTCGTCACCCACGGGGGTTTCGAGCGAGATCGGCTCCTTGGCGATCTTCAGAACCTTGCGGACCTTTTCGAGCGGCATGGCAAGCTTTTCGGCCAGTTCTTCCGGCGTCGGCTCGCGGCCGATTTCGTGCAGCATCTGGCGCGAGGTGCGGACGATCTTGTTGATCGTCTCGATCATGTGCACCGGAATACGGATCGTGCGGGCCTGGTCGGCGATCGAGCGGGTGATCGCCTGACGAATCCACCAGGTCGCATAGGTCGAGAACTTGTAGCCGCGGCGATACTCGAACTTGTCGACCGCCTTCATCAGGCCGATATTGCCTTCCTGAATGAGGTCGAGGAACTGCAGGCCGCGGTTCGTGTACTTCTTGGCGATCGAAATGACGAGACGCAGGTTCGCCTCGACCATTTCCTTCTTGGCGATACGTGCTTCACGCTCGCCCTTCTGGACCATCGACACGATGCGACGGAACTCGGCGATCGAGATGCCGGTTTCGGTGGCAAGGTTCTGGATTTCGCCACGGATATCGCGGATCGTCTGGTTTTCCTCGCGGGCGAAATCCTTCCAGCCACGCGCCGAAAGATTGGCGATCGACTTCATCCAGTTCGGATCGAGTTCTGCACCCTGGTACTGTTCGAGGAACGAGTCACGCTTGACGCCGTAGCTTTCAGCGAGACGCAGCAGGCGGCCCTCATTCTGCATCAGGCGCTTGGAGATGTCGTAGAGCTGCTCGACGAGGCTGTCGATTCGGTTCTGGTTGAGCGACAGCGACTTGACCGCCGTGACCAACTGATCCTTCAGCTCCTTGTAGCGACGCTCCTGGCCGGATGACAGCGTGCCGGCACAGGCAAGACGCGCCTCCACCTGCTGGTCCTGCAGCTTGCGCAGCTTCTTGTAGGTGTCGGCGATCAGGTCGAGGGTCTCCATGACCTGCGGACGCAGTTCCGATTCCATCGCAGCCAGCGAAAGGTTCGATTCGTCCTCGTCCTCTTCCTCTTCTTCCGGCGGCATGCCTTCGCCGCCGATGGCCGTGATGTCGTCGTCGTCACCGGAGGCGGCCTGCGGACGGCGCTTGGCGCGCTCCTTTTCCTTCTCTTCGGCGGCCTTGCGGTCGGCCTCGATCTTTTCCGGGCTCTGGAACTGCGGAGCAGCCTTGGCTTCCGGACCGGAATAGGTGGTTTCGAGATCGATGATCTCACGCAAAAGCGTCGTGCCTTCGTTGAGTTCGTCGCGCCAGATGATCAGCGCCTGGAAGGTCAGCGGGCTCTCACAGAGGCCGGAGATCATCGTCTCGCGGCCAGCCTCGATGCGCTTCGCGATCGCGATTTCGCCTTCACGCGACAGAAGCTCGACGGAGCCCATTTCGCGCAGATACATGCGCACCGGATCGTCGGTGCGGTCGGTCGGCTCTTTCTTCTTGGCGGTCGCGACAGCCGTGCCGGCCGTCGGCGCCAGTTCGCCGCCTTCGCTTTCGCCTTCTTCCTCGGCGTCGTCTTCCCCGCTCTGAGCTTCATCCACGTCTTCGTCTTCGATGACGTTGATACCCATGTCGGAAAGCATGGCCATGGTGTCCTCGATCTGCTCGGAGGTCACTTCCTCCGACGGCAGAACCGAGTTCAATTCATCCATGGTGACATAGCCGCGTTTTTTCGCGGCCTTGATCATCTTTTTGACCGCGTCATCGGAAAGATCGAGAAGCGGGCCGTCCGTCGCGCCGTCGCGTTCGCCTTCGGCTTCTTCGTTTTCTTTGACTTTCGATGCCATCTATCTTGTCGCTTTCCCTGACGTCTGATCATGCGGCTTGCCGCCGGAGGAATGGGAGACGAACCACTCACCCGGGCGGATAGCTGTCACTGACCTAACGGAGTGTTGCTTAATTCCTGCTTAACTATGGGCATTGCGGTCGCAGCGCCGAAAATTCGTTTGTCTGCATGACCGGTCATCATACCAGAGATCCGTCCGAACCCACTTCACCCTTGTGTGCTTAGATTGGTGATTCCCACAATTTTTCCTGGCGTCAAGCCTTTCTGGCGGCCGGACAGGGAAAATCAACAAAACAAGCCGTTCAACGGCGTCTTTATCACCGATCTTCGCAGATGTAGGACATCGGGCCCGAGAAACAAGAGGCAAAACCCGCAAGAGCCGAGTCATGTCGGGGTGAGAGACTCACTCTTGACACCCGTCAAGAACCAGACCCGCATCAGCCCCTTGCCCTTGACGTCGATCTCACCACGCAGTTCGAAATCGAAACGACTCTCCAGGCGCTGCTTCAGGCAGTCGGCGACCTGAATACGACCGGCAACGCCATGGGATTCCATATGGGCTGCCGTATTCACAGTATCGCCCCAGACATCGTAAAGGAGCTTGTTGGGGCCGATCACGCCGGCGACGACCGGGCCGGTGTCGAGGCCGATGCGAACCTCGACCACCTCTCCCACCTGTTCCGAAATCTTGCGACAGCAGGCGATGATATCGAGTGCCATCAGGGCGACCGCTGTCTCGTGATCCGGCTTCGGTTCGGGAAGGCCGCCGGCCACCATGTAGGCATCGCCAATCGTCTTGATTTTCTCCAGCCCATGCGCGGTCGCGATCGCATCGAAGTGCGAGAAGACTCGCCCAAGGAAGGCGATGACTTGTTGCGGCTGCCAGCGTGCCGCCCTCGGCGTGAAATCGACGATATCGGCAAACAGGATGGTGGCAGAGGGAATCTGATCAGCAACGACCTGCGTCCTTTGATCACGAAGTCGGCTTGCCACGGCCTGTGGCAGAATATTCTGCAGCAACCGCTCTGAAAACTCATGCTCGGATTCCAGCGCCATCTCTGCCTGGGCCGCTTCCTTGAAGGCGAAGAAGGAGGTGGTGAAGATCAGCAGAAAGGCAAAGGGGACCGTCAGGTAGTAGAGCGTATTTAGAAAAACAGGCTCGACCCGGATGAAGTCGAGCGGCGCCACAAAGAGGATCTCGGTCGCAAGAAAGGCAGCCAGACCGACGATGGTGACAAAGGCGGAAAGCAGCAGGCGCTCTGCTCCAAAGACGAGCATGGAGGCCGCCGCCCCGGGCAGAAAATAGAAATGCAGCCCCGAGTCCCGGCCGAAGAACATGCAGTAGCCGATCCCGAAGATCAGCCAGATCGTGCACAGGTAAAGCGCCCCAGAAATCGGTCCGTAACGGTGAAAATAAGGGGTGAGCGCGTAGAAGATCACCTGCGGAGAAAAGGCGATGATCGCCGGCAGCAGGCCATACCAGTCATAGGCCACGTAGAGCAGCACGTAGGGAACGGTCATCAGGCTGACCATCGCGGCGATAATGTTGGTAACCGCGAGCCTGCGACGAATACGCGGCGGATAACCGGCGGTTCCGATCCTTGCCACCCACCAGACGGCATTCGGCAGGCGCCAGAACGAGCGGAGCTTACGCCCGTTTCGGGCTATGAAATCGAACTCGTGCTGCGCCACTCTTGTTTCCGGTAACAATGGAACAGGACCTGAATCCCCCATTTGCCGCCGCAGTGCAACAGGTTTATGCAAACGATTACATCAGCCGTGCCCGGTCGCTGGTCCCTTGACGCGTCCAGACATCACGCCAAAGCCATCGATGATCGCTTCCTGGTTTTCCATGCGCGTCACTTCGAGCTGCACCTCATGCAAGGCGCTGATCACCTGCTCGATGCGCGCGCCGTCGTCCGTTTCGGTCGCCTCGGCAATCTCCCGCTCCAACTCCATGCGCTGACGCTTCAAGGCCCTTGCCCGCTTGTAAAGCGCAAGCGCCTGGCGATAGCCCTCACGGGCATCCTCCGACGCAGCAATTTCCGTGGCGATCCAGAGCCTCGCATTGCGGATCTGCTGATCGAGACTACGCAGCAGCGTGCCGTGACCGTGGGCCTCAAGCTTCTGGATCAGGATTTCGCGGCTCAGCAACGGACCGGCTTCCGCAACAGCCGTCAGCAGCGACGACCACAGTTTCTGCAATCCCGCATGCTCGTAATCGATCGCGGCAACCTCATCATACTCGCCCTCCAACAACTGCGGATGGTTGACGATGGTCAGCGCCAGCACGCTTTCCCTGAGCGTCGGCTGATCGAGCGCGCCGCGCACGAGGCCTGATCGCGCCAGCCGGTCCGAAATCGTGCCACGGCTTGAGGCAACGGGACCGGGAGGACGCCCGCCGCCATTTCGGCCATCCTGCCCCTGTCCGCGGCCGCCGCCCTGGAAATTGCCACGTTCTCCGCGGCCGGGCTGACTGCCCTTAAAGAAGGCATAGAGGCGGTCACGCACATCCTGCTGATAGTGGCGACGCACGTTCTCGTCGGCAATAACGTTGACGATCTGCTTGAGCTTCGCTTCGAGTTCGGCGCGCTTTTCCGGCGTATCGAAGCCGCCGGCCTGCGTTTCGCGCATCCAAACCATTTCGGCGAGCGGACGAGCCTCCGACAGCACACGGTCGAAAGGCTGGCGCCCATCGCGCTTGACGAGATCATCCGGATCCTTGCCATCAGGCAGCATGGCAAAGCGGAGCGACTGGCCCGGCTTGATGTGCGGCAAAGCCAGATCGACGGCGCGAAACGCCGCCCGCTGCCCCGCTCCATCGCCGTCGAAGCAAAGCACCGGCACCGGCGTCGTCTTCCACATCAGCTGCAACTGGTTTTCGGTTAGCGCCGTGCCGAGCGGCGCGACAGCATTCTCGATCCCGGCCTGATAGAGCGCGATCACGTCCATGTAGCCTTCGACCGCAATCAGGGTATCGGCGCCGTCAGCCCCCTGCATCGCCCGGCGAGCGCGGGAGAAATTGTAAAGAACATTGCCCTTGTGAAAGAGCTCGGTCTCGTTGGAATTGAGATACTTCGCCATCGCATCGGCCGCCATGGCGCGCCCGCCAAAGGCGATGACCTTGTCGCGCGACGACAGGATCGGGAACATGATACGATCGCGGAAGCGATCATAGGAGACCGGGATATCAGGGCCATGCACGACGAGCCCGCAGGCCTCGATCTGCTCCTTTGGGACGCCCTTGGAGGCCAGATATTCTTTCAGCGCATTGCGACTTTCGGGCGCATAACCAAGCCTGAACGTCTCGATGGTCCGCCCCGAGAGACCACGCTCTCGTAAGTAAGCCCTCGCTCGCGCGCCACTCGCCGTCTGCAGCTGATCCTGGAAGAACTGCGTCGCCATCTCCATGACGTCCTGCAGTGTCGTGCGCTCCCGCTCGCGCCGCTCCGCCTGCGGATCAGGCTGCGGCATGGCAATCCCGGCCATATCAGCGACCTGCTGAACGGCTTCGACGAAGCTCAGGCCTTCAAGATCGGTCAGGAAACGGAAGTGATCGCCGGACACGCCACAGCCGAAGCAATGATAGCGGCCCTTGCGATCCTCGCAGTGAAAGCTCGGGCTCTTTTCGCCATGGAAGGGGCAGCAGGCCCAGTAGTCCTGCCGCGACACATTGGTCTTCTTGCGATCCCAGGTCACGCGGCGGCCCACCACGGCCGAAATCGGCACGCGGTCACGGATCTCGTCGAGGAATTCGCTGGAAAAACGCATCTGTATCCCTGGGAAGCTGATCTTCCATATAGGCGCCCACTGGCCAGAGCGCCAAGGCTTTCGCGCGGAGTGCCCGTTATTCACAGCGCTTGTACATCAAGACGTTTGTATATACACTCAAAGGACAAGCACCCGAGAGCCGCCATGCGAAGCCTGGACGACATTCCGCAGGAAGAATGGGCCTTCGAGTGGGACGAGGCGAAACGGATCAGCAATCGCCACAAGCATGGGATTGATTTCGATGACGTTGTCTTAGCGCTGGCTGGACCTCGTCTTGAGACACAGACCATGGCCAACGGTGAGTTGCGGGTTCTTGCGACATGCCCGGAAAGCGCCCGGTTGATTACCGCCGTCTACACCATGAGAGGAAACGTCTGTCGGATCATATCCGCCCGCGTTGCGAGAAGAAATGAGCGAAGAGAATATCACGCGCACTACCATAGCTGAGATTTTGGAAAAGCGGGCGCGCGGTGAAAAAAGCCAGACCGACTGGGCCCGCGTCGACGCCATGACCGACGAGGATATCGAGCGCGCCATGCGTGACGATCCCGACTGGAAGGACCACATGGACATCGACTGGTCCAAGGCCAGGATGGTCATCCCCGACAAGAAGAAGGCGATCTCGATCCGCCTCGATCACGACATCATCGATTTCTTTCAGGCGACCGGCAAGGGCTATCAGACCCGCATCAACGCGGTCCTGCGCCATTTCGTCGACGAGCAGAAGCGCTCGAAACCCTGAAACGCAAGACGCCGCCCGGAGGCGGCGTCAAACATCTTAGGATCAGGCCTCTTACTTCAAGAGATCCTTGACCACACCCGAGGCCTTGCCGAAGTCCATCTGGCCGGCATAGCGTTCCTTCAGCGCACTGATGCACTTGCCCATGTCGCGCAAGCCTTGCGCCCCGGTTTCGTTGATCACCGCAGCGCAGAGTTCACGCACCTTCTCTTCCGAGAGCTGCTCGGGCATGAAGGACTTGATGATGACGATTTCCTCGCGCTCCTGCGCGGCAAGTTCCGGCCGATCGTTTTCGGCATAGATCTTGGCGGATTCGTCCCGCTGCTTGATCATCTTCATCAAGATCTGCATGATCTCGTCGTCGCTGACCGGATCCTTGCCGGCACCGCGATGCGCAATGTCGCGGTCCTTGATCGCGGTCTGGATCAGGCGCACGGTCGACGTCCTGCGGACATCCTTGGCCTTCAAGGCTTCTTTCAGCGAGTTGGCGAGCGTGTCGCGTATCATTTTCTTCTCCGGGGAGCGGCCCCTTCGCTCTTGGCGATTGTGGCTTTTCCGTGTTTGTTGAGTGGTTCTCATAGCCAGACATTTGCTGCGGCGCAAACGAATTGAGCAAACCCTTGAAACGGCTTGGGAGAAATCCGCCCCGGAAACAACTCCGGAATTGACCTCTCCCTGCGATGCGTCTATTGCTCGGCACCTGCACGCAAATTGTCATCAGGGCCGAAAACGCGCGACTTCGCGCGCCCTCGATCTGCAACATAAATGGTCCTGCGAAACCCCTCCGACAAGGGGCCGGTACGCGGGCGAACAAGGAACAACCATGACCGCGACAGCCCCCTGGACGACCCGCAAGCCGACCGCCCTCCTCGTTCTCGCCGACGGCACCGTCATCGAAGGCCATGGAATCGGCGCGACCGGCAAGGTCCAGGCCGAGGTCTGCTTCAATACGGCACTGACCGGATACGAGGAAATCCTCACCGATCCCTCCTATCTCGGCCAGATCGTCACCTTCACCTTCCCCCATATCGGCAATGTCGGCACCAATGACGAAGACATCGAAGACCTGACGCCGGCAGCACGCCACGGCGCGGTCGGAACGATCTTCAAGGCCGACATCACGGAGCCTTCAAATTATCGTGCCGCAAGCCATCTCGACGCCTGGCTGAAGGCCCGTGGCATTATCGGCCTGTCTGGCGTCGACACCCGGGCGCTGACAGCCTGGATCCGCGAAAACGGCGCCCCGAACGCCGTCATCGCCCATGATCCGAATGGCGTCTTCGACATCGAGGCGCTGAAGGCTGAAGCCAAGGCTTGGAGCGGTCTCGAAGGGCTCGATCTCGCCAAGGTCGCGACCTCGGGCCAGTCCTCCGTCTGGAACGAGAAAGCCTGGTCCTGGACAGAAGGGCACACGACGCTCGGAGCGGAAGACGCCAAGTACCACATCGTCTGCGTCGACTTCGGCGTGAAGCGCAACATCCTGCGTCTCTTTGCAGGCCTCGACTGCAAGGTCACGGTCGTGCCCGCCACCACTTCGGCGGAAGACATCATGGCGCTCAACCCGGATGGCGTCTTCCTGTCGAATGGTCCGGGAGATCCGGCAGCAACCGGCGAATATGCCGTGCCTGTGATCCAGAACCTCATCAAGACGGACAAGCCGGTCTTCGGCATCTGCCTCGGCCACCAGATGCTGGGCCTGGCGCTTGGCGGCCAGACCGAGAAGATGCACCAGGGCCATCACGGCGCAAACCATCCGGTAAAGGACTTCACCACCGGCAAGGTCGAGATCGTCTCGATGAACCATGGCTTCGCAGTCGACTCCAAGTCGCTGCCGGAAACTGTTGAAGAGACTCACGTTTCGCTGTTTGACGGCACCAATTGCGGCCTGCGCCTCAAGGGCAAGCCGGTCTTCTCCGTGCAGCACCACCCGGAAGCCTCACCCGGCCCACAGGACAGCCACTACCTCTTCCGCCGCTTCATCAACTTGGTGCGCGAAACGAAGGGCGAACCGGCACTCGCCGAGCGCTGAGACGCTTCAATCTAATTGGAAACTGGCGGCCCGGGCTTATCCCCGGGCCGTTTGCATTTCATGCCGGACCTTCAGGTAGAAGCGAAGGCTCAGCATGACGGCAGCGCTCGCGAGCCCGAGGCAGAAGCCGTACCAGATGCCGATACCACCAATCCCAAGCGGGAAGGCCATGAGCCAGGCAAGGAAGAAGCCGATCGGCCAGTAGGAAACGAGCGCCAGGATCATCGGCACGCGCGCATCTTTCAGCCCGCGCAAGAGCCCAGCCGCAATTGCCTGCAGCCCGTCAACCAGCTGGAACAGACCCGCGACCATGACGAGCGGCCCCGCATAGGCCAGCACCTCGGCAGCGGCCGGGGCATTCTCATTGATGAACGCGGCAGACAGTTGGTTCGGCACGAGCAGGAACAGGATAGCGCCTGACAGGGACATGAGAGCGGCGATGCCAAGCACCGTGATCGATGCCCGCACCAGCTCCGGATAATTGCCCCGTCCATGCGCAAGGCCGATCCGAACGGTTGCGGCTTGCGCCAATCCAAGCGGCAGCATGAAGGCAATCGAGGCGAGCTGCAGCGCGATTCCATGAGCCGCGAGTTCGATCGTCCCGATCCGCCCCATCAGCAGCGAGGCCGCGCTGAACAGGCTGACTTCGGCAAGTACTGTGACGCTGATCGGCATCCCCAGATGCAGCACTTCGCGAAACGCCTGCCAGTCGGGCCGCCAGAAGCGCACGAAGAGTTCGTAGCGCCGCGTCTCGTCGCGGGTCTGGATGTAGATCACCATGGCGACGAAGCTCACCCATTGCACGATGACAGCAACGATCGCCGCCCCGGTCATACCGAGCGCCGGCAGCCCGAAATGCCCGAGCACCAGCGCATAGGCGAGGATCGCATTGAGGACCAGGATGCCGAGCGTCACCCAGAGCACGATCCGGGCCCGGCCGGTCGCGCTGACCAGCGCACGCAAGACGGCAAAGAGCAGTGCCGGAAGCAGGCCGAGCTGGATGATGAAGACATAGTTTGCCGAAAGCGCTGCGACTTCAGGCTTTTGCCCAAGCGCAAGCAGGATCGCCTCCGCATTGAAGAACAGCGGCATCGTCAGGATCACGTAGAGGATCGAGACCCACATGCCCATACGGATCGAGCGACGGACGGAAACGATGTCACCGCGTCCGTAGGCTTGGGCGACCATGGGCATGACAGCCATGGAGAAACCGGATCCGAAGATGAAGATCGTGAAGAAGAACTGCCCGGCCAGCACCATGGCTGCGAGCGGCACCGCGCCCAGCTGACCGACGATGACCACATCCGTCGTGTGGATGCCGAGTTGCGCCAGCTGCGCGCCGATCAGCGGGATCCCGAGCGAAAGGGTGGCGCGGATATGAGACGTCCAGCTGCCGGCACCCACCGGTGCATTACTGTGTGTGTCAAGCGGAGCGACGTCGATGTGCATGGCGATGATCTCAACGAAAAAAGCCGCTTCCAGAGCGTACTGGTGAGCGGCATGTCACATCGGGATAAGCGGCAACCTGCAATCCAGCAAGACGAAATCGACAACCTGCAAAATTATTGCGAGATACATCAGCAAGATTGATGAAAATCAGGGCTGAAACATCAGATCCGAACCGAAATCCTCTCGAAAAACAGGGGAAGTTGCCTGTTGCCGCGCAAAACGGCCTTTCTCACGGCCGGAAACCGCCCATAGGTTCAATTCTCTATTTCCCAATCACAAGGGCGGATGAAGCATGTGGGAACTGATCTGGCGCGGCTCCATCATTGGGTTCGGCGCGACGCTTGCCATGGACCTCTGGGCCATATGTCTGACGCTCGCCTTCCGCCAGCCGAAGGCCAACTGGGCCCCGGTAGGACGATGGTTCTACCATCTGAAAGCCGGCACGGTGTTTCATCACACGATCGCAGACGCTGCGCCCTACCGCCACGAACAGGCTCTCGGCTGGATCGCGCATTACGCCGTCGGCATTGCCTACGGCATCATCCTCGTCCTTGCGCTCGGCTCAAGCTGGCTTGCCCAGCCGACCCTACTGCCGGCCTGGATCTGGGCCATTGTCACCGTTGCCGCCGGCTGGTTCCTGCTGCAGCCAGGCCTTGGGCTCGGCTGGGCCGCCGCAAAGACCCCGAACCCGAACAAGGTCCGCACCCTCAATCTCTTGGCCCATACAGTGTTCGGTCTCGGCCTCTGGCTGACCGCATTGGTGATCCGCTGAAAGGACCGGCGCGTCAGATCGCGCCGGAGAAGGTGTCGCAAGACCCGACATTGCCGCTGTCATAGCCGCGCTTGAACCACTTCATCCGCTGCGCAGACGTGCCGTGATTGAAGGCGTCGGGCACGACATAGCCCTGGCTGCGCTTCTGCAGCGTATCGTCGCCGATCTGCTGCGCGGCATTCAACGCTTCCTCCAGGTCGCCGTCCGACAGGATGCCCTCCTTGTCGGCCGATTTCGCCCAGATCCCGGCATAGCAGTCCGCCTGAAGCTCGACGCGCACAGACATCTGGTTTGCCTCGCGCTGCCCCATCGAGCGCCGCTGGCGGTTGAACTCCGGCAGAACACCGGTGAGGTTCTGCACATGATGCCCGACCTCATGCGCGATCACGTAAGCCTGGGCGAAATCGCCGGCCGCATCGAACTTCTGCTCGAGCTGGTCGAAGAACTCCGTATCGAGATAGACCTTGCTGTCGGCAGGGCAATAGAACGGCCCCGTGGCCGAAGAGGCCTGACCGCAGGGCGATGATGTCGAACCGGCAAACAGAACAAGGGTCGGCTCCCGATAGTTTTCGCCGGAAGCGGCAAAGATTGTGTTCCAAGTGGTCTCGGTCTCGGCCAGAACCGTGCGCACGAAAGCTGTGGTGTCGTCGCTGGACTGTCCTGAAGGACGCTGACCGATCGACTGCTCGTAGCCGGATCCGGCGCCGCCGACATTGCCTTCGCCCAACACCTGCAGCATGTCGATGCCCATGGCCTTCAGCACGAAGTAGATGACGACAAGAAAAATGATGGTGCCGAAGCTCAAGCCGCCGCCGCGCCGCCCGCCCATCGGGATTTGAATGCCCGAGCGACCGAAGGGATTGCGTCCCAGGCCGCCACCGGAGGATTGCCCACGCCGGTCCTCGATATTGTTCGACTGCCGCCGCCCTCGCCATTCCATGGTGCTACCTCTCTCCGCTGTCGCAGCTTAATGAGAAGATAGCCGAACTGTTCCACGACACCAGTGAGCCAACGACATTCTTCTGGCGAAAGGCAAGCGAAGAGCCGACCGAATGTCTATCAGCTCTTGGCGTAACCGTAATCTCCGCCACGCGACAGCGCCCGTTGATAGGCCGGTCGTGCGCGGATGCGTTCGATCCAGCCCTTCAGCACGCTCACATCCTTGCCACCGGAGATCCGGGTCAGACCGGCCTCGACCGGAAAGCTCATGGCGATATCGGCGGCCGAAAACTCCCGGCCGGCGAACCAGCCGTCCTTGCCGACTTCGTTGATCCAGAGGTCGAGATGGTCGGAGAGCTGCGGGTCAAGCAGCTTGCGCGAGACACCCTGGCTGATCATCTTGGCCACCGGCCGAATGAAGAAGGGCACCTGCCCAGGAATGCGCGCAAAGATCAGCTTCATAACCAGAAGTGGCATGGCCGATCCCTCGGCATAATGCATCCAGTAGCGATAGCGCAGCCGCTCCTCGGTGCCGGCTGCGGGGCGCAAGCCCTCCCCGCCATATGTCTCGATAAGATATTCCATGATCGCGCCGCTTTCCGCGACAACGCGCCCGGCATCCTCAATGACCGGCGACTTGCCGAGCGGATGCACCGCCTTCAGCTCCCTCGGCGCCAGGTATTCCTTCGTCCGATGATAGACCTTGACCTGATAGTCGAGCCCGAGCTCCTCGAGCAGCCAGAGAATCCGGTGGGCGCGCGAGTTGTCGAGATAGTGCACAGTGATCATCAAAAACGGCCCTTCGATTGTCGTTGCTTGAACATCTAGCGACGACCCCGACCGCCGTCGAGGCTGAGACCGCAACTTTGTCGACGACCGGACACCAGATCGCCCGCAACGACGACTTGGCAGCCCTCCTCCTGCATGCAAATCTGCAAGGACAGACAGTGCTTTGGGAGGAGTGACGAATGAAGGCGATGCGACTAGAAGCGACGGGCCAGCTTTTCACACGGGAGGTGAAAAAGCCGGAAGCAGGACCGGACGATCTGTTGGTGCGCGTCGAAGCCTGCGGCGTCTGCGGCACCGACCGGCATCTCTACCACGGTGAATTTCCCTGCACGCCACCGGTCACCCTCGGCCACGAATTCAGCGGCATCGTAGAGGCCGTGGGAACCGCCGTCACAGGCTTTGCGATCGGCGACCGGATCACGGGCGACCCCAATATCGCCTGCGGCCGCTGCAGCCACTGCGTCAACGGCCGGGTCAATCTCTGCCGCAACCTCAGAGCCATCGGCATTCATCGCGATGGCGGGTTCGCAGACTATGTGGTCGTTCCCCAGAAACAGGCCTTCCTGCTCCCGGCAGATCTCGACCCGATGTATGGCGCCTTTTGTGAACCGCTTGCCTGCTGCCTGCACGGCATCGATCTCGCCGAAATCAAGGCCGGCTCTTCGGTCGTCGTGCTCGGCGGTGGTGTCATCGGCTTGCTCACGGTGCAGCTCGCCCGCCTGGCGGGTGCCGCGACCGTCATCCTCGTGACCCGTCAGGCCGCCCGCCGCAAGCTTGCCGAGGAACTCGGCGCGACGGCGAGCGTCGATCCTGCCGCAGGTGACGTCGTGACGCAGATCTCCGGCGAGACTGGTCTCCTTCCCGGCGGCGTCGACGTCGTCCTCGAATGCGCAGGCGTTGGTGAAACGGTCATTCAGGCGACGAAGCTCGTCCGTCCAGGAGGCACCGCCGTCATTCTCGGCGTGATGGCGCAGGGCGAAAAGGTAGCGATCGAGCCCTTCGACCTGCTCTTCCGCGAGGTCAAGCTGGTCACCTCCTTCTTGAACCCCTTCACCCACCGTCGCGCAGCAGATCTGATCGCCTCGGGCAAAATCGAGGTCGAGAAGCTGATCTCGCGCAAGGTATCGCTCGACGACGCCCCCGGCGTGGTCAGCAATCAGCCGCAACCGGGCGAGGTGAAGGTGCTCGTCGTGCCCGGCCTGTAAGCGGGGCTGTCAGAGCGGCGGGCGCCTGTCCTTCCAAGGCAGCGCCTGCTCAAGCTGGCCTGCCAGCGAAAACAGCGTGTCCTCCCCGGCAAACCGCCCGACGAACTGCATGCCGATCGGCAAGCCCTCGGGCGACCAGCCTATCGGAACCGACATGGCTGGCTGGCCAGTGACGTTGAATATGGGTGTCCAGGGAATGAACTCGAAGGTCTGGGCCGCAAGCTGCTCGGCAATCCCAAGCTTCTTCAACAGCCTGCCGCCGCCGACATAGCCGAGTAGCGTCAAGAGCTTCTTCTCGATGGCGCTCGGCTGCAAGGCGCCGATCTTGACGGGCAGGGTTGATAGCACTGGCGTCATCAGCACATCGACATCCTCGAAGAAACCGAGGATGGAGCGGGCCGACAGCGTGAGATAGCGATGGGCGGTGATCAAGTCGGAGGCGGTGAAACCCTCGCCCAGGAGCCCCATGCCGAAGGAGGAGGCATCATAGTCACCGGGACGGATCTTTACCCCGAAGGTCTTTGCCGTGAACTCGATATCGGCTCGAAGCTCCCCGGCAAGAGCCGTCAGGAAGGCCATGGAAAAGGCCTCGCGCTCCACAGGAGGCGCCGCCTCGATCACCTCGTGACCGAGATCGGCCAAAAGCTTCACCGTATCATTGAAGGCAGCCACGACTTCCGGCGCCACGGCCTTGCCGAGCATCGGCTGGCGCGACACCGCGATCTTCAGCTTTCCAGGCACCCGCTGGCAGGCATCGAGGAATGTGCCTTCCTGCGGCGGCAGCGGATGAGGCGAACCGCGATCCGCTCCATGCGCTGCGTCAAGGACGGCGGCACTGTCGCGCACCGAGCGCGTCAGCACATGCTCGATGGCGAACCCGGACCAGGCCTCGCCGATAAAGGGTCCGGCCGGTGTTCGCCCGCGGGTCGGCTTCATCCCGAAGACGCCACAGGCAGACGCCGGGATGCGGATGGACCCGCCGCCGTCACCGCCGGAGGCGATCGGTACCATGCCGGACGCGACGGCAGCACCAGATCCGCCGGAAGAGCCGCCGGGGGTCCGCGTGAGATCCCATGGATTGCGTGTCGGACCACTGGCGCCCGGTTCGGTATAGGGCGTCAGCCCGAACTCAGGCGTGTTTGTGCGCCCGGCGATGACGAGGCCGGACATCTCCCATCGGCTCACCAATTCGCTGTTGCCCTGTGCGACCCGCGTTGCCCAGAGGCGATTGCCATTACCCGTCGGCACACCGTCAATCTGCGCCAGCAGATCCTTCACCAAGAACGGAACACCGGAAAACGGGCCGTCCGGCAATCCCTTCGCGACCCGCTGCCGCGCCCGATCGAAGAGCGGTCGGATCACTGCGTTCAGCTTGGGATTGACCGCCTCGATCCGTGTGATCGCCGCCTCCAGCACTTCGCCAGCGGACACCTCTTTGCGCCTGATCAGATCGGCCAGCGCCAATCCGTCGAAATCAGCATACTCCTTGAACACCATCACTCCCCCCACGGCCGACTCGGTCGATTGTCCTCACCTTCCGGTCAATCCACACCTCGATCAAGCGCCATCGGACTTAGCGGCTCACCCGAATATAAACACCTACTTAACCATGGAGGACTAAAGTCTGCCTCAACGGCCGGCACAACACCGGCGCGGCGGACGCTGTCTGCCGCAACGCAGTCATAGGCTAATGAGGGAACGGCCCATGTTATTCAAATCCGCAACCAGCCGGAACATCTTCTCGACGGTGGCACTCGGCGTCGTGACGACCATCGGCGTGGCCGCGACAGTGGTTGGCATCAGCTATGGTGCAATCCGCGGTGCCGGCATCGACAAGATGCAGACGGCAGCCTCTGAAGCCGCCGCCGAGGTCAATCGCACGCTGAGCGTGGCCCATGAAATGGTCGCAGGCCTCGACTACTCGGTCTCGGCACTCAGGCAGCAAGGAATAGCCGACCGCGAACTCGTCATGGCGGTTCTGACGAAGACGCTCGAAGGCTTTCCGGGAGCCATCGGCCTCTCCACAGGCTGGGAACCCAATGCCTTCGATGGCAAGGATTCTGAATTCGTTGGCAAACCCGTCCACGATCAGACCGGCCGCTTCGTGCCCTACATCTATCGTGCCGGCGGCGTGATCAAGACCGACGTGCTGGTCGACTATGACACGCCCGGCGCCGGCGACTATTATCAACTGCCAGTCAAGACCGGGAAGACGGTCCTGCTCGAGCCTTATGTCTATCCGGTGGACGGCAAGGACGTCCTGATGACGACGATCTCGATCCCGGTGATGGAGAATGGCAAGGCACTCGGCTATGTCGGCGCCGATATCGACCTCGACAAGACGGCTGCCGATCTCGCGGCAAAGCGCCCTCTTGGCGACGGTTACATCGCCCTCCTCTCCTCCGCCAACGCCTTTGTCAGCCATCCGGACAAGGCGGCCATGGGCAAGGCGCTGAAGGACAGCGGTCTCGATGCCGCCGCCTGGGAAGGCCTGCTGAAATCACCCGGTACGGTCGGCACCATGATCGACAAGAACGGCGTCGAGCGCATGGCCATTGCTGTCCCGATCGAGCCCTTCCCGGGTGCCGTCTGGAATGTCGTGGTCGCTGTCCCGAGCGCAACCGTGCTCGGCGTCCTGACGGAGACCGTCTGGACCTCTGCCCTCATCATCGCCGGCGCCACCATCATTCTCATCGTCGTCGGCTGGCTTCTCGCCCGCCGCTTCATCGGCCGCATCAACCGGGTCATCGGCCAGACCACCGACATCGCCGCCGGTCGCCTCGATGTCGAACTGACAGACAAGGACCGTTCGGACGAGTTGGGCGACCTCTCCCGCTCGCTCGCCGTCCTACTCGATAGCAACCGCAAGAAGGTCGCGCTCGAGAAGGAGGCGGAAGCCCGTTACGAGCAGGAAGAGATCGAACGCGTCGAACGCTCCAAGGGACACAAGGCCCGCGAAGAAGAAATCCGCTTCGTCGTCGACGAACTGCGCGCTGGCCTCGCCCGCCTGTCGGACGGCGACATGACTGTCCGGCTCGAAAAGCCCTTCTCGCCGGCGCTCGACGAAATCCGCGGCAACTTCAACGATTCGATCGAGAAGCTGCGCGCAGCGATGATCTCGTTCCGCGACAACGCGACCACCATCGAGAACGGCTCGAACGAAATCCGCTCGGCAGCCGACGATCTGGCGCGCCGCACCGAACAGCAGGCGGCCTCGGTCGAACAGACGTCAGCCGCCCTTTCGCAGATCACCCGTTCCGTCAAGGAATCGACCCAGCGCGCCGAAGAAGCCGGCCAGCAGGTCAGCCGCACCAAGGAAAGCGCCGAACGCTCCGGTGAGGTCGTGCGCTCCGCGATCGATGCGATGAGCGCCATCGAACAGTCATCGCAGTCGATCTCCAACATTATCGGCGTGATCGACGAGATCGCCTTCCAGACCAATCTGCTGGCGCTCAATGCTGGGGTCGAGGCCGCCCGCGCGGGCGAAGCCGGCAAGGGTTTTGCTGTCGTCGCCCAGGAAGTCCGAGAACTCGCGCAGCGCTCGGCCAATGCCGCAAAGGAAATCAAGACCCTGATCACCGCATCTGGCGAGCAGGTCAAACACGGGGTTTCGCTCGTCGATGAGACGGGAGAGGCCCTCTCGGCGATCGTCGCCGAAGTGCAGCAGATCAACACCAACGTCCATGCAATCGTCGAAGCGGCCCGCGAGCAGTCGACCGGCCTTCACGAGATCAACTCGGCCGTCAACATCATGGACCAGGGCACCCAGAAAAACGCCGCCATGGTCGAGGAGACGAATGCCGCCTCGCACACCCTTGTGTCGGAAGTCCAGGCCCTCTCGGCACGCCTCGCCCAGTTCAATCTCGGCGCGGCCTCACATGCATCGGCAACGACGCATTCGGCGCGGACCCACAGCGCTCCGGCATCCATCGTCACGCGACCCGCATCCCCTGCCCGTCCGTCGGCCGTAAGCGAAGCTGCCCGCCCGGTCCCCTCCCCGGCCCGCACACTGGCCGGCAAGATCGCCTCGGCCATGGGCGCAAAGCCCGCCCCGAGTGGCGGCGAGTGGGAAGAATTCTGATCGTAGAGACGATTTCTGATGCTTGGGATGGCGGGCTCGGCCCGCCATTTTCGTTTTCGCTTTGCAGCTCACTTCGGCTCGAAGACAAGAAGCTCTTCGAAGTGGTTCATGTCGTCAAAGGCACAGAAGGCCGGGGGTCGAAGCGTGATGACCGGAGCACGCGCACGAATATCCTTGGCCATGTCATCAAGGAACGGCACCCAGGCGGCCATGGTCCGATCGTCGAATCGCTCGATCATGTAGGCGAAGGTGATGTGGAAGACGTAGGTCTCGTGATCCGGATGCCGGTAGCCGAGCAGATCCGCCAGGCGGTTCCGCCAGTCTTTCAGGATTGCCCGGTCGCGCTCCGTCACACCATCGAGCGTGAGGCCATTTGGGGTGGCATGCGTCACCTCCATCGCGAAGGCGTCGCCCGGCTCGAATCGCGCCAGGCGATCAATGAAGAGCCCCGTCATGTCGTCGATCGGAGTCTCCAGCGGCACGTCGGAAGGCCAGTAGGGCAACTCCCGCCGCGTCTCGATGATGCCCTGAAAGAGCGTCATGTGCAGGCTGGAGGCGGCCGTGAAGGCGAGCTTGTCGGCACCGGGCATCTGCGTGAACCGCGAACGCGCGTCGTTGATCGCAGCCGCCGCTTCGGACCCCTCAACGAGATGGCACACGACGGTGTTGCCGCGTTCCGTCAGAAAAGTGCCCGAGGTGTCGTAGCGCCGCCCGAGATGCGGGATCGGGCCGGGGTTGTGGCTGAGGGCGGCAGATTTAAGGTGGTCGGGTAAGTCCGGGGTCATAGAGTATCGTCCCTCTGAGTAGGAAGGACCTGCGGTACGCGCCGAGTGCGAAGCACATATGACATTGCGCGCCCGTCGCGGCAGCATTTCAGCGCTCCCCAACTTTCCTGTCGGACGGTGCAAATATGGGGTTCCTTCCCAGCCAACATTTCCCTATAAGCCGCTTCTAGCCTGAAAAGACCATCTCTCTGCGCCCGGCCGGTGACCTCCCTCACCCAGGCCGGTTTTTCGCGCAGGTCAAAGAACGGATAGAGCCATGCCCAAGCGCCAAGACATCAAGTCCATCCTCATCATCGGCGCGGGGCCGATCGTCATCGGCCAGGCATGTGAATTCGACTATTCCGGCACCCAGGCCGTGAAGGCGCTGAAGGAAGAAGGCTACCGGGTCATCCTGGTCAATTCCAACCCGGCCACCATCATGACAGATCCGGGTCTTGCCGACGCGACCTATGTCGAGCCGATCACGCCGGAAGTCGTCGCCAAGATCATCGCCAAGGAACGCCCGGACGCGTTGCTCCCGACCATGGGTGGCCAGACGGCGCTGAATACGGCGCTTTCGTTGAAGCGCATGGGCGTGCTTGACCGCTACAATGTCGAGATGATCGGTGCGAAACCCGCTGCCATCGACAAGGCAGAAGACCGTGCCCTCTTCCGCGAAGCCATGACCAAGATCGGCCTCGAAACGCCGAAGTCGATGCTGGCCAACGCGACCGAGATCAAGGATGCCGACCGCAAGACCCATGAGGCTGCCCGCGCTGAACTGAAGGCAAAACTGTCAGGCGCCGAACTCGACAAGGCGCTCGATGAGCTGGAAAACCAGTGGAATCTCGGCGAGACCGACCGCAAGCAGCGCTACATGAGCCATGCAATGGCGATTGCCGCACAGGCGCTCGACGTCGTCGGCCTACCCGCCATCATCCGCCCCTCCTTCACCATGGGCGGCACCGGCGGCGGCATCGCCTATAACCGCTCAGAATTCTACGAGATCATCAATTCCGGCCTCGATGCCTCTCCGACCACCGAAGTCCTGATCGAAGAATCGGTGCTCGGCTGGAAGGAGTATGAAATGGAGGTCGTCCGCGACAAGGCGGACAACTGCATCATCGTCTGCTCAATCGAGAACATCGATCCGATGGGTGTCCACACCGGTGACTCAATCACCGTTGCGCCGGCGCTGACGCTGACGGACAAGGAATACCAGATCATGCGCAACGCCTCGATCGCGGTTCTCCGCGAGATCGGCGTTGAGACGGGCGGCTCGAACGTCCAGTTCGCCGTCAACCCGGCCGATGGCCGCCTTGTCGTCATCGAAATGAACCCGCGCGTCTCGCGCTCGTCGGCCCTCGCCTCGAAGGCAACCGGCTTCCCGATTGCCAAGATCGCTGCCAAGCTCGCCGTGGGCTACACGCTCGACGAACTCGAAAACGACATCACCGGTGGGGCAACGCCCGCCTCCTTCGAGCCGTCGATCGACTACGTCGTCACCAAGATCCCGCGTTTTGCCTTCGAAAAGTTCCCCGGCGCCGAACCGACGCTGACCACCGCGATGAAGTCGGTCGGCGAAGTCATGGCCATCGGCCGTACCTTTGCCGAATCGCTGCAGAAGGCTCTGCGTGGTCTCGAAACCGGCCTCACCGGCCTCGACGAGATCGAGATCCCCGGCCTCGGCCAGGGTGACGACAAGAATGCCATTCGTGCCGCCATCGGCACCCCGACCCCCGATCGCCTGCGCATGGTTGCCCAGGCGCTTCGCCTCGGCATGTCGCCGGAAGAAGTCCACGAGGGCTGCAAGATCGATCCGTGGTTCATCGCCCAGTTCAAGGCGATCACCGACATGGAAGCCCGTGTTCGTGAACACGGCTTGCCGCAGGATGCTGAAAACCTGCGCATGCTCAAAGCCATGGGCTTCTCCGATGCCCGCCTCGCTTCGCTCTCCGGCAAGCGCCCGAAGGAAGTCGCTGAACTCCGCAACGGTCTCGGCGTCCGCCCGGTCTTCAAGCGCATCGACACCTGCGCTGCCGAATTCGCCTCGCCGACGGCCTACATGTACTCGACCTATGAGACGCCTTTCGTCGGCGCGCTCCGCTCGGAAGCTCAGGTCTCCGACCGCAAGAAGGTGGTCATCCTCGGTGGTGGTCCGAACCGCATCGGCCAGGGCATCGAGTTCGACTATTGCTGCTGCCATGCCGCCTTCGCGCTGAAGGATGCCGGCTTCGAAGCCATCATGGTCAACTGCAACCCCGAAACCGTGTCGACCGACTACGACACCTCCGACCGCCTCTATTTCGAGCCGTTGACGGCCGAAGACGTGATTGAGATCCTGCGCGCTGAGCAGGAAAAGGGTGAAGTCGTCGGTGTCATCGTGCAGTTCGGTGGTCAGACACCGCTGAAGCTCGCTGAAGCACTCGAAAAGAACGGCATCCCGATCCTCGGCACCGCGCCCGACATGATCGACCTTGCCGAAGACCGCGACCGCTTCCAGAAGCTCCTGATGAAGCTCGACCTGACGCAGCCGAACAATGGCATCGCCTATTCCGTCGAGCAGGCCCGCCTGGTCGCCAGCGAGATCGGCTTCCCGCTGGTCGTACGTCCCTCCTATGTTCTGGGTGGCCGCGCCATGCAGATCATCCATTCGGAATCGATGCTGCAGTCCTATCTGCTCGACACGGTTCCGGGCCTGGTCCCCGAGGATATCAAGCAGCGCTACCCGAACGACAAGACCGGCCAGATCAACACGCTGCTTGGCAAGAACCCGCTGCTTTTCGATAGCTACCTGACCAACGCCATTGAAGTGGATGTCGACGCGCTCTGCGACGGCGAGACAGTCTTCGTCTCCGGCATCATGGAGCATATCGAGGAGGCCGGTATCCATTCGGGCGATAGCGCCTGCTCGCTCCCCTCGCGTTCGCTCTCCAAGGCGATGCTCGACGAGTTGGAACGCCAGACGGCCGCCATGGCGAAGGCGCTCAATGTCGGCGGCCTGATGAACGTCCAGTACGCCATCAAGGACGATGTGATCTACGTTCTCGAAGTCAACCCGCGCGCCTCGCGCACGGTGCCCTTTGTGGCCAAGACCATCGGCGCACCGATTGCCAAGATCGCCGCCCGCATCATGACCGGCGAAAAGCTCGACGACGCGATTGCCGCCTATGGCGCAAAGCCGGATCCGCGCAACCTGAAGCACATCGCCGTCAAGGAAGCCGTCTTCCCGTTTGCTCGCTTCCCCGGCGTCGACACGCTGCTCGGTCCGGAAATGCGCTCGACCGGCGAAGTCATCGGCCTCGACACCGACTTTGCCCTGGCCTTCGCCAAGAGCCAGCTCGGCGCATCCGTCGAACTGCCGCGTGACGGAACGGTCTTCGTCTCGGTCCGTGACGAGGACAAGGTCCGCGTCCTGCCGGCAATCCTCATCCTGTCGGAAATCGGCTTCAAGGTCATGGCAACGGGTGGCACCCAGCGATTCCTCGCCGAAAACGGCATCGAGGCGATCAAGATCAACAAGGTGCTCGAGGGACGTCCGCATATCGAGGACGCGATCCGCAACCGTCAGGTCCAGCTGGTCATCAACACGACCGACGGCAACAAGGCGATCTCGGACTCCAAGTCGCTCCGCCGCGCCGCGCTGATGCAGAAGGTGCCCTACTACACGACGATGGCAGGAGCCCTCGCCGCCGCCGAAGCCATCCGGGCACTCAAGGGCGGCCAGCTCGAAGTCCGCCCGCTGCAGAGCTACTTCTGAGTTGGCAACGGTTTGGCCACTCTACGCGTGGCTCCGGCAAGCACTAACAAGACATTTTCGCCGCGTCCTCGGATGCGGCGATTTTTGTTTGTGGGCAAGGTGTATTGAGGCAACGGCTGAAGTGGCTATCCTGGAGCCGTTCTTCGATCGGAACGCACGGATGCCGCAATGAAGCCAAAGGTCGAATACGATGCTGCAGCCAACGCTGCCTATATCCGTTTCTCCACCGAGGCGGTGCAGGAAACCGAAGAGGTCTCTGAAGGCGTAATGTTCGACTATGATCGCGATGGCCGAATCGTCGGCCTGGAAGTCCTGAACGCGCGTGCCAACCTGCCGGCGGCAGCACTTGAAGATACCGCCTAGGCCGCACTCCGTTTCGCGCGACCACTAGCCCATTAAAGCCAAACACCGGCGCCGATTGACAGTCCCAGGTGGAAATCTGTTCCCCCTGCCTATGTTATGAGGATCGATCCTCACCGACCGGCAGACGAGACAGGTCAACCGTCATGTTTCTCGATCTCAAGAATTATACGCCGCCGCCAGAGCCACCACCGAGCCGGGGGCCGGAGCCTCTGACGCCGCGCCAGCAGAAGGCGCTGGCCTGGATCGTCGGCTTGAACATCATCCTGCTGTTCATCGCACCCATCGGCGGCGCAACGGTCATTTCGGGATTGCTGGAATTCTTCAACTGACCAAGTCGAAACTCGGTGCCTTCAGGCCTGCCGCTTCTGCTTGGCGAGGATGGCAAAGGCGATGCCGCCAATGACGAAAGCGGCCGCCACGACAAAATGCAGGGTCAGCCGCTCATTGAGGAAGAGGATAGCCCCGAGCGCCGCAATCACCGGGACGGAAAGCTGAATGAGCGCCGCCTGGAACGTGGTGAGCCCGCGCAGCGCCCTGTACCAGACGGAGTAGCCAAGCCCGGAGGCAACGATGCCAGAGCCGAGGGCCAGGAGCACGCCCGCAAGCGTCGCCGTCTCGTAAAGCAGCGCGAAAATCACAAGCGGCAGGCAGAAGAAGGAGGCCCGGACGAAATTGCCCGCCGTCTCGCCGATCGGATCTCGCGAGCCTCGACCGCGCAGCGTATAGACGGCCCAGGCGATGCCCGAGGCGATCATCAGCAAACTGCCGCCGAGATCCGGTCGCCCCACACCGGGCAGGATCAGATAGACGAAGGCCGCAAACGCGATCGCAAAGCCAATCATTTCCCGCAGGCTCGGCCGATCACCCTTGAAAAGTCCGAAGGCCAGCATGCTTGCCTGGACGGAGGAAAAGAGGATCAGCGCGCCGGTCGCAGCGCCAAGCGAAAGATAAGCTGCGGAGAATGCGATGGCATAGACGAAAAGAGCCGCAGCCGCCCACCAGTCCCCCGGCAGGCTTCTCTCGAGCGATGCAGACTGAAGCTGCCCGCGCCGCATCAGGCTGTAAAGGACCAGCGCCCCGGAGACGATACGGACGGCGGTGTAGCCCGCAGCCTCGATCGACACGGTGCCGAGCGCTTCTCGCGCCAAGAGCGAATTGGCGGCGAAGGCCAGCATGGCGATGGCGGTCAGTACGAATGTCGAATGCAACTGAATTACCCCTCCCAAACCCTGCCGTGTCGCGAGACTATCCGGCCGGGTCTGCCACGTGTTAAACGCGAAGCCTCCCACCTTGGCAAGCTGTGATCGTTTGGAGGTTTTTGATGGAAAAGCTGCACATTGTCACCGAACGGATCTTCGACGTTCAGGCCGAAACCCTCTTCGCCGCCTTTGCCGATCCGGCGACCCTTGCCCGCTGGTGGGGACCGCACGGCTTCACCAACGAGATCACCCATTTCGACTTTTCGCCCGGCGGTGACTGGCGCGTCACCATGACCAATTCCGACGGCACCGATTTTGCCAATCGCTGGACTTTTCAGGCGATCGAGCCGCCGTCCCGGATCCTGGCGCTCCACCATGAGCCGATGCATGTCTTCACGCTCGAGGTGACCTTCGCCACCGAAGCCAAGGGAACACGCATGACCTGGCGTATGCAGTTTGACGACACGCCTGATAACCGCGAGATCGAGCGCTTCATTGCTGTTGCCAACGAGCAGAATTTCGATCGGCTCGGGGCTGAGCTCGGCGCCCAGAGCCACCCATCGATTGATCAGTTGGCCTGACAGATCCCATCAAAATTTGACATTTGTCGAAAGACATCGGCTGCGGCACTCTTCTTTGGTTTGAAGTGAGAGATTGCCCGATGTCCGTCACTGTTGCCGATGGCGCCGCAAAGGCGACGCGCCGCGAGTGGATCGGCTTGCTGATCCTGTCCATTGCCTGCCTTATCTATTCGATGGACCTCTCGGTCCTCTTCCTCGCCATGCCGGCGATCGTCGCTGATCTGGATCCGTCGGCCACCCAACTGCTGTGGATCAACGACATCTATGGCTTCATGGTGGCCGGCTTCTTGGTGACCATGGGCACGCTCGGCGACCGCATCGGCCGTCGCAAGGTGCTGCTGATCGGCGCCTTCTTCTTTGGCGCCGCTTCCGTCTTCGCCGCTTTTGCCAACACTGCCTCGATGCTAATCGTCGCCCGCGCTTTGCTCGGCATTGCCGGTGCCACGATCGCGCCCTCGACGCTTTCGCTGGTGGTCAACCTCTTCCGCGACGAGCACGAGCGTAACCGCGCAATCAGCGTCTGGGGCACCGCCTTTGCGCTCGGCGGCCTGATCGGCCCGCTGATCGGAGGCCTGCTGCTGCAATATTTCCACTGGGGCTCTGTCTTCTTGATCAATGTTCCGATCATGGCAGCACTTCTCGCCAGCGCTCCTTTCCTGCTGCCCGAATACAAGGATGAAAATGCCGGGCGCCTCGATCTCTTCAGTGTCCTGCTCTCGCTCCTGACCGTGCTTCCGGTCGTCTATGGCTTCAAGAAGATGGCAGCCGAAGGCTTTGAACCGATCCAGCTCGTTCCCGTGCTCTTCGGCCTTGCCGTCGGCGCGATTTTCGTCAGGCGTCAGAAGGTGCTGGAGCATCCGATGATCGATCTTGCCTTGTTCAGGATCCCGGCGTTCACAGCCTCGCTGATGGTCAATCTCGCCGGCGTCTTCTTCATCTTCGGCATCTTCCTGTTCCAGAACCTCTTCCTGCAGCTGGTCATCGGCCTGACGCCGCTGAAGGCAGCCCTCTGGTCGATCCCTTCCTCGCTGGTCTTCACCGTCATGTCCTTCCAGGCATGGCGCGTAACCAACCGCCTCGGCCCCGTTCGAACGGTGCTGCTGGGACTGGTCGTCAATGCGCTTGGCACCGGCCTGATGGCGATCGCCGCCTGGCATTCGAGCCTTGTCGGTGTCCTCGGTGCAAGCATGATCATGGGCCTCGGCTTCGTCCCGGTGATCCTGACGACAACAGGCCTGATCGTCGGCACGGCACCGCCGGAGCGCGCAGGATCTGCTTCCGCCATCTCCGAAACCAGCGCCGAATTCGGCGGCGCGCTCGGCGTTGCCGTCCTCGGCAGCCTTGGCACGCTCTTCTACCGTTTCGGGATGCAGGACGCCGACCTGACCGGCCTTTCCGGTAGCGACCAGACCTCCGTCACCTCGGCACTCGGCACCGCTCTGGAGGTCGCCTGCAACACCGGCAACGACGCCGCGCCGTGGATCGATCTGGCAAAGGCGAGCTATGCGGGCGGCTTTGCCCTCTGCTGCGCACTGGCGACCCTGACCCTGCTGCTTCTCGCCGCCATCGCTGCGCGGGTTTATGCGCGCACCGAGCTGGACGAAAGCCGCATCGGCGGCCACTAACGACGGAAATCAGGACGCAGCCAGTGTCTCATGCAGCCGCTTGACGTCTGCAAGGTCCGATCGGAAGGCCGCAAGGCTTCGTGCCTTCAGATCCGGATCCGGCATCCTGAGGATCGCCGACGGATGCGTCGTCACGAGCAGCATGCGGTTGTCCTGCATCGGGATCGGCATGCCTCGCACCTCGGCGATCGGCCGGCTTTCGCCCGTCAGGGACAGATAGGCGGTCGCCCCCAGCGCAACGACGATGCGCGGCCGGATGATCTCGATCTCCTTGGCCACCCACCAGCGGCAATGCGCGACTTCTCCGGCATCGGGCCGCATATGGATACGTCGCTTGCCGCGCCGCTCGTATTTGAAATGTTTAACTGCATTTGTGACGTAAACCTGCGACCGGTTGATCCCTGCCGCCGCCACGGCCTCATCGAAGACCTGGCCGGCCGGGCCGATGAATGGCTTGCCCGCCAGATCCTCGGTGTCGCCCGGCTGCTCGCCGACGAACATGATCTCCGAATCCTTCGGCCCCTCGCCGAACACCGTCTGTGTCGCATGGCAATGCAGAGGGCAACGCGTGCAACCGGCTGCCTCCTGGCGCACCCGTTCGAGCGGCGGCAGATCAACCGATGCCCCCTCGTCTTCTCGTCCCCGCCACTGCGCCTGCAGTCGCTCGTGAAAGGCCGGCGGCTGGCTTGCCTCGCGCGCTGCCATTTCCTGAACCCGCCGCTCGGCTCCCGCAATCAAGTCCGGAATGAGCGAGGCCTCCGGCATGTTCTTCCAGTATTTCTTCGGCATTTCCGACTGCATGGCCCTGATCTTCACCCGCGCCGGATTGAAGATATTGGCGAAATAGGTCCGCCACAGCTCGTCGGTCTCGTCTTCCGCTTCAGGTCGGGCGGCTGGCTCGCGCGAGGTCTTCAACTCCTGCCCGTTCCAGGCGGCAGAGCCCTTTGGCGTCGCGATCAGCCAGTCCATATCGGTGAAGCGCCGCTGGAAGAAGCCGGCGGTGCGCGCGACGATGAAATGCTCCGGCTCGAACCAGGCCACGAAGCGCCGCCGTTTCGCCTGGACAGCTTCCACCTCGCGGAACCGCACGAATGCCTTCATCTTGTGGCTGTCGCGCCGGACATTCTTGATCAGGCGAACGAGGTCGGCGACATCGGGATCCGATCGCACCTGCAGCAGCGCCCTTTCCGCCTGCAGCCGCCAAAGGATGCGATAGAGAAGTGGAAATCGATCCGGATCCGAATGGCAGATCGCCGCCTCCGCCGCCTCGATGAAGCCCTTCGGCACGACGGTCCCGGAGGGTGCCTCGACAGGAGTTTTCTCTGGAAGCAACGCGCCGAACAGATCGCCCCCCTCGCCCGAAAGCTGCCAGCGAACCTGATCGGGTGTCACCCGACCAGCCAGGAGCGAACGTGCAGCATCGCGCCACTCGTCGAACGCTCCTCGCCCTTCGAGCGTCACGGTTCGCATCAGAAGAGCGACAGCTGCTCGGCCGGCGGCGCAAACACCGCCCGCAGATCGGTCCGATCAAGGCTGCGATTGGGCGACCATCCCTCGGCGACGATGAAGGACCGTACCTTCTTCAGCGACACACCGAGACGCGTCAGGTCCTCAAGCCGCACGCGCCGGTGACGGCGGGCCGAGAGCAAGCCGTTCACAGTCTTCGTCCCGAAGCCCGGTACGCGCAGCAGCGTCTCCCGATCCGCCTTGTTGACATCAACCGGAAACCGATCGCGGTTCGCCAGCGCCCAGGCAAGCTTCGGATCCAGCTCCAGATCAAGCATGCCGCCCTGCCCGATCGACGAAATCTCCTCGACCGAGAAACCATAGAAGCGGTAAAGCCAGTCCGCCTGATAGAGTCGATGCTCGCGCATCAGGGGCGGCTTGATCAGCGGCAGGTTTTTCGAGCTGTCGGGGATCGGACTGAAGGCGGAATAGTAGACACGCTTCAACCCATAACTGCTGTAAAGCCGTGCGCTCGAGCCGAGGATCGTCGCGTCATTGGCGCCGTCGGCACCGACGATCATCTGGGTGCTTTGCCCGCCGGGCACGAACCTCTTGCGCCGTCCGGTGTGCGTCGGTTCGCGCGCCTCGTCGATCTTCAGCCTCAGATCCGCCATCGAGCGGCGGATGTTGACCGGACGCTTTTCGGGCGCATAGCGCTCCAGCCCGTGATCGGTCGGCAGCTCGATATTGATCGACAGGCGATCGGCATAAAGCCCCGCCTCCTCGACCAGATGCGCGGATGCCTCAGGGATGGTCTTCAGATGGATGTAGCCGCGAAAATCGTGCTTGGTGCGCAGGTCCCTGGCGATCTTCACCATCTCGGCCATGGTATCATCCGAGGATTTGATGATCCCGGAGGAGAGAAACAGCCCCTCGATGTAATTGCGACGGTAGAATTCGATCGTCAGCCAGACGACCTCGTCCGGCGTGAACCGCGCCCGCTCGACATTGCTCGAGGAACGATTGATGCAATAGGCACAGTCGTAGATGCAGAAATTGGTGAGCAGGATCTTCAGGAGCGAGATACAGCGTCCATCCGGCGCATAGGCATGGCAGATGCCCGAGCCCTCCGTGGAGCCGAGCCCGCCCGATGCCGACGAGTCGCGCTTCGTCGTCCCGCTCGATGCGCAGGAGGCATCATATTTGGCAGCGTCGGACAGGATGGCGAGACGTTCTTTGAGCGACTTCTTCATAAGAATGTTCTCTATATGTTCTCATGACAATGGTCAAGAATACCACCTGCGACATTGCGTCCGCCTATCGTTCTTCACTCTGATTTTACTACGCTTTTTCAGTCTCGGACAGGCTTTCGGAGCCGCTCGACGAAAACTCTGGAAATTGCGCGAAGCATTCTGCTATAGTCCCTATCAATGTGATTTGTGACTGGTTCCGCAGCTTTGCTTCGGAACCTGTTTTCTTTTGTGCCCGCGCTCGCGGCCATGAAGACGAAGGAAGAGGAAATGGTAGACAAGGTACCGATGACGCAGAACGGTTTCGAGAAGCTCAGCGAAGAGCTGCGCTGGCGTCAGCAGGAAGAGCGTCCGCGCATCATCGAGGCAATTGCCGAGGCGCGCGCTCATGGCGACCTTTCCGAAAATGCGGAATATCACGCAGCCAAGGAAGCGCAGAGCCACAACGAGGGTCGTGTTGGCGAACTCGAGGATCTGATCGCGCGCGCCGAGGTCATCGATCTCTCGAAAATGTCCGGTTCGAAGATCAAGTTCGGCGCCACCGTCAAGCTGGTCGATGAAGACACCGAGGAAGAGAAGACCTACCAGATCGTCGGCGACCAGGAAGCCGACGTGAAAGCCGGACGTATCTCGATCTCCTCGCCGATCGCACGCGCTCTGATCGGCAAGGAAGTCGGCGACAACATCGAAGTTGTCGCCCCAGGCGGCTCGAAGGCCTACGAGATCCTCGCGGTCAAGTGGGGCTGATCCAGTCCGGAAGGGCCCCTCTGTGGCGCATTCTCTCGACGACATCACGGTGATTGCGCCGCATTTCAAGCGGCGCCTCTCCGGTGTGACCTCGACCGTCATCCAGCTCGTGCCGGAACAGAAGCGCCAGGGTCTCGGCATCCTGACGCTCGGCCCAGGCCTTCCCGGTCATCTGCCCAGCATGCGCTGGGCCGAGCTGCCCGGCCTCTGGAAGAGGCCGAAAGCCGCCCCTGCACGCGTCTGGCATGCCCGCCGCAACAACGAAATGCTGGCGGGCCTGATCCTGCGCGATCTCTTCCGCATGCCGCTGAAACTGCTTTTCACGTCTGCGGCCCAAAGACATCACAGCCGCTACACCCGCTGGCTCATCTCGAAGATGGACGGCGTGGTAGCGACGAATGGGAAGTCCGGCTCCTTTCTCAAGGTCCCGCATCGTGTCATCCGCCACGGCGTGGACTTGCAGCTTTTTCATCCCTCCGACGAGATCGACACGAGCCTCCCGGAAGATTTGAAGGGTCGGCATTTCGTCGGCTGCTTCGGCCGGGTCCGCCATCAAAAGGGCACGGATCTCTTCGTCCGGGCGATGATCGAACTCCTCCCGGATAATCCCGAATGGACAGCTGTGATCTCCGGCCGGGTCACCGCCGAGCATACGGCCTTTGCAGACAAGCTGAAGGCCGACATCGCCGCCGCCGGGCTCACCGATCGCATCCGCTTCCTTGGCGAAGTCGATGACATCAAGCCCTGGTATCGCCGCCTGACGCTTTATGTCGCCCCCTCGCGCAATGAGGGCTTCGGCCTCACGCCGCTCGAGGCCATGGCCTCCGGCACCGCCGTGGTCGCAAGCGACGCCGGCGCCTATGCAGAGATGATCGTCGAGGGCGAAACGGGTTCGGTCGTGCCGGCCGACGACTATGAACGCCTGCGCGACGCGATCTCGACCTTTCTCGAGCCGCAAAAGGCCATGCAGGCCGGTCGGCGCGGACGCGCGCATGTCGAGGCGGCGTTCGGACTGGAACGGGAAGCGGACCAGTTGGCCGAAGTCTATGCGGGTCTGCTCGGCACTGCCCTGCCCAATGCGAGCGCAAGCTCCAAGCCTGCAACGTCCGGAACCGTTTGACCGATGGCCGACCGCGATCTCCTCGACATCCTCATCGTCAACAAGGACAACAGCTTCGGGCTGACGCGCGACACGTCTTTGCTGATCGAAGCGCTGGCCTCCGTCGGCCGCTCCGAGGATGTGGCGACCAAGGGTATTCGAGCACGAAACATCGTCGACCGGCTGCTTCGCCGCAAACAGGCAAAGACCATCATCCACGTCGAACGCGCCTTTCCCCGCTGGTACAGCGCCGCCCGACACAATCTGCTTTGTCCCAACCAGGAACGCTTCCCGCGGCGGCACATTGGCCGGCTGAAGGGTATCGACCTCGTTCTGGCCAAGAGCCGCCATGCCGAAGAGATCTTCCGTGATCTGGGCGTAACCACTGTTTATGTCGGCTTCACGTCCGAAGACCGGCTCGACGACAGCGTCGCGAAGAACTGGAACAGCTTCTTTCATCTGGCCGGCGGCAGCACGCTGAAAGGCACGGAAGACGTCATCGAATTATGGTCCCGCCATCCCGAATGGCCGGAACTGGTCCTGGTCCAGCGCGATCCGCATCCGAAGGCCGCCGGGGTCCCGAATATCCGAGTGGTCAGTGGCTACATCACCGACGCCGAACTGAGAAAATTGCAGAACAGCTGCGGCCTCCATCTTTGCCCCTCCCGCTCGGAAGGCTGGGGGCATCATCTCGTCGAAGCCCTCTCCGTCGGCGCGGTGACCGTCACTACCGATGGCCCGCCGATGAACGAGCACGTAACCGCCGATTGCGGCATCCTCGTGCCCTATGCGCGGACGGAACCCAGGCATCTGGGCACCAATTATTGCGTTGATCCCGAAGCGATGGAGACGGTCATCAACAATCTGCTGAGCATGGACGTCGCGCAAAAGCAGGCGCTGGGGGCTGCTGCGCGCCAACGTTTCGTCGAGATCGACACCGGCTTCCGCACCAGACTGGCGGAAGCGCTAAAATCGTTCTGAGCTCGTTGCTCAGATCTCCACCAGACCGACCTTCTTCACTTGCCGGATCGTCAGCATGGTGCGCACCGTGTCGACATGTTCGTTCGCCGTCAGCACTTCAATGACGAAGTCCTGGAAGCGTGTCAGGTTTTCCGCCACGCAATGCAGCAGGAAATCGCTGTCACCGTTGACCATCCAGGCCTGCCGGACGATCGGCCAGCTGTCGGTCGCCGCCGCAAAGGCCTTGAGGTTCGCCTCCGACTGGTGCTTCAACCCCACCATGCAGAAGGCAACGAGATCATAGCCCAGCCGGCTGGCATTCAGAACGGCGTGATAGCTTTCGATCACGCCGGCCTCCTCAAGCTTGCGCACCCGGCGCAGGCAGGGCGGTGCCGATATGCCGACACGTTCGGAGAGTTCCACATTGGTCATGCGCCCGTCCCGCTGCAATTCTTTCAGAATGCGCAGGTCGATGGCGTCGAGTTCTACCTTGAGCACGGTCGATCCTTTTGAAGATGTGTGCGATATCTACTCCTTCAGACGTAATTGGCAAGAATCCTCCGCGTTCACGCACAATTATTGCGTGGACGCGCAAAGCTCTGTTGCTAATGACGGGCCATGCCTTGAATTGCTTGTCGCTTCGATCCTAAATGGGCGACAGTTGCGCAACGGTCGGGCTTGCCTGCGCTTGATACCCCCGATCGAAGACGAAGACCGCGCATTGAAAGGAAGCGACATGACTGCCCGCCACACCAAGGTGCTGATCATCGGCTCAGGCCCTGCCGGCTACACCGCTGCGATCTATGCCGCCCGCGCCATGCTGAAGCCGGTTCTGATCGCCGGCATGGAACAGGGTGGTCAGTTGATGATCACCACGGATGTGGAGAATTACCCGGGCTTTGCCGATCCGATCCAGGGCCCCTGGCTCATGGAGCAGATGCTCAATCAGGCCATCCATGTCGGCACCGAGATCGTCAGCGATCTCGTGACCGAAGTGGACACCAGCCATCGTCCGTTCACGGTGAAGACCGACAGCGGTCAGGTCTGGACAGCAGATACGCTGATCATCTGCACCGGCGCCAAGGCCAAGTGGCTCGGCATCGAGAGCGAGCAGCATTTCCAGGGCTTTGGCGTGTCCGCCTGCGCGACCTGCGACGGCTTCTTCTATCGCAACAAGGACGTCATCGTCGTCGGTGGCGGCAACTCGGCCGTCGAGGAAGCCCTCTACCTCTCGCATATCTGCAAGTCGGTCACCGTCGTGCATCGCCGTGACAGCTTCCGCTCTGAAAAGATCCTGCAGGAACGCCTCTTTGCCAAGGAGAACATCCGCGTCCTCTGGAACACGACCGTCGAGGAAATCACCGGCGCTCCGGCGAAGCCCCCGATGCCGCCGTCTGTCTCCGGCGTCAGGCTCAAGGATGCACTGACCGGTGCCGTCACCGACATGCCGATCGACGGCGTCTTCGTCGCCATCGGCCATGCGCCGGCCGTCGAGCTATTCAAGGACAAGCTGAAGCTGAAGTCGAACGGCTATCTCTGGACCGCGCCGGATTCGACAGCGACCGACGTGCCCGGCATCTTTGCCGCCGGTGACGTTACCGACGACGTCTACCGCCAGGCGATCACCGCCGCCGGCATGGGCTGCATGGCAGCGCTCGAGGCCGAACGTTTCCTCTCGGCCCTGCCCGTCGAGACACAACAAGCCGCGGAATAGCCGCCATGAGAGGGGGCGGCATGCCGCTGGACTGGGACAAACTGCGCATTTTTCATGCGGCCGCCGAAGCTGGGTCCTTCACCCATGCGGCCGACAAGCTGCACCTGTCCCAGTCGGCGATCAGCCGCCAGGTCTCCTCCTTGGAGCAGGACATCGGCGTCAAGCTTTTCCACCGCCATGCCCGCGGCCTGATCCTGACCGAACAGGGTGAGCTGCTCTATCGCACCGCTCATGACGTTCTCCTGAAGCTGCAGACGGTCAAGATGCAGCTGACCGAGACGACCGAAAAGCCGTCCGGCAAGCTGCGGGTCACGACCACCGTCGGCCTCGGCCAGGGCTGGCTGACCGACAAGGTGCAGGAATTCCTGCAGCTCTACCCAGACATGTCGATCCAGTTGCTCCTCGACAACGAGGAACTGGACGTCAACATGCGCCATGCCGACTGCGCCATTCGGCTTCGCCAGCCACAGCAGTCGGACCTCATCCAGCGCAAGCTGTTCACGGTGCATATGCACGTCTATGCGGCACCGTCCTACATCAACCGCTACGGCGAGCCGCAGTCGATTGAGGATCTCGACAACCACCGGATTATCACCTTCGGCGAACCGGCACCGAATTACCTGTTGGACGTCAACTGGCTGGAAGTCGCCGGCCGTTCCTCCGACAATCCGCGCATGCCGCATCTGCAGATCAACAGCCTGACCTCGATCAAGCGTGCCTGCCTGCTCGGCATAGGCATCGCCATGCTTCCGGATTACATCGTCGGCCGCGATCCCGGTCTGCTGCAGCTGGTCACCAGTGCCGACGTGCCCTCCTTCGACACCTATTTCTGCTATCCCGACGAAATCAAGAACGCCGCAAAGCTCAAGGCTTTCAGGGATTTCATCGTCGCCAAGGCCCGCAACTGGAACTTCTAAGGCAGCCGTTCGGCTGGCTTTTTAGTAGGTTGTGCACACAGACTTGCGCATCATGCATGCCTGACATGCATAAAAAAGCATTGTTCACTGCACAAAAAACCACCATATCGCACACAGCTGATGCACATGGTGGCTTTTTCCTCCCAGTTCCACCGCAGCAGCTGTTCCCCTCTGGAGGTTTTTGACCTTCACAATTCAAAGGGCCCTGGTTTTTCCGGTGGCCCTCTTTTTTTGTTATTTTGTTGGAACAATAGATCCCTCGAACCGTTTCAGCGTCTGGCGGAACTGACGCCGGACACTCTCAGTGCCCGACACCAGAGATCGCTCCGCCGCAGACTGGAATTGTTGACGATTTGGAGGGGACATGTTCCTGGAGGACGTGATGAAGGCGCTGGCTCACCCGGCGCGCATGGAAATGCTGATTTGGCTGAAAGATCCCAAAGAGTATTTCGGGGTTCCGAAAGAGGACGCGACCGACGGCATAAGCGCCGGTCAGTTCGAGCGGTCAGGCCTTTCTCAATCCGCAGTTTCAGCCCATCTGGCAACACTTCAGCGAGCGGGCCTCATCAGTTCCAAGCGTGTCGGTCAGCGGGTTCTCTATCGCCGCAATGAAGATGCCATCGCGGAGTTCGTCAAGACCTTGAATGGAACACTCTGAGGCACCACATCGGGATCCCCAATGAACCTTCCCATCATTGGAAACTCCCGAGAGGTTTCATGTCCAAGCTTTTTGAACCGACATCCGTCGGCACCATCCCCGTTTCGAACCGCATCGCTATGGCGCCGCTGACCCGCAACCGGTCGCCGGGCGCAGTGCCGAACGATCTCAACGTCGAGTACTACCGCCAGCGTGCGACTGCCGGCCTGATCATCAGCGAAGGCACGGCGATCACCCACCAGGCGCAGGGCTATGCCGACGTTCCCGGTCTCTACAAGTCCGAAGCCATCGAAGGTTGGAAGAAGGTCACCGACGCCGTGCATGCAGCCGGCGGCAAGATCGTCACGCAGCTCTGGCATGTCGGCCGGATCTCGCACACCAGCCTGCAGCCCGAGGGCGGCGCCCCGGTCGCCCCCTCCGCCATCGCGGCACAGTCCAAGACCTATATCCTCAATCCCGATGGCTCCGGCGCTTTCGTCGAGACGTCCGAGCCGCGTGCTCTGGAAACGGCTGAACTGGCCGGCATCGTCGAGGACTACCGCAAGGCGGCGCGCGCTGCCATTGAAGGCGGCTTCGATGGCGTGGAAATCCACGCTGCCAACGGCTATCTGCTCGAGCAGTTCATGCGCTCGAACAGCAACCAGCGCACAGATCAATACGGCGGCTCGATCGAGAACCGCATCCGCCTGACGCTGGAAGTCGTCGAGGCCGTGACCAAGGAAATCGGCGCCGAAAAGACCGGCATCCGCATCTCCCCGACCACCCCGGCAAACGATGTCTCCGACCCCGATCCGAAGGCCGTCTACACGGCACTCGTCGAGGCGCTGGCAAAATTCAATCTCGCCTTCGTGCATGTGATTGAAGGCGCGACCGGTGGTCCGCGCGACGTCCTGCCCTTCGACTGGAAGGCACTGAAGTCCGCCTATCGCGACGCTGGCGGCAAGGGTGCCTGGATCGCCAACAACGGCTATGACCGCGCGTCTGCGATCGAAGCCGTCGAGAGCGGCTATGCCGACCTCGTCGCCTTCGGCCGCCCTTTCATCGCCAATCCCGATCTCGTCCGCCGTCTGAAGGAAGATGCAGCCCTCAACCCGCTGGATCAGGCCACGCTCTACGGCGGCGGCGCGGAAGGCTACACGACGTATCCGGCCCTTGCCTGACACGAAAAGGGGGCGTCCGGATATACCGGCCGCCCCTCACTGCCTGGAGCATCATCAGCGCCTCGACCAGTGAGCTTTGTGGCTGCGCGATGCTTTGAAAGGCGCCATCGGCGCCGGGCCCAAGACGTGAACGAACGATCTCAAGCGGCTGAAATGGCTCAGGCGATGATCCCGTGCTTCAGGCTCGCGGTTGCTGTTGCTCGACGAAGGTGTCGACGATCTCCACCTCGGGACGGTCGCCGCCATCGCTGTATTCCTCGCGCCATCGTCCCGTCTCGTCCTGATAGCTGATCGTGACCGGCTCGTCGCCGACCTGTTGCTCCAGCATGACGATGCGTGCGGCTTCGAGGGCCTGGTCATGGGTCGGGAACGCCTCCGAATAGGCGCCACCGAGCCGATAGGCCCAACCGCCATCATGAGGAACGATCTCGTAGATGATCTTCACCATGGCCTTCTCCTCCTAGGCTAAGAAGGAGTATTCCATCAAAAGAGCCTCGGCGCAAACGGACGAGCGATCGGACGGCCAAGGACGATGACGCCGGTGCAGACCACCATGGTCGCCATGACCCGGGTCGCGGCAGCGATCAATCTCAACGATGGAGACGAATGCGATCCTACGCAGACCCATTTCGTCCTCTTCGCCACCTTCAGCATGCGCCCCTGCCTAGGTCTTTTGAACACGCATGATTCGCCTTAACTGCGGCTTCCGCCCACGAATCCGTGAGCAAACCGGCTCGGAACTTTTGTTGAAAACCACCGTTCCCTCCGCACGGATCGGCCCTGTTGGGCCTCCCGCCGCATTCTCAACACGATGCGGATGATGATCGCCGCCGCGGGTGACCGGGGGGCCAACTCGGGAGTCGAACGTGAAGAGATTGGATGTGATCGACGGCATGCGGGGCTATTTCCTCGTCTTCATGCTGATCAACCACCTGGTGTTCACGGGGGGCCTTTGGCTCGTTCAAGTTAACCACCGCAACCTTGCCTTCGTCGAGGACGCGCAAGGCTTCGTCTTCCTCTCGGGCCTGCTGACCGGCATGGTCTACAGTCGCAAGATGATGAAGGACGGTTATGTCGTCGGCCGCGACAAGATCTGGTCGCGCGCCCTGGAGCTTTATCGCTATGCCATGGCGATCGTCCTGATCGTCCTCGCACTCCAACTGGTGATGCCTGGCGCGGTCTCGGCCTGGAAGAACTGGCTCGGTGACGCAAGCCTGCTTGATCCAAGCTCGCTCGCGCCGATCGCCACGTTCCTCGTTCAGCCGACCTTCATGGACATCCTCCCGCAATACATTGTCTACATGATATTCGCGCCTGTCGTGATCTGGCTTTGCATCCGCGGCCACTGGCTCGGCGTCGCAGTCGGTTCGCTGCTGATCTGGCTTGCGGCCCAGCTAGGCCTGCACCGTATTGTCACCTACCCACTCGACGCCTGGCTCGCCGGCGCGCCGGACCAGCAGGGCCTGCGTGTCTCCTTCAACCTTCTGGGCTGGCAGATCGTATTCTTCGCCGGCATCATCGCCGGCACCCTGACCTCGATGAAGAAGATCGAGTGGCAGAAGGTCTTCGACCCCAACCGCACCACGCTTGCCTGGACGGCTCTTGCGATCACCCTCTTCTTCCTGCCGCTTCGCCTGGCGACTGCGCACGGCTTCATGCCGGGCTTCGTCCTCGAGAAATTCGGCCTGATGGAAATCCGCGCCGACTTTGGCCCGGTCTACCTCATCAACTTCGCGGCTGTGGCCTATGGCATGGCCTGGATCCTGGTCGCCGGCCCACGTCACGAGAATGCAGTGATCCGCAAGATCGCCTCGACGCTGACAAGCCTTTTCACGCTGAACTTCTTGCAGCTTCTCGGCCGGCATTCACTGCAGATCTATGTCTGGCACGTGTTGATCGTCTATGCGGTCTACTACATCGACGCCCGCACACCGGAACTGTCGCAGCTGACGAAGACGGCCATCACGATCGGCGCGCTCGCCATCCTCGCCTTGCCGGCCTTGTGGCGAGACCGCGAAAAGATCTTCGCCAATGCGCCTTACGTCGGCAGCTGGATCAAAACTCCGGCATGAGGAGAAACCATCGGAGCGGGCCCTAGTGCCCGCTCTTTCTTTGAGATCAGTCCTCTCCGCACTCACCACCCGATAAAGCGAACTTGATCTGGCGTGCTCTACCGAGCTGGAGCTTTCAGACCACTTAGGCGTTGTACGGGTCCAATCATTCGACCAGGAGGAATTGATGAAGCGTCTACCCCACATTCTCGCCGGAACCATGCTGAGCGTCAGCCTTGTCTCCGCGCCCGCTCTTGCCCAGCAGGCGGGAACGCCCGTCGAGACCCAGGCACCCAACGCGCCCGACCAGCAGCCGGCCTTTTCCGGTCAGACGAGAGCGCCGCAGCCTCCGGAATCCGTCAGCATCCAGACCGAAGTCGTGGCCGAAGGCTTGCCGCATCTCTGGGCGATGGAATTCCTCCCCGATGGCCGCATGCTTGTCACCGCCAAGCAGGGCGCCATGCACATCATCGGCACCGACGGTACGGCCGGCCCCGAGATTGCAAACGTTCCGGAAGTCCTCGCCGACGGTCAGGGCGGCTTGCTCGACGTTGCCCTGGCACCCGACTTTGAAAGCTCGGGCATGATCTTCTTCTCCTTCGCCGAACCACGGGATGACGACGGCAACGGCACATCGGTTGCTTCCGCACGCCTCGTCGCGGACGACCAGGGCGGCGGCGCTCTGGAAGACGTCAATGTGATCTTCCGCCAGACCCCCGGCTATGACGGCAACAAGCACTTCGGCTCGCGCCTCGCCTTCGGTCCGGAAGGTGAACTCTACGTGACGGTCGGCGAGCGCTCCGACGCCGAACCTCGCGTTCAGGCCCAGGATCTGCAGAGCGGTCTTGGCAAGATCTTCCGCATCAGCCAGACGGGTGAAGCTGTCGAAGGCAACCCCTTCATTGGCCAAAATGGCGCCCAGCCGGAAATCTGGTCGCTCGGCCACCGCAACCTGCAGTCCGCCACGATTGACGGTCAGGGCCGCCTGTGGACCGTCGAACACGGCCCGAAGGGTGGCGACGAACTGAACCTGCCCGAGGCCGGTAAGAACTATGGCTGGCCGGAAGTGACCTATGGCGTCGAATATAGTGGCGCTGCAGTGGGCGAAGGCATCACGCAGATGGCCGACACCGAGCAGCCGGTCTATTATTGGGACCCCGTAATCGCGCCCTCGGGCATGGCGTACTACGATGCCGATGCCATCCCCGAATGGAAGGGAGCCTTCCTCGTCGGCGGCCTGGTAAGCCAGGGCGTGGTCATCCTCCACATGGAGAACGACCGGGTAAAGCATGAGGAACGCGTCGATCTTGGCGCCCGCATTCGCGATGTGAGAGTAGGCCCCGACGGCGCCGTCTACGCCGTCACCGAACAGCGCGGCGGCGGCAACTCGACCATCGTGAAGCTTACCAAGGGCTGATCAACCCATTCCGCCTCTGGCTCTCGCAGTCAGGGGCGGAATGCCAAGGGGTGATCGACAAGGGCACGGTCAACGGTCACCAGTAACAGGCCTTCGACATGACACTGGGCGAGAAGCAGCCGGTCGAAGGGGTCCCGGGTAGGCGGTTCAGGATCGAGAGAGTGAAGGACGTGGGCGACTTCGATATCGAGGATCTCCAAACCACCCGATTTGACGTTTGCCGGCACGTCCGCCAGGGCCATGCCGACATCCAATTTGCCGAGCCTGCTTTTGATCGCTATTTCCCAAAGAGTGGCAACGCTGACGAAGCCTATAGTGTCCCCGACACCGAAGTACTTGCTGATAGCCGGAAATTGCAGATCGAAATCCCGCCTCAGAAGGCCGAGGAAAATATGGGTATCCAGCAACAAGCGCTGCACTAGGGAAGCGGCCTCAGGAGAAGTCTTCTGGAAGCGGATCATCAAAGTCCTCAGCGATATAGGGAACGGCATTCTCAACGCCTATCGAACGCAGATGCGCCTGCATTGCCTCCCAATCGATTCCTCTCTTCTTCTGCTCCGACTTTCCCGCGCTCCCCTCCACATGCGGCACCAGATCCAAAACCGGCTTGCCGTCCCGCGTCACGGTCACGACTTCGCCCCGCTCGACGGCATCGGCAAGCGCTTCCAGATCGCGTGTAGCTTCCTGCAGACTGACGGTTTTCATGAGCGCCAGAATACCACAAGCGCTCACCCCCCTCAACAAAGCCAGAAAATGCGAAAAGGGCCCGCCTCCCGGCGAGCCCTTTCAAGACACATGTAGCTTACACTTACTTCAGCGAAGCGCAGAAGCGCTGGATGCGGCTGCAGGCCTCTTCCAGCTTGGCATTCGAGGTCGCGTAGGAGACGCGGAAGTTCGGGCCAAGGCCGAAGGACGAGCCGTGCACGGTCGCAACACCTTCGGTCGCCAGCAGTTCCATGACGAAGTCTTCGTCCGTCTCAATGACCTTGCCCGACGGCGAGGTCTTGCCGATGAGCGCGGCACAGGACGGGTATACGTAGAAGGCGCCTTCCGGCTTCGGGCAAACGATACCGGAGGCCTGGTTGAGCATCGAAACAACGAGGTCACGGCGCTCTTCAAAGGCCTTCTTCGATTCCGTGATGAAATCCTGCGGACCATTCAGCGCCTCGACGGCGGCCCACTGGGCAACCGAGCAGGCACCGGACGTCTGCTGGCCCTGGATCATGTCCATGGCCTTGATCAGCGGCAGCGGGCCGGCGGCATAGCCGATACGCCAGCCGGTCATGGCATAGGCCTTCGACACTCCGTTCATCGTCAGCGTACGCTCATAGAGCGCGGGTTCCACCTGGGCCGGCGTGTAGTAGACGAAGTCGCCGAAGACGAGATGCTCGTACATGTCGTCGGTCAGGACCCATACATGCGGATGCTTCATCAGCACGTCGGTCAGCGCCTTCAGCTCGTCCTTGCTATAGGCGGCACCCGACGGGTTCGACGGCGAATTGAACATGAACCACTTGGTCTTCGGCGTGATCGCCTTGTCCAGCTGTTCGGCGGTCAGCTTGAAATTGTTCTCAAGCGTCGTCTCGACGAAGACGGGCGTGCCGCCGCACAGCGCGATCATTTCCGGATAGGACACCCAGAACGGCGCCGGGATGACGACTTCATCACCCGGATTGATTGTCGCCATGAAGGCGTTGAAAAGAATCTGCTTTCCGCCGGTGCCGACGATGACCTGCTCCGGCTTGTAGTCGAGACCGTTCTCGCGCTTGAACTTGTCGGCAATTGCCTTGCGCAGCTCCGGAATGCCGGCGACCGGCGTGTACTTCGTCTCGCCGCGAGCAATCGCCGCCACGGCCGCATCCTTGATATTCTGTGGCGTGTCGAAGTCGGGCTCGCCAACGGAGAGCGAAATGACGTCTTTCCCCTGCGCTTTGAGTTCCCGGGCCATCTGCGTGACGGCGATGGTCGCGGAAGGCTTGATGCGGGAAAGGGCGTCGGCAAGGAAAGCCATTGTGCAGGTCCTGAGCTGATTGAACATCGACCCCGCTCCCCGGGGCCTCAGGTCCAAGCTCTATGGCGAAAGAGCCCCGGCCTTTCAAGCCAAAAGCACGGATGACGCAAGAGATTTGCGTCACCATTCCAATGCGTCTGTGGGCACGATTTCCCAAGCACCGCCGAAATCACAATTCGAGTTGGGAAACGCCACAATTTCGTCGCCATGGCGACGCGATCGCACGGTTTCATGCGGTCAGGACAAGAAAGAAGGTGCCTGTCATGGATTATGAACTGGAAACATGTACGCCACCCTCAAGGCGAAGCCGTTCACTGGCCTGGCTCGCCGCTGCCAGCGGCTTGGCTTTGGCTCTCTTCATGTTCGGAAGCCCGGGTGCCGCCTCGCCACCCAGCGGGGACAAGCTCATCGTGGCACCGCAGACCTCCACCATCTCGGCAGATCGCCTGACCACCGGCAGCATCGTCCCGGCCTCCCCCGTCCGACTGGTCGATGTCCCGGCCTCCGCGATGAAGCACCTGCCCCTTCCGCAAAAGGAGCGTCATGTGCTGATCGTCCTCCTCTTCGCCTGCTTCACGGTCATGGCAGCCGGAGGCTTCGCCCTTTGGCGGCGGGGATGGCGGGAGATCGTTCAAGGCGAAAGCAGCGATCAGCGTTAAGCGCAGGTCGAATCCGGGACACTGACGACGGCAGCCGCGCGCTTCGCCTTCAAAACTCCGTCATGAAGCCCGCGCCGGCTGTGAAACGCCTTGCCAGCTGCATTTCAGTCCCCATCTTCTCGACGAGCAATCGATGGCTGTGAGGAGATGACGATGCTGAACCCCTTCGACAAGATCGGACGACTGTGCGTATCCGTTCTAGCCTTGTCGGTTGCGACATCCGCGTCGGCCGAAGAGCCCCGGGAGATCCGGGCCGGCGACGTCACCATCGAGGTCACCAGCATCGCCGAGGGCCTAGAAAACCCCTGGTCGGTTGAAGTGCTGCCGGATGGGGCCTTCATCGTCACCGAGCGGCCAGGCCGCATGCGCATCATCCGTGATGGTGAAGTCGGGCGGCCCTTGGGCGGCCTGCCGAGGATCGCGGCCGTCGGCCAGGGTGGCCTGCTCGACCTCGCCCTCTCTCCCGACTTTGCCGAAAGCCGACGTCTCTTCTTTACCGCCGCCGCCCCCGGTCCGGGTGGCCAGGGTACGGCCGTCTTCTCCGCCCGCCTGAGCGCGAACGAACGACGCCTTGAGGATGTCCGTCGGATCTTTCTCATGAACAAGCTGACTGGCGCCGGCCAGCATTTCGGATCCCGGATCGCTGTCGCCGCTGATGGCAGCCTGTTTTTCGGCATCGGCGACCGCGGCGATCCCGATCGCGCTCAGGACCCTGCGGATCACGCCGGCAAGATCCTCCGCATCAATGCAGACGGCACGCCATCCTCCGCCAATCCGGCGGGCCAGGCTCTTCCCGAAGTCTGGTCCAGCGGCCACCGCAATCCCCAAGGCATCGTCATCGATCCCGCCGATAACAAGCTTTACACCGTCGAACATGGGGCGCGAGGTGGTGACGAGATCAACGCACCCGAAGCGGGCAACAACTATGGCTGGCCCGTGATCTCCTATGGCAAGCACTATTCCGGCGCCGAAATCGGCATCGGTCAGTCCGCCGATGGCTACGAACAGCCGCTGCACTACTGGGACCCTTCGATCGCGCCAGGAGCGCTTGCGATCTACCGGGGCGCCATGTTCCCGGAATGGGAGGGCGACTTCCTGGTCGCCGCCTTGAAATATCAGCTGATCGCCCGCATCGAGCGCAACGATGACGGCTCGATTGGCAAAGAAGAACGCATTCTGCAAGGCGACTACGGCCGCATCCGTGACGTGAAGGTCGCGCCAGACGGCTCCATCCTGCTGGTGACCGACGAAGAGGATGGGCAGCTTCTGCGCCTCACGCGCGCTGGCCAGACTTGACAGACGCTGCGCACCTGTCATCAGCCAAAATTTGCCCCATATTCGGGGCCAATTTGCCTGACAAGCTTGGCCCCGCGGAATGCGAGACCATTGAACACGAAAAATTTTCACCCGCAAATTTCCGTGTTCGAGAGGGGTTTTGCCTCAATCTCCATCGCAAGCGATGCAAATTTTCTTCGAAATGGCGTGACGACGCCTTTCGACGGTAACGAATCACTCCATTCACACTGAAAACAAAGGAATCTCGCCCCATACAGGGTTAAAACTTTCGCTTGCCAATTTCCGACAAACCAAGCAATCTTCGCGCGTTCGGGCAATTTTGCGAGCATGGGAAGACCTATAAATGAGTGCGCGCCGGGGACGCTATAACAACCCCGGGCAGCCTAACTTGAGAGGATGGAAACATCGTCGGGCGTTAGACTGCGGTAACAGGGCCCCTTTCCTCTAATTTCGACAAATGCCTGTCGCTCACCCGCTTGCGGGTACATTGCAATGCTGCCCCGCCGAATATGGGCAGAGAGAAAAGGACCTGACGCATGGCCGAGACTGGCACTGTAAAGTTTTTTAACACCGACAAGGGCTTTGGCTTCATCAAGCCCGACAATGGCGGCGCGGACATCTTCGTCCACATCTCCGCCGTTCAGGCATCGGGCCTGTCGGGCCTGACCGAAAACCAAAAGGTCAGCTTCGACACCGAACCCGATCGCCGTGGCAAGGGCCCTAAGGCCGTAAACCTGCAGATCTCCGGCTGATTTCACCCGGTTTTCTACGAATTGCGGCCCGGCATTTATGCCGGGTTTTTTCGTTCAGCCTCCGTTCAGGCAAGGCCTCATAGATTGCGATCATCGCCGATGGCCCGAACAGCCACATCGGCCAGATAGTTTCCGAAGGTCGAGGAACGACGTCATGATGAAATTCGCGCAAAATGCACTTCTCGCGGCTGCAGTCACACTGACGCCGATCGCTGCGGCAAGCCAGGCCGAAGCCGGCGACCGGCATTATCGTCACCGCAGCGACGATGCCCTTGCACTGGGCGTCATCGGTCTCGCAACCGGCATGATCGTCGGCTCGGCGATCGCAAGCCCGCCGCCGCAACGCCGTATCTACATCGATCGCCCAGTCTCAGTCTATGACGAGCCAGGCTACTATGTCGATGATTATCCGCCTCCGCCGCCGCGCCACACCTATCGCCCCCGCCCGGTCTATCAGCAGTTGCGCCCGGTGGTTCAGTCCTATGGCATCGAGCCCTGGACCGGCGCCTGGTATGACTATTGTGCGCAGCGCTATCGCAGCTTCAACCCGCGCACAGGCACCTTCGTCGGCTATGACGGCAGAACTCATTTCTGCACGGCCCGCAAAGGACCGTAACCGCACCGCAGAATGACAAAAGCGCCGGTCACACGGCGCTTTTTCTCGTTCAGAGGCCCTGGATGAAGGGATTGGCTCGGCGCTCGTCGCCGATGCGGCTGCCAGGCCCATGGCCGCAGATGAAGCCGACGTCGTCCCCGAGAGGCAGGACCTTGTCACGAATCGAGTTCATTAGCGTCTGGTGGTCACCACCCGGCAGATCGGTTCGCCCGACAGAGCCGCTGAACAGGACATCGCCGAGATGAGCAAACTTCTGGTCGCGGTTGAAGTAGATGACATGCCCTGGGGCGTGACCTGGGCAGTGGTAGACCTCGAAGGTATGATCGCCGAAGCTGACCGTATCGCCGTCTTCGAGCCACTGGTCGGGAAGCACGCTGCGCAACCCCGAAATGCCGTAGCTCGCCGCCTGGGTCTCGATGCGCTGCAAAAGCGGCAGATCGTCCTTGTGCGGCCCGATGATGGTAAGCCCGGTTTTTTCCTTAAGCTCGGCTGCACCGCCGGCGTGATCCAGGTGCCCGTGCGTGAGCCAGATCGCCTTGAGCGTCAGGCCATTCTCAGCGATCACCTGCATGATGACATCGACATCGCCGCCCGGATCGACGATCACGCCCTCGCGTGTTTCGTCGTCAAATAGGATCGTGCAGTTCTGCTGAAAGGGGGTTACCGGGATGATTCCCGCCTGTATCTGTCCCATAGGCTCGCTGTCCTTCTGATCGTGATCGACATGGGCCTTACCATGCCAGACCATCGAGAGAAACCACGGCGACTTTCGAAGAAATAGACTTAGCGGGACAGGCCGTAGACCTGCGAGACGGGAGATGCCGGAAGCAGGGAAGCCTGGGCGACGAGGAAGCTGGCTACCATCAGCTTGGCCGTGAACACGAGGATCGCAACGGGGCGCAGGCTGGAGCTTGCGGAAATCTGGGCAGTGCGGTCACGGTTCATCATGGCGCGAATCCTCTCTCCTTCGGCAAAGCCTCGCCGAAGCGGCTTGTCCGGAACTTGTGATTGATCAGTGCAGTGGTAACGAGCATGCCGGCCATAGGTTTCCAGGTGAAAGTCTAACCTGTGCGATCAGCGTAAATTTGTTGGAAATTTGCTACACTTGCGCATAGTTTTGCCGGCAATCCCCGTCAAGGAGACGAGGATGAACGGTCGATCACATTGTGATGTCCGACGTTCGGAAAAGCGTCGCCCTGGGCGATGAGGGCAATAACCGGCGGTGGCGCTCGCGTCTGCGCCGGAGGAAAGGAATGACGAGCGTGGCCCGACAGTCTGCGACGAAGACTGCCAAAAAGATCCTGCCGGAGATGCCGGTGGTCGATGACAAGTCGATCGACTTCGAAACCATCGAAAGCCTGTTTTTCGCCTATCGCGATTTCGTGTCCGATCCGGATGCCATCCTTGCCAAGCTCGGTTACGGACGCGCCCATCACCGCGTCGTGCATTTCGTCAGCCGCCGTCCAGGCATGACCGTTGCCGACTTGCTCGGCATCCTGCAAATCACGAAGCAAAGTCTTGCCCGGGTTCTGAAGGAACTGATCGACAGCGGTTATATCAGGCAGATGGCGGGTCCCGCCGACCGCCGCCAGCGCCGACTTTATCCGACGCTTGCCGGGCGCGAACTCTCGCTGGCGCTCTCCGAACCGCAGTCGCGCCGCATCGCCCACGCCATGCACGGCATGAGCGCAGACGAGCGCGCGACCGTGCGCCGTTTCCTCGACGGCATGCAAAGACAGACCGTGACCCAGCCTCTCGAAACGGATGGAGCAGACTGACGTGTCGAAGAAGATCGAGCTGACCGACGACGCCCCGCATCTCCTGGTGGTTGACGACGACACGCGTATTCGCGACCTCTTGCATCGGTTCCTCACGGAAAAAGGCTTCCGCGTCTCCGTCGCAGCCGATGCCGCAGAGGCACGCCGCAAGCTTGAAGGCCTGAGCTTCGATCTTCTCGTCCTCGACGTGATGATGCCGGGCGAATCCGGTCTTTCTCTCACCCAGAGCCTGTCCGACGAGAAGCGCGTGCCGGTCATTCTGCTGACCGCCCGCTCCGAGGCCGATAGCCGCATTGCCGGTCTGGAGGCCGGTGCGGACGACTATCTTGCCAAACCTTTCGATCCGCGCGAACTGGTGCTCAGGATCAACAATATTCTCAAGCGCAACATGAACCCCGATGCGCCGAAGATCGAGCAGGTGATGTTCGGTCCCTACACCTTCTCGGTGCTGCGCAAGGAACTACGCAAAGGCGCGGAAGTCATCCGTCTGACCGACCGCGAACAGGAAATCATGTATCTCTTCGCCACGCGAGCCGGCGACACGATCCCGCGCCACGAACTCGTCGGCAACGACGCGGAGGTCGGCGAGCGCACGATCGACGTCCAGATCAATCGGCTGCGGCGCAAGATCGAGGATGATCCCGCCAACCCCGTCTGGCTGCAGACGGTGCGCGGCATCGGTTATCGCCTCAGCATGGACTGAGGCTGCGGCAAGGGCGCGTGATGCGCCGAGGAAGTGTAAGCACATGACGCTGTTCGATCAGATCCGGCGGGATCAGGACCGTAGCCCGGCGACCGGCCTGAAGGGCTTCTTCCGCTGGCTGCGTCATCGGCTGCCGACTGGCATCTACGCCCGATCCCTGCTGATCATCATCCTGCCGATGCTGATCCTGCAGACGGTCGTCGCCTTCGTTTTCATGGAACGTCACTGGCAGCTCGTCACCGAGCGGCTTTCGGAAGCCGTGACACGAGACATCGCAGCTGTCATCGAACTTCTGCAGCGCTATCCTGACGACGAGGACTTCGCCACGATCGCCGATGTCGCCGCCAGCAAGTTGAGCCTGATGATCTCGCTCGAACCGGGAACCGAACTGCCCTCCCCGCGACCAAGCCCCTTCTTCTCAATTCTCGATCAGATCCTGTCCGACGAGATCGCCGAGCAGATCCGTCGCCCCTTCTGGATCGACACGGTCGGAACCTCGCGCCTCGTCGAGATCCGCATCGTCATCGACGGCAGGACCTTGCGGATCTTCGCCCCGCGCAATTCCGCCTATGCTTCCAACACCCATATCTTCCTGGTCTGGATGGTTTCGACCGCGCTCGTGCTGATCGCCATTTCCATCCTCTTCCTGCGCGGCCAGATCCGCCCGATCATGGCCTTGGCCAATGCCGCCGAAAGCTTTGGCAAGGGGCAACGTCCGCCGGAAGACTTCTCGCCGCGTGGAGCCGACGAAGTGCGACGCGCCGGCCTCGCTTTCATCCTGATGCGTGAGCGTATCGAACGGCAAATGGAACAGCGTACCGCCATGCTGGCGGGCGTCAGCCATGACCTTCGCACCATCCTCACGCGTTTCCGCTTGCAGCTGGCGCTCGCCGGTGACGGGCCGGAGATCGACAACCTCAACCAGGATATCGATGACATGCAGAGCATGCTCGAAGGCTATCTCGATTTCGCCAAGGGAGAGGTCGAGGAAGATGTCGGCACACTCGATCTTGGCGACCTCTTCGAACGCGTCGCCGCCGACTTCAGCCTGCACAACCGCGCTTTCTCCTGGACGCTGGAGGGCGAGCCTCTGGTCCATGTGCGCCCCAATGCCTTCTCGCGCCTGGTGACCAACCTCGCCTCCAATGCGCGACGCTACGCACACAGGCTCGACATCGACGCCCGCCACACGGCGAAATGGCTGATCATCGTTTTCGACGACGACGGCCCGGGCATTCCCAAGGAATCGCGCGACGATGTCTTCAAACCCTTCTATCGGCTCGATGAAGCACGAAACCTGGATGCTTCCGGGACCGGGCTCGGTCTTGCAATCGCCCGCGACATCGCCCGCAGCCACGGCGGCAACGTGACGCTCGAAGACAGCCCGCTCGGTGGCCTGCGCGCCATCATCCGCGTTCCCGTCTGAGGTCATTTCGGCCAGTAAAACGGGGCCCGAGGGCCCCTGGTCACATCATCTTCTTGCCGTTCGGTACAGGCTGCTCGACGGCCGCCAGCACGATGGCGCCATTCTCGTCCTCGAATCCGAGCGTCAGAACCTCCGAGCGAAACGGCCCGATCTGGCGGGGCGGAAAATTGACGACCCCAAGCACCTGGCGCCCCATCAGCATCTCCGGCGTGTAATGCACGGTGATCTGCGCCGAAGACTTCTTGATACCGATCTCGGGACCGAAATCGATCTTCAGCTTGAAGGCCGGCTTGCGCGCTTCCGGGAAGTTCTCGACCTCAACGATCGTGCCGACGCGAATGTCGACCTTCTCGAAATCGGCAAAGGTGATCTCGGAACCGCTCACTGGGCGAGCTCCTCGGCCCTCTTGCGCGCCGCCTCGATCGCCTGATCGAACAGCGGCTGCATCGCATCATCAGCCATCAGCACAGAGAGGGCAGCAGCCGTCGTCCCACCAGGCGATGTCACGTTCTTGCGCAATTGCGAGGCAGGGTCGGGGGACTGGTGCAACAATTCACCAGCCCCCGCGACCGTTTCTCGTGCGAGGCGCATGGCGAGGTCCGCCGGCAGGCCCGCTTTCCGGCCTGCCTCTGCCATGCATTCGACGAGGTAAAAGACATAGGCCGGTCCGCTACCAGAAACGGCGGTCACGGCATTGATGTCGGCTTCGCTCGAGACCCATTCGACCGGGCCGGACACCTGAAGAAGACGATGAACGACGTCGCGCTGCTCTTCGGAGACGGCAGCATTGGCAAAGGCACCAGTGACGCCACGGCCGACCATGGCCGGCGTATTTGGCATGGCGCGCACCATGGCCGCCTTACCGAGATGGCCTTCCATCGAGGCGATGGTCTTGCCGGCTGCAACGGAAACCACCGTCGTCTTCGGCCCGACAACAGACGTGAGGCCCGGCAGGACCGCGTCCATGACCTGCGGCTTCAGGGCGAGAAAGAGAATATCAGCCTGCAGACCCACGGGCGGCGTGACAAAGTGCTGGGCACCGGCATCGTTGATCGCCGCCATCATCTTGTCGGAGGGACCCGGATCGAGCACCGTCACGGCACTGCCCTGCACACCGCTCTTCAGCCAACCGGCCAGCATCGCGCCGCCCATATTGCCGGCTCCGACGAGGACGATCTGTCCGAATGCGGCATCCGTCATTCTCAGGCTTCTCCGACCGTCTCGAACAGGACGGCATCCATGGCGCTCTTGGCGTCCATGCCGGACCAGACCACGAACTGGAAGGCCTGATAGTAGGCTTCACAGGCATCGACAGCGGAGGAGAGAAGCACCTCGACCTGGCGATTGGTCGGCTCGGCACCACCGGCAAGCAGAAGAGACTGGCGGAAGATCACAACGTCTTCGTTCCGCCACAGGTCGAAATGGCCCATCAGCACCTGCCCGTTGACGTAGGACAGAAGCTTGATGACTTCGTTCAGGCGGTTTTCAGGGATCTTCAGATCGAAGGCGGAAGCCAGATGCAGCGCCTCGAACTCCTCCATCCAGGAGAAGGAGACATGGTAATCGGCCCAGCGCCCCTCGACAGTCATTGCGATTTCGTCTTCGCCCGAACGCTCGAACGACCAGTCATTGGTCGCCGCGACAAACTCGATCATGTCGACCGGGTTGGATTGGCGTTCGACTTCGATTTCCATGAGGCTCATGCATCACCTTCTTGACCGGAATGAATACGGGCACCCGGCGAACCGCCGGGCCACTCGGACACCTGAACCGGAAACTACTGAAAACGATTCCGAAGGACCCCAGGGTAGAACACGCACCCTGTCCGAAACTTACGCGGCCCCCGCTCAGAATCATCGTTGAAAATCAGTGTATAATCGTCAGGGGCCAGCACCAGCCCCCTTCGCCATATTTGACTGTGTGACCTGTGGATGGCGCTTTCAGAATCGCCTTTGCATCACCCCATAAGCGACTCTGCCGATTGGCTTTTTCGCAGCTGTCCACAAGCTGCAATTTTTTCGTGGGTTCCGGTCCACGCAACACCCGTCAAGGTGCTGAAAATGCAAAAAGACCCATAGCCACAGGCAATGGGTCTTCCTAAGCCTTGCGGCGTCTCGCGAAGCTAGATCGAAACGGGAGAGCCGTTACTTCGGCTGGGTCGAGAGCTGAGCCTCGAGAGCCTCGATGCGCTTCTGCAGCGCGTCGTTCTCTTCGCGCGCCTTCAGCGCCATCTCGCGCACCACGTCGAACTCTTCGCGTTTGACGAGATCCATGTTGTTCAGCCAGCGCTCGGCCTGGGCGTGGAACGCCGTTTCGAGTTCCTTGCGCACGCCCTGGGCGGCGCCGGCGGCGTCCGTCATCAACTTGGCGAAATCATCGAGAATACGGTTGGGGCCGGTCGACATGGAAAACTCCTCTCAAGCAGACTGCGGACTGGAAAATCGGTACCTGCAGATGAGGTAGGACCAGACAGGCCGGCACGCAAGACGCGAAGGACAGATAAAGGTGGTTGACGGTGTCGCAGCCGCCTCGATTCCATCTTGACCGTGCCTATTCGCAACGCCATTTTCCAGCAGCATTAACGAAAGTACTCCATTGTTGTCAGTTCTGGACCTTTTCGCCGCCGTATCCTTTCCCGCGATCGATCCGGTCGCCTTTTCGATCGGCCCGCTGGCGGTCCATTGGTATGGCCTCGCCTATGTTGCCGGCATACTCCTCGGCTGGTTGATCGCCCGCGATCTCCTGAAGCGCCCGCATCTGTGGCCGAACGGCCAGGCACCCGCCAGCTTACAACAGATCGACGACTTCATCCTGTGGGTCGCGATCGGCGTCGTTGCCGGCGGTCGTCTGGGCTACATCTTCTTCTATGACTTCGCCTCGGTTGCCGCCAATCCGATGCGCGCTATCGAAGTCTGGAACGGCGGCATGTCCTTCCATGGCGGCTTCATCGGCGCGACGCTCGCCATGGTCTACTTCGCCCGGAAACATCAGATCCGCCTGTGGAGCCTCTTCGACCTGGTCGCCAGCGTCGTGCCGCTCGGCCTGCTGTTCGGGCGCATCGCAAACTTCATCAACGGCGAACTTTGGGGCCGGCCCGCCGATGTGCCGTGGGCGATGGCCTTTCCAACCGGAGGCCCCTTCCCCCGCCATCCGAGCCAGCTTTATGAAGCAGCGCTCGAAGGTCTGGTCCTGCTCATCCTGCTGCAGATCCTCGCCCGCGCATTCGGCGCCCTGCGCGCCCCCGGTCGCATCACCGGCATATTCGTTGCCGGCTACGCGTCGGCCCGTATCTTCGTCGAATTCTTCCGCGAGCCCGACGTGCAGCTCGGCTATCTCTATGGCGGCTGGCTGACCATGGGCATGGTGCTGTCGCTACCGATGGTCGTGATCGGGATCTGGATTTTCGTGCGGTCGGGGCGTCAGACCACCGCGACCCAAGGCTGAGGAGCCAAGATGGCCACACCGCTCGCCGAAAAGATCAAGTCGCTGATCTCTGCCAATGGTCCGATCAGCATCACGGACTATTTCGCCCTCTGCCTCGCCGACCCCGAACACGGCTACTATCGCACCCGCCATCCGTTCGGCCGTGCCGGCGATTTCGTCACGGCACCCGAGATTAGCCAGCTCTTCGGCGAAATGCTCGGCATCTTCATGATCAACACCTGGCAGCGCCACGGCGAACCGCGCGACGTGCGCCTCGTCGAAATCGGCCCTGGCCGCGGCACGATGATGGCCGACATGCTGAGGGTGATATCCCGTGCGGCACCCGAGCTCTACGAAACGGCGACCGTCCACCTCGTCGAAACAAGCGCACTCCTGAAACTCACCCAGATGGAAACGCTCTCCAGCCACGGCGACAAGGTCTCCTGGCACGAAAGCTTCGACGGCGTGCCTGAAGGGTTTACCCTGCTCGCAGCCAACGAACTCTTCGATGCCATCCCGATCCGCCAGTTCGTCAAGACCGCAGAGGGTTTTCGCGAACGCATGGTCGGTATCGACGACAATGACGAGCTGTGCTTCACGCTCGGCGTCGCAACGCTCGACCCGTCTATGCTGCCGCAGGGCGCCGATACGGCTGCCGATGGCGAAATCTTCGAAGTGGCCCCTGTCCGCCAGTCGGTGATGCTGACGATCTGCGAGCGCCTGAAGAGCAGCCACGGCACCGCGCTGATCATCGACTACGGCCACATGGTCACCAATTTCGGCGACACACTCCAGGCCGTGCGCGCCCATGAATATGATCCGCCGCTCGCCCATCCGGGGCTCGCTGATCTCACCAGCCATGTCGACTTCGAAAACCTCGCCCGCACCGCCCTTGCCGCCGGCGTGCATCTGAACGGCTGCATGCATCAGGGCGACTTCCTCGTCGGGCTCGGCATCGAGCAGCGCGCCGCCTCGCTTGGCCGCGACAAGGACGAGAAGATGCAAGCCGAAATCGTCGAGGCCGTGCACCGTCTCGCCGGCGCCGGCAATGGCTACATGGGCGAGTTGTTCAAGGTCATGGCGGTCTCCATGCCCGTCGTCCACTTGTTGCCATTCAAGTCCAAGCATTGACAGGACGGGGTGCGATCTGCACGATCGCGCCCGTTCCAAACGGCTCGAATTTGAAGAAAGCCGATTGAATCCAATCGTTTCGCAGTATCCGCATTGCATACGCGTGATTTGCCAAGGCTCAGGAGACAAATCATGAGCACAGCCGACCAGCCACGCCCCATCACCGCAGAAAGCCTCGACGCCACGACTGCAGCCGGCATCCGCCACGGCTTCTTCACGCGTGACGGCGGCGTGTCGGAAGGCATCTACCGCGGCCTCAATGTCGGTCTCGGCTCGAATGACGACCCCGACAGGGTGCGCGAAAATCGCCGCCGGGTCAGCGCCTGGTTCGGCCTGCCGCCCGAACGGCTGGCCACCGCCCATCAGGTCCACTCCCCCGACGTCGTTGTGGTGGGTGCCAATTATGATGGCAGCCGGCCAGAGGCTGATGCCCAGGTCACGGCGAGCTCGGGCGTGGTGCTCGGCGTCTTGACCGCCGATTGCGGCCCGATCCTCTTCGCCGACCCTGAAAATCGAGTGATCGGTGCGGCCCATGCAGGCTGGAAGGGCGCACTGGGCGGCGTTCTCGAAAACACCGTGGACGCCATGATCGCGCTCGGCGCTCGCCGCGAGGCGATCCGAGCGACCCTCGGCCCTTCGATTTCCCAAAAGAATTACGAGGTCGGTCCGGAATTCGTCGACCGATTCCTTGCCACCAATCCGGCATTCGAGGCCTTCTTCACCCCTTCTTCCAAGCCCGGCCACGCGATGTTCGACCTGCCCGGCCTGACCATCATGCGCCTAAGCCAAGCTGGCGTCATCGCTGACAGCACCGGCCACTGCACCTATGCGGCGCCTGAGACGTTCTATTCCTATCGCCGGACGACCCATGCGGGCGAACCCGACTATGGGCGGCAGATATCCGCGATCGCGATCATGGAGAAATAAGATGGCCCTGCACTTCACCGAAAGCGAATTCTCCGCTCGTCGCACCCGCCTGATGGCCCGCATGGCCGAAGAAAAGCTCGACGCCCTGCTGCTCTTCGCCCAGGAGAGCATGTATTGGCTGACCGGTTACGACACCTTCGGCTACTGCTTCTTCCAGACCTTGGTCGTCAAGGCAGACGGCAGCCTGACGCTGCTCACCCGGACCCCCGACCTGCGTCAGGCCAAGCAGACCTCGGCGATCGAAAACATCGTCGTCTGGGTCGACCGGATGAATGCCGACCCAGCCGTCGATCTGCGCAATCTCCTGAGCGATCTCGATCTTCTCGGCATGCGCGTCGGCGTCGAATACGACACCCATGGCATGACCGGTCGCGTCGCACGGCTCGTCGACAACCAGCTCACCAATTTCTGCGAAGCCGTGGATGCCTCCTACCTCGTCAGCAATCTCCGCCTGGTCAAGTCACCGGCCGAGATCGCCAAGGTGACCGAGGCTGCAGAACTGGCCGACCTCGCCTTCGACGCCGCCCTGCCCCTGATCGGACCCGGTGCCGACGAAGCGGAGATCCTCGCCGCCATGCAGTCGGCAGTGCTGGCCGGCGGCGGCGACTATCCGGCCAATCCCTTCGTCATCGGATCGGCCGCCGACGCGCTTCTCTGCCGCTACAAGTCGGGCCGCCGAAAGCTCTCTGCCAACGACCAGGTGACGCTCGAATGGGCCGGTGTCGCCTCCCATTATCACGCTCCCATGCTGCGCACCGTCCTGATCGGCGACGTTACCTCCCGTCACCGCGAACTCTTTACGGCGGCGATCGAGGGTATGCGGGCGATCGAGCAGGTGCTGCGCCCCGGCCACACCTTCGGCGAGGTCTTCGACGCCCATGCCAAGGTCATGGACGACCGCGGCCTGACCCGGCATCGCTTCAATGCCTGCGGCTATTCGGTCGGCGCACGTTTCGCGCCGTCCTGGATGGAGCACCAGATGTTCCATGCGGGCAACCCGCTGGAGATCGCAGCCGACATGACCGTCTTCGTGCACATGATCATCATGGACAGTGACAAGGAAGCGGCGATGACCATCGGACACACCTACCTGACGACGGAAGCCGGCCCGCGCGCTCTCTCGCGCCATCCGCTCGACCTGATCAGCGTCTGACGAAAGCTCGTCGGACGCCTTTGTCGAGGGGTGGCACGGTTTTGCCTGTCTGTTCAGGGAATTGACAGCCTGATCATGCTAGTCACATTAATTGTGACAGGATCGAAGCGGAAGGACCCGCCGTGGTGAGATGTTCTCGCAGGATGACCACGAAGCTGGCCGGCATCCTCGGCTTGCTGGCGCTGATCTCGGGCTGCAACAGCACGGATGTGCTGACGCCCCCGGAGAATGTCGGCAATGGCAGTCTGCCGCAGACCTATTCCCAGGAGCTTGCAGCCCCGGCAGGCGGCACTCAGCCGGTTCAAAGTGCACCGCTCGGCCAGCCCGGCGTCTATACAGAGCCAGTACGCGGCCCGCAGAATTCGCTGGAGGCCCAGGCCGCGGCCCTGGCACAGGGCGGCCGCAATCCGGCAGCCTCCGCACCGCTTGATGGCGCAGGCAATCAGACTTTCCCCAGCGCCCCGCAACAACAGCAGGCCACCACCCTCCAGGCGTCGCAACCCGCGCAGCCCGCCCCGCAAGCCACGCAGTCTCAGCAGGCCGCCCTGCCGCCTGCGGCCCAATCGACCGGCAGCATCCGCTTCCTGCCGATCATCGGCGCCCCGGTCCAGGCCGTCACGCCGCTCTCTCGCCAGCTCGGCGCAGAGGCGCGCGCCCGTGGCCTGACGATCAAGAGTGCCAGCGACGCTTCGAGCGAGCACATCCTCAAAGGCTACTTCTCCGCCTTCTCCGATGGCGGGAATGTCACGATCACCTATGTCTGGGATGTCCTCGATGGCAGCGGCGGACGGCTGCATCGGATCCAGGGCCAGGAGGTGGTGCCCTCGGGCGCACAGGACCCCTGGGCCGGCGTGCCGGCCTCGGTCATGCAGCAGATCGCGACCAAAAGCATGGCCGAATATGTATCATGGCGGAACACTCGCGCGGGTTGACGCCCAAGCGACATCCGCTCTGTAAAACCGCAAATCATGCGCCCCTTTTGGCGCATCAACCGAAAATATGGGCCTTGCCGTCCAAACCTCTTGCATTCAGGGGGAACGGCGCTAAAAAGCCCGCATCTCAGCATGGTAACAGGCGGGCCAAGATGAAGGTTTTCGCAGGTAATTCGAACCGGCAACTGGCCGAAACGATCTGCTCCTATCTCAACGTACCACTCGGCAAGGCCAGCGTCCGCCGTTTCGCAGACCAGGAAATCTTCGTAGAGATCCAGGAAAACGTGCGCGGCGAAGACGTCTTTGTCGTTCAATCGACGTCCTTCCCGACGAACGACCACTTGATGGAACTGCTGATCATGATCGACGCCTTCCGTCGATCCTCGGCACGCCGCATCACGGCCGTTCTTCCCTATTTCGGCTATGCACGTCAGGACCGCAAACCTGGTCCGCGCACGCCGATCTCGGCAAAGCTGGTCGCAAACCTGATCACCGAGGCTGGTGCAGACCGCGTTCTGACGCTCGACCTGCATGCCGGTCAGATCCAGGGCTTCTTCGACATTCCGACGGACAACCTTTATGCCGTGCCGCTCCTGGCGCGCGACATCAAGGAAAAGTACGACACCAACAACGTCATGGTCGTTTCGCCTGACGTCGGCGGCGTTGTGCGCGCCCGTTCACTCGCCAAGCGCCTCGACTGTCTGCTGGCTATCGTCGACAAGCGCCGTGATCGTCCAGGTGAATCCGAAGTGATGAACGTCATCGGTGAGGTTGCCGGCAAGGACTGCATCCTGATAGACGACATCGTCGATTCCGGCGGCACGCTTTGCAACGCAGCCGAAGCGCTGCTGAAGAACGGCGCGACCAGCGTCACCGCCTATATCACCCATGGCGTGCTCTCCGGTGGTGCCGTGACCCGCGTTGCCTCCTCCAAGCTGCGCGAACTCGTGATCACCGACTCGATCCAACCGACAACGGCCGTCCAGTCGGCGCACAACATTCGCGTGCTCTCGACGGCAACGCTGCTCGGCGAAGCAATCAACCGCACGAGCCAGGAAGAGTCGGTCTCCAGTCTGTTCGACTGAGACCGATCCTTAACAGTTAAGATTAAGACCGACAAAGCGATGTGAGCGGTGTCACAGCCACTTGCACGCGGTCTTTGCTTTGCATACAGCTTCGCCCGCAATACTTCCTTTCGGACCCGGCACCCCGGCTTTTGCGCGTGAGTTGATGTCACTCTCGGTTGAACAACTTCTGGCCAATCCAGATCTGCACGAAACGGTCCAGGACCAGTCCAGGGCCTTGCTGCGCGTCAATGAGGAAAGCCCGAGGCTTGCCGCCGTGTTCGGCACCCAACAACGTTGGCTACTGGGTCATCTGGCGATGAGCCACTATTTCCAGGAGGTCGCCCGCGGCAATCCGGAACCCGTCATTCTCATGGCCCGCTACCTGGAGCAGGTGAAGACGCTGGACATATCATCGGTCAACACCGCAGACGCCTTCATCAAGGAGATGCTGGTCTACGGCATTGCCCAGCACGGCCAGGCGCCCGACCGCCGCAACCGTCCCTTCGTGCCGGCACCGATCACGATCGCGGCCACACGACGCTGGGTCTTCATTCACCTGACCAGTCTTGATCGGCTGGACGGCGGCAACAGGCTGGATGCCTTCGAGGCGGACGAGGCGATCCTCGCCCGGCTGCATCCGGAGATCACAAGCCGCGCCATGGTCTCGCAGGAAATCCGCACACCGCCTCAGACCTGGTCGCTGTTCACCTGGCTGAACAATGGCGGCATCGTCATGGATTGGCTGATGCTGGGCGTTCCCCCGGTCGATCCGGCAGTCGAACGCGTGCCCACACAGGTGCGCTCCGTGCCGGAACTTGCGGAAAACTTCCGGCTCTCCCGCACGCATCTGACGCGCAAGCTGCGCGAAGCAGAAGCCATCGGCAGTGTCGGCTGGGAAGGCAATCGCGGTCGCTCGATCATGTGGATTTCCCGCGACTTCCTCCAGGAATATCTCGCCACGCAGGCCGTCAAGCTTGCGGTCATCGATGCCGCCTGCGAGGCCGTCGGCCTGCGCTGATCAAGTGGTGCCGGAAGAACGGGCCATCTCCGGCAGCGGGCACACCTCGCCACCGTCAAACAGCCGAGAGCGCGTCAGAAAACGCCGCTCACGGCCATTGTCGAGCGAGAACATGCCCCCTCGCCCCGGCACCACGTCGATGATCAACTGCGTATGCGCCCAGACCGCATACTGACTGCCGCTGATATAGAACGGCACTCCGCCGATCTCGCCGAGCTTCACATCCGTTTCGCCGACCCGGTAGTCGCTCACCGGATAACACATCGGCGAAGACCCGTCGCAACATCCACCGGACTGGTGGAAGAGGATCTCGGGATGATCCTGTTTGATTTCGGCGAGAAACGCGAGTGCGGCGTCGGTTGCGGCGACGCGCGGCTGGTCTCCATTGGTCATGATCTGCCCTCCTCCTGTTGTCAGAACGAAAGAACCCCTCCTCCTGGTCGAGAGCAGGAAGAGGGGGTATCGGGGCGGCATTGGCGGACACCGCCCCTGGGGAGGGCCTCAGAAAAACCCGAGTGCCTTCGGGCTGTAGGACACCAGCATGTTCTTGGTCTGCTGGTAATGGTCGAGCATCATCTTGTGTGTCTCGCGACCGATGCCCGACTGCTTGTAGCCGCCGAAGGCCGCATGGGCCGGATAGGCATGATAGCAATTGGTCCACACGCGACCGGCCTGGATGTTACGGCCGAAGTTGTAGCAGGTATTCGCATCGCGGCTCCACACGCCAGCACCGAGGCCGTACAGCGTGTCATTGGCGATTTCGAGCGCTTCCGCCTCGTCCTTGAAGGTCGTGACCGACACGACAGGCCCGAAGATCTCCTCCTGGAAGACGCGCATCTTGTTATGGCCCTTGAACACCGTCGGCTTGACGTAGTAGCCGCCGGCCAGTTCGCCCGAGAGATTGTTGCGCTCGCCGCCGATCAGCACTTCGGCGCCCTCCTGGCGACCGATATCCATATAGGACAGGATCTTTTCCAGCTGCTCGGAGGATGCCTGCGCGCCGATCATCGTTGACATGTCGAGCGGATCGCCTTGGCGGATCGCGGCCACGCGCTTCAGCGCCTTCTCCATGAAGCGGTCATAGATCTTTTCATGCACCAGCGCGCGGCTCGGGCAGGTGCAGACCTCGCCCTGGTTGAGCGCAAACATCGCAAAGCCTTCGAGCGCCTTGTCGAGATAGTCATCGTCCTCCCGCATGACATCCTCGAAGAAGAGGTTTGGCGACTTGCCGCCCAGTTCCAGCGTCACCGGGATCAGATTCTGCGATGCGTATTGCATGATGAGGCGACCGGTCGAGGTCTCGCCGGTGAAGGCGATCTTGGCGATGCGCGGGCTGGTGGCGAGCGGCTTGCCGGCTTCGAGGCCAAAACCATTGACGATGTTGAGCACGCCCGGCGGCAGGAGATCGCCGACCAGTTCAATCCAGACGAGGATCGAAGCCGGGGTCTGTTCGGCCGGCTTCAGCACGACGCAGTTTCCGGCCGCCAGTGCCGGCGCCATCTTCCAGGCCGCCATCAGGATCGGGAAGTTCCACGGAATGATCTGACCGACGACGCCGAGCGGTTCATGGAAGTGATAGGCGATCGTGTCGTGGTCGACCTCGCCGATCGTGCCTTCCTGGGCGCGGATGCAGGAGGCGAAATAGCGGAAGTGGTCGATGGCGAGCGGAATGTCGGCCGCCATGGTCTCGCGCAGCGGCTTGCCATTGTCCCAGGTCTCGGCGCGGGCGAGCAGTTCGAGATTGTCCTCCATCCGCTGGGCGATCTTCATCAGGATGTTGGAGCGTTCGGTCGAGGACGTCCGACCCCATTTGTCCTTGGCGGCATGGGCCGCATCAAGCGCGAGGTTGATATCGTGCTCATCGGACCGGGCGATGTCGCAGAGCTTGCCGCCGGTGACCGGCGTGGTGTTTTCGAAGTAGCGACCATTGACCGGCTCACGGAATTCGCCGCCGATGAAGTTACCGTATTTCAGCTTGAACGGCGAAGCCGCAATCGTCTGGACCTGAATGTTCATCTGTCATCCTCCCTGTGAAAGGACCCCTCCTCGGGTCCCGATGGCAGGATGATTGCTGCGTTCCGGTGCAGGAGATAGTGGCGCGAAACAGTGCTGCAGCGCACTGTGTTTCAGGAATGCGACACATATCGGCCCGTCAGTGAAGCTGGAAGCGCTTCATCTTCCGATGCAGGGTCGCGCGGCTGATGCCGAGCATCTGGGCAGCCTGGGAGACATTGCCATTGGTGCGTGACAGAACCCGGCGCAGTGCCGCGCGCTCGGCATCCTCGAGGTCGCTGGTCGCTTCGCCGCGCGTCTCGCGCAGCGCATCGGCAGCCGGAAGCCCCTGCGCGATCAGCCCGTCATCGAGCTTCAGGGCAAGACGCGCCGCCTTGGTCGCGCCGAGGATCAGGTCGTCCCCATCGACCGCAATCAATGCGGACAAGGAGTTCGCCTGGGGCACAATGACGATGCGCGCGCCGGCAAATGCCTGGCGGAAGAGATTGCTTTCGACCCGGGCTGCGGCATCGCGCACAGCCTGGGAAAGCACGGCGAGCGTCATGTCGGAGACATCGTTGCGGCAGGTGGAAACATCGAGTGCTGCCGTCAGCCGGCCGAGATGGTCGCGGATCGGTGCCGTCGCACAGGAGAGCTCGATATTTGCGCTCATGAAATGCTGGTCACGGTGGATAACGACGGCGCGCTCGTCGGCCAGCGCCGTGCCGATCCCGTTTGTCCCGACACTCGCCTCGCTCCATAGCGTCTGCTGCCACAGCCCCAGCGCCTGGAACTCGACGTCGTCACCGGGCGCACCACGCCGGTCGACCACGATGCCGTTCTGATCGGCGAGAATGATGCAACAGCCGGATTTTCCGACCAGCTGATAGAGCCGGTCCACCTCGTCGGCGGAGCTACCGATCAGCCGTTCCATGCGCTCGCGCGCTTCGCGATACATCGCCTCGTCGACCAGCACCGGCTTGCGCGCCTCTTCGGGTTGCAGGTGGTAAAGGTTGAGGCAACGGCTCCACGAGGCAGCAACCGGCGAGGTCACAGCGGCGGATGCCTTCTGCGCCGTCGAATACACGAGTTCGGAATGTCTGAGATCCTGACGCATCTGCTCCTCCCAAAGCACGGGCTGCAGTATGCGCCTTCCGGCTCCAGAGGCAATCGCTCATATAACCGGCAAATGATCAGCCAACTTTTCGTCGCCCGGAATGGCGCAAATCTGCGACACTTTCAAAACACGTTTATTTCGAACGCTCAGGCCGCCATATCGGCAGCGCTGCCGGGCTTGAGAGCTTCTTCCCCGCTCGGCACCGATGACATCTCGGGATTGACGATATCCTGCAGTTCCGAGAGCGGCTGCGGTTTGCCATAGAGGAAGCCCTGAACCTGCTGACATCCCTCCTCCTGGAGGAAGCGCAGATGCTCCGCATTCTCGACGCCTTCTGCCAGCACGGGAATGTCGAGGCTCTGGGCCAGAATGAGCGTCGAGCGGACGATAGCGGCCGACTGGCGGTTCTCCACCACGCTGTCGATGAAGCCTCGGTCGATCTTGATCTTGTCGAAGGGGAAGAGCTGCAGCGTCGAAAGCGAAGAATACCCCGTGCCGTAGTCATCCATGGCGATGTTGACACCAATCGCCTTCAGCTGGCGGATGATATGCAGTGCATGCTGCTGGTCATCAATGATCCCGGACTCGGTGATCTCCAGTTCGAGGCGCGCCGGATCGAGACCCGACTCATTGAGGATTTCGCGCACGCGCTCGGGCAGTGCTGAATTGGCCAGCTGCTTGGGCGCGACATTCACGGCGATCTTGAGCGGATTGCGCCACTGCACGGCTTCCAGGCAGGCCTGACGCAGCACCCAGTCACCGAGCTCACCGATGAAACCGGTCCGCTCCGCGATCGGAATGAATTCGGACGGCGGAACCATGCCGCGTGTAGGATGAGACCAGCGCAACAGAACCTCGAAACCGACCACCTCGCCGGTCTGCGTGTCGTTCTGCTTCTGGAAATAGAGGTGAAACTCGTTGCGCAGGAAGCCGGCCCGCATGTCCATGGCGAGCGCGCTCCGCTCGCGTGCGGCCTGGTCCATCGATTGGTCGTAGAAGCAGACATTGTTCGAGCCGGTCGACTTTGCGCGGTACATGGCAATATCCGCCTGGGCCATAAGATCGTCGATGTCATCGGCGCCGTCTGGAAAGGTTGTCACCCCGATGCTTGTCCCGACGGAGAGTGTCAGTCCCTTCCATTGGATCGGCGACACCAGTTCGGAGATGATGCTCCGTGCAAAGGACTCGGCAGCACCTGCGGTGAACAACCGGGGACTGACCGCAATGAATTCATCTCCGCCGATGCGGGCCACGAATTCACCCGGTTTCAGGCTGGCCGACATGCGCTCGGCAACCACACGCAACACGTGGTCACCTGCCGCGTGGCCGTGCACGTCATTGATCTCCTTGAAACGGTCGAGATCGAAGGAGAAGATGTAGATGCGATCATTGCGCGCAGCCGGCCGATCCATGAGGTCCCCGAGACGCTCCAGGAACGCCATGCGGTTCGGCAGGCCAGTGAGCGCGTCATGCAGCGACAGCTGGCGATAGCGCTCGACCGCCGAGCGGTTCGATTGGCGGTCGATGACATAGGTCATCGCACCGATCGCCAAGATCAGCAGCGTGACGAAGATCAGCACGACCGTCATCACGCTTTCGGGCAGCATGTTCGCCGGCAAAGAGGCGCCAAGGTTAGGCTCGACTGTCAATGCTGTCATGCCGATGAAGTGCGTCGACGCAATTGCCAGCACGAGTGCGACGCCACCGCCATAACGGCAGAATCGCGTGACCGGCCGGGCCACGCGATTGGTGGCAAGGGCTCCGAACAGTCCGGCTGCCACCAGAGAGGCCCAGACGTAGTTCATGTTCCAATGCAGATCCGCCTGAACCTGATAGCCAGACATGCCGACATAATGCATCGATGCAATGCCAGCACCGACGATCGCTCCACCGGCTTCAATGAGGAGGCTGCGCGTGGTCACTGCGGCAATGAAGAGACCCATGCCCGTGATCACGATGGCGAGCACCAGCGAAAGCAGCGTCGCGGTCGGCTCATAGCCTGCGAGAGCGTCTGCTTCGTAGCCCATCATGGCAACGAAATGCGTCGTCCAGATGGATGAACCGCCGATGATGGACGTAAGGGCAATCCAGCTCGCACGCGCCGGACCCCGTGTGCTGCGAACGCGGCTGAAAAGGCGCATTGTGAGAAGTGATCCCAACACACAGATAAGGACTGCTGCGACCAGTGAAACCGGGTCGTGATCGACGGCGATGCAGGATAGAACGGCGAGCATGGGCGAAAACCAGTTCGAATTGACGGTCAAATCTATCAATGGTCAATTTCCAAATGCTCACCGCGCATGGTTATCAAGTTGTGTTTCAGACCGTGTTGGCGAGCAGTCGGATCACAAGCGCGTCATACGGCTGTTTCTCCCGCAAAACCTTGCTATTGCGCCACATCTGGTCTATAGGCGCCCGATCCGCACAGACACCCTTGGAGGCAATGTGGATGGGACCGGCAACGGTCTCCGGTTCTGGCATTGCATAACAGCCGCCAGGGCTCTCCAGTAACTTGAAAGGTAAAGCCATGAGCCACGCTTCTTACGAGCTCAAGGCCGTAGCACGCGAACGGGTAGGTAAGGGGTCCTCCCGCGAACTTCGCCGCAACGGTCTCATCCCGGCTGTCATCTATGGTGACAAGCAGGCCCCGATTGCGATCTCGATCAATACGAACGAGATCACCAAGCGCATCCATGCCGGCGGTTTCATGACCACGATCGCCACCATCGATCTCGATGGCAAGAAGATCAGCGTTCTGCCGAAGGACTACCAGCTCGACCGCGTTCGTGACTTCACGATGCATGTCGACTTCCTGCGCGTCTCGGCAAACAGCCAGGTCTCGGTTCAGGTTCCGGTTCACTTCGTCAACGAAGAGAAGTCGGCCATCAAGACCGGCGCCGTTCTCAACATCGTTCGTCACGAAGTTGAACTGCACTGCCCGGCTTCCGACATTCCGGAAGCGATCACGGTTGACCTCGCCGGCCTGAAGGTTGGCGACGCGATCCACATCTCGGCCGTCAAGCTGCCGAAGGGCGTGACCCCGGTCATCGCTGACCGCGACTTCACGATCGCAACGATCGTCGCTCCGGCGGCTGGCGTTGCAGAAGAAGAAGAAGGTTCGGCTGAAGCCTGATCGATCTGATCCATTTGATGGATGGAGCCCACCCTTTGCGGGGTGGGCTTTTTTGTTGCTTTCGCGCTGCAGTAGCAGAGACTCGAATCCTACTATTTCTCTTTAGGCAAGTTTAAAGTATTTCGTGAAACGCTCCCTCTCAATTACTGCGTGAGGGAGCATTGAGCAGCATGCCGCATCATCCCGCGCCGCTTGAGGCGGACCGCTGATGACCCGTTCGGTGGAGAGCCGCTTCCTGGCGATCGTGGGAACGACGATTTTTATCCTCGTCGTACCGCTCTTCGCGTTGTTTCTGTCTTTGGCGACAGAACGCGCCTCCAACGAATTGCAGCAGAACCTCGATATCCTGCTCGCCGCCAATGCCCAGGCGCTGGCCAAGCCGCTCTGGGACTTCGACCAGGAAAGCGTCGAACAGATTACCGCGACCATCGTCTCGAACGGCCCCGTCAGCCGCGTCAACGTCAAGGACGTCTCGGGCGGCATTGCCGTCTCCATGCCGGCTCTGCCGAAATGGCCGAAAAACGGCCTGGAATCGATCACCCGCGAGATCTTCTACCGCGCGGTCGAAGGTCCCAAGCTGGTCGGCACCATCACCATCTATTACAGCCGGATCGACATCTTCTCCTCGCTGCGCCAGGCAGAGGTGATGCTGATCGGCATCTTCATGCTGGCAGTCATCGGCGTCGTCGGCGCAGCCATCATCGGCAATCGTCTGATGGTGATGAAACCGCTCCTGAAGCTCACCGCCGCCATCGAGGCGACCCGCCGTCTGGGCTCCCGCCACCATGTAGACTGGCAGTCCAACGACGAGATCGGCCGTCTGGCGCGCAGCTTCAACGCCATGCAGATCAAGCTCGAGCAGGAAGAAGGCGAGTTGCGTCTCGCCCACCGCCGCGCGACCGATATCTACAACACCACGCCGGCCATGCTGTTTTCGCTCGATGAAGAAGATCGCATCACCGGCGTCAGCGACTACTGGCTGCTCGCCACCGGCTACCAACGCCAGCAGATCGTCGGCCGCCGCTTCATCGAACTGGTGCCGCCGGAAGCGCGCGCCGCCTATCTGGAGCGCAAGAAGACACGCTCGATCGCCGACGTGCTGGAAGCGACGACCCAATTCGTCTGCGCCGACGGCATCGTGATGGACGTTCTCATTGCCGAAGCGAACCGCAAGATCGAGGGCGCCGAGGAAGACCTCTCCCTTTCGGTCATGACCGACGTCACCGCGCTCAAGCAGTCCGAAGAGCGCAACCACCGCCAGGCCATCACGGACCATCTGACCGGCCTTCGCAATCGTCAGGGCTTTGAAACGGCCCTCGACAGCGAGATCGCCGCCACCGACGCTGCGGGCGAAGAGCTCGCCTGCATTTTCGTCGATCTCGATCGCTTCAAGTGGATCAACGACAATCTCGGCCACCAGGCCGGCGACCTCGTGCTGTGCCTCTTTGTCGAGCGCATGCAGGAACAGCTTCCGAAGGGCGCAATCGCAGCAAGGCTTGGTGGCGACGAGTTTGCCATCCTGTTGCGCGGTGTCGCGATCGAAGACGTGGCGACCGGGATCAGCCGTGCGCTCTGTGACATCTTTGTCGACCCCATGTCGATCGAGGGCTCCACCGTGCGCTTGAGCGCCAGCATCGGCATCGCCCTTTATCCGCGCCATGCGGCCAATGCCGCCGAGCTGCTGCAGAAGTCCGACATGGCCATGTACAGCAAGAAGCGCGACGGCAAGAACGGCGCACAGCTCTACGATCCGCAGATCCAGGATCACACCCGCCGTCGGGCGGAGATCGAGCGCGATATCGAGGAAGGTCTGAAGGAAGACTGGTTCGATGCCTTCTTCCAGCCGATCGTCGAGGTCGAGAGTGGCCGGACAGTCGGCTACGAGGCGCTCATGCGCCTCGTTCACCCCCAGCGCGGGATCGTGCCTCCGGCCGAAATGATCTGCGTCGCAGAAGAAACCGGCGCGATCAGCCGCCTAGGCGGCCATGTGCTTGAGAAGGCGCTTTCCAATCTCGCCCGCCTGAGCGCGGCCACCGGCAACCACGACGCCTATCTCGCCGTCAACTTCTCGCCGCTGCAGTTCGACGCCTCGCTGCCGGTACGGCTGGCAGCCCTTACTGCCCATTTCGGCATTGAACCGCGCCGGATTGTCATCGAGATCACCGAAGCGACGCTGCTGCACGACAATCCGCAGATCCGCACCATCCTCGATGAATTCAGCCGCTACGGCTATCGTCTGGCGCTCGACGATTTCGGCACGGGCTATTCCTCGCTCAGCTATCTCAACCGCTTCCCCGTCGACATCGTGAAGATCGACCAGTCCTTCATCCGATCGCTGACCGAAGACGAACCCGAACTCCGCCACAAGAGCCGCATGCTCGTCGAAGGCATCACAGCCATCTCTCACAAGATGGAATGCACGGTCGTTGCCGAGGGCATCGAGACGGACGAACAGCGCCGCATCCTGGAAGAATTCGGCGTCGACTACGGCCAGGGCTATCACTTCGCCCGCCCGCAGCCGCTGCCGAAGCTGATCGAACTCGCCCTGTCCGCCCCGACCAACCTGCCAAAGGTGTCCGCAGGCTGACATCATCAGAAAGAGGGAACCGCAATGAAAGTCTATACAATCATGCTTTCACTTGCGGCGGCCCCGGTCGCCGCCGCAGACATCGTCCATTTTACCACGGAAGATTACCCGCCCTACAATTTCAGGGTGGGAAGCGAAATCCGCGGAGCCGGTTACGACCAGGTTCTTCTGATGATGAAGGACATCAACGTTCGTTACACCATCGAAATGATGCCCTGGGCCCGCGCGATCGCGCTTGCCGAGAGCGAACCGATGCACTGCGTCTTCACCACCGCCCATATCCCGGAGCGGGACACGCGCTTCAAATGGGTGGAGCCGATTGCGGTTGGCCGCAACTTCATGGTCTCCCACCAGAACTCCGGCATAAAGGTCGCCAACATCGAAGAGGCCAAGCTCCACATCGTCGGCACCCAGCGCAACGACTACACCCAGACCTTGCTGGAGAATGAGGGCTTTCCGAAGATCGACCTCGCCACCGACCTGAAGCTCACGCTGAAGAAGCTCGAGAGCAAACGGATCGACCTGATGCCGATCTCCGAGCAGCATTACATCGAGCTGCAGGAAAAGGGCGTCGACCTAGAAGCCCAGTTCGTGTTCTCCGAGCAGAAGTTCGCCATCGCCTGTAACGTCAATTTCCCTGAGGATCTGCTGGCCCGGATGCAGGGCGCGCTCGACAAGCTGATCGCCGATGGTACCCAGACCGAGATCTTCGACACCTACGATCTGCGCTATTCGAATTTCGGCCAGGTCGCCGCCAAACCCTGACCGGGGCCGACATCAGCCTTGACTTTCGCGCCGTTTCGCTGTCGGGAAAGGCAAAGGAATTCAAGACGGAGCCTCGGCGATGATCATCCTGGCCGGCCTCGGCAATCCCGGTGCGCAGTATCAGAAGAACCGGCACAATATTGGCTTCATGGCGGTCGACGCGATCCAGCGTCGGCATGCCTTCTCGCCATGGGCTAAGAAATTCAAGGCCGAGATTTCGGAAGGCACGCTCGCCGGCGAGAAGGTCATGCTGATCAAGCCGCAGACCTTCATGAACCTGTCTGGCGAAAGCGTCGGCGAAGCCATGCGCTTCTACAAGCTCGGCCCCGAAGACGTTGTCGCGATCTATGACGAACTCGACCTCCTGCCCGGCAAGGCGCGCATCAAGACCGGCGGCGGCCATGGCGGCCACAACGGCATCAAGTCGATCGACGCCCATTGCGGCCTGAACTACCGGCGCCTGCGCCTCGGCATCGGCCATCCCGGCGACAAGTCCAAGGTCCACAACCACGTTCTCGGCGATTTCGCCAAGGTGGACGCCGAATGGCTCGATCCGCTGCTCGAGGCGCTCGCCGACAACGCCGAGATGCTGGTGCGCGGTGAAGATTCGCAACTGATGAACAAGCTGGCACTGGCCACCGGGGCTAAGGCCGAGGACGAGAAGCCCGCGAAAGCACCGAAGGCTCCAAAACCGGCTCAGTCCCACATCCATCAGGCCCGCAATTTCAACCAGCCGAAGAAGCTTCCCGAAACTGGCCCGATGGCCGACATGCTGAAGAAGCTGTTCGGCCCCAAGGGTGACTGACCACATAACAAGCGCCCTGCCCCGCCCCTTTAGCCGATAGCTGCGCAAACGACCGGATAACGCCATGAGCCACGACATCATCACCGACCTCGTCACCCTGCGCGACTACTGGCGTTATGCCATTTCCCGCTTCAATGCCGCTGAACTGAGCTACGGCCACGGTACCCACAATGCCGTCGATGATGCAGCCTTCCTCGTGCTCGACAGCCTCGACCTGCCGATCGACACGCTCGACCCCTTCCTTGACGCCAAGCTTTTAGCCCCAGAACGTCGCCTGCTCGCCGAGCGCATCGAGACGCGTGTTACGACTCGCAAGCCCTCTGCCTATCTCACCGGCCGCTCCTACATCCAGGGCCTGCGCTTCTTCGTCGACGAACGCGTGATCGTGCCGCGCTCGCATATCGGCGAGATCCTGTTCAACGAATATGGCGGCGAGTTCGGCTCGACCTTCCTGCCCGATCCTTTCGCGGTGGAAAGCGTCGTCGACATCTGCACCGGCTCCGGCTGCCTGGCGATCCTCGCCACGCGTTTCTTCCCGCTGGCATCAGTCGATGCTGTCGATCTCTCCGCCGATGCGCTTGAGGTCGCCGAAAAGAACCGCCAGGCCTATGGCCTCGAAGACCAGCTGACGCTGCACCAGGGCGATCTCTTTACCCCGCTCGCCGGCCGCAAGTTCGACCTGATCATCACCAACCCGCCCTATGTCGACCACGAGGCCATGGACGCCTTCCCGGCCGAATACCGCGCCGAACCCGCCATGGCCCATGACGGCGGCGAAGACGGCCTCGACCTCGTGCGCACTCTGCTTACTGAAGCGCCACAGCATCTGAACCCGGGCGGCGGCATGCTCTGCGAAATCGGCCGTGGCCGGGATATCCTCGAAGCCGAGTTTCCGGATCTGGACTTCCTCTGGGTCGAGACGACGGAAGAGGAAGACGCGGTGTTCTGGATCTCAGCGGAAGCACTGGGCGTGAAGGCGAAGAAGGGCAAGTGAGGTAACCGCCTCACCTGTGTTTCACGATGCCCCTCACCGAGCCAGAAGCCCTTCGACCAATGCCCGAAACGCCTCCTGCGCTTTTGGCAAGACCTTTTCTGGCTCTGCGCTTGCGGCAATCCACATGGCGGCATTGAGTGCTGCGCCGCTGATCAGCCGGGCGGCCGCTTCGGCGTCGACCGGCTTCAAGACGCCCTGCCCCATCAATGCTTCGATCGCCTCGCGCGTCACCTGCAGACAGGAATTCTGGCTCGGCCATTGCGAGGGGTCTCCGAGCACCGCCGGCCCGTCGAGCAACACGATCCGCTGCACCTCCGGATCAAGCGCCATCTCGATATAGGCTGCCCCCTCAGCGAACAGCGCATCCCACCCCTCGCCGGCCGCCGCGGCATGCCGCTTCGCCCTCCCTGCCATTTCGGTGTCGATCTGGTCGACTACGGCGGCGAACAGCCCGCGCTTGTCGCCGAAGTTATGATAGAGAGCGCCCCGCGTTAGCCCAACCTCTGCGGTGAGCGCATCCATGGAGGCATCCGCAAAGCCCTTGTCCGCAAAGGCCTTACGCGCAGCCGCGATCAGCTTGACGCGATTCTCCGCCATGCTTTCCGATCGTGCGCGCTTCACGCCATTCTCCTGATTTCACATACATTACGTATATGGATTTGACATACGACCCGTATGCGAATAAACCTACATACGCAACGTATATGAAATCTCTAGCCTGCAGCCAAGCGGCATTTCACCGACCCACCCGTGGGCGGAACGATGTCGCATGCCCGAAAGGATAGCCATGACCAAGCCTGAACCCGTCTTCCCCGCAAACCGCCACGCCTTGTACGAAGAGCACGGCTACTCCGCCGCGATCCGCACCGGCGACCTGCTCTTCGTCTCCGGCCAGGTCGGCAGCCGCGATGATGGCACACCCGAACCGGACTTCGAGGCCCAGGTCCGCCGCGCCTTTGCCAATCTCGAAGCGACACTCTCCGCCGCCGGCTGCTCACTTGCCGACCTTGTCGACGTCACCAGCTTCCACACCGATCCGGAAAACCAGTTCGAGACGATCATGAAGGTCAAGGCAGAAGTCTTTCCCGCCCCGCCCTATCCGAACTGGACGGCGGTCGGCGTGACCTGGCTCGCCGGCTTCGATTTCGAGATTAAGGTGATCGCGCGGATTCCCGAAGAAACGGCATTCTGACGAGCGCCGTTGCTCAGCGCTCGGCGCGCCGTTTGGCAATAGCGGACTCCAGGGTATCCCCCGCATGGGTCTGGAACCATGCGAGCATGCCAGCGACACCCGCCGCCTCGGCCGCGCCGGCCTTCGCTCCACAGAGTTCAGCGCAAGCCTCCGCCATCGCCTTGAGTATCCGGGCGGTCTCGGGCACATAGGCGAGATCGTCATCAGCTTCGTGTCGCTGACGAATGATCGCGTAGCGCATGGTCTCCGGATAGGTCCATGCGCTCGCCAGCACATCCTGCACGCTGACGGCCTGACCATTGACGACAGTCGTCGCGGAACGATCACTCTCGCGGCAACCGGAAGCCTCGACCTTCTCGCAGAAGTCGATGGCTGCATTCATCATCTGCCGGACCATCATCCAGTCGGTTGCCTTCAGATGCTGATCTGCCATACACCTCACTCCTCCGGCTCTGCCGTGAACAAAAGCGGCATGCCCGCCTCCTTGGCGAGATCCATGGCTTCCGTCACCTTCGTCTCGGCGATCTCCCGCGTGCAGACGACAACCACCGCCGAGCCAAACTTGTGCGCCGTCATCATCACCCGGTAGCCGCTCTCCTCGCTCATCCGGAACACGACCTTCAAGACGATCGTCACGAATTCGCGTGGCGTATAGTCGTCATTGTGCAGAAGCACCTTGTAGAGCCGCGGCTTCTCCACCTTGGGCTTCGTCACCGTCTTCGGCGTCAGTACCGTATCCTTCGCCATAGGTTCCTTCCGGATCTAGAGGCCGCATCAGGCCCGCAACACTTGACCATGCCCTTCCTATACCCCATAGGCGTGGGCAACGAAAATCCATCCCGAGCAGGTATATAGAGCCATGGGCTTCAAATGCGGTATCGTCGGGCTGCCGAATGTCGGCAAGTCCACTCTTTTCAACGCGCTGACCAAGACGGCGGCAGCCCAGGCAGCCAACTACCCCTTCTGCACGATCGAGCCGAACACCGGTGAAGTGGCCGTTCCCGATCCGCGCATGAAGAAGCTGGCAGACATTGCCGGCTCCAAGGAAATCATCCCGACCCGCATCTCCTTTGTCGACATCGCCGGCCTCGTGCGCGGCGCGTCGAAGGGCGAAGGCCTCGGCAACAAGTTCCTCGCCAACATCCGCGAAGTCGATGCCGTCGTCCACGTGCTGCGCTGCTTCGAAGATGATGACATCACCCATGTCGAAGGCAAGATCGACCCGGTTGGCGATGCCGACACGATCGAGACCGAGCTGATGCTCGCTGACCTCGAAAGCCTGGAACGCCGCGTCGAGCAGACCCGCAAGCGCGCCGCCTCCAAGGACAAGGAATCGACGGCTCAGCTGCCGATCATGGAGCAGGTGGTGAAGCTGCTCAACGAAGGCAAGCCTGCCCGTCTTCTCCTGAAGACGCTCGCCCCCGACGAGATCGAGATCCTCAAGGGTCTGAACCTTCTGACCTCGCATCCGGTCCTCTATGTCTGCAACGTCGCCGAGGGTGACGCTGCAACCGGCAACAAGCACACCGAAACCGTCGCCAAGATGGCAACGGAACAGGGTGCGGAATGCGTCATCATCTCGGCTGCGATCGAAGCCGAAGTGGCCCAGCTGCCGGAAGAGGAATCGGTCGAATTCCTCTCCGCACTCGGTCTCGACGAAGCAGGCCTCGACCGCCTGATCCGCGCCGGTTACCATCTGCTGGACCTGATCACCTACTTCACCGTCGGCCCGAAGGAATGCCGTGCCTGGACCATCGTCCGTGGCACCAAGGCCCCTGCCGCTGCCGGCGTCATCCACACCGATTTCGAACGCGGCTTCATCCGCGCCTTCACCATCGCCTATGACGACTACATCGCCTTCAAGGGCGAAGTGGGCGCCAAGGAAGCCGGCAAGGGCCGCGATGAAGGCAAGGAATATGTCGTCCAGGATGGCGACGTCATCCACTTCCGCTTCAACACTTGAAGCGGAACAATCAGAACGACGAAAGGCCGCGATCGCTCGCGGCCTTTTTTGTTGGATCAGGGAGGTGGGCGTCAGACCCGCTTCACCGGGCAGGTAGAGAGCCCCATGATCGAATAGAGCGGGCAGCTGGACATCAGACCAGTCGCAAGCGGCACGATCCCGATCAGGGTGAAATAACGCCACGACGCATCCGGATAGAGGAAGAAGAGCGACAGCAGCACGAGGCCTGCTACGATCCTGAGGATGCGGTCGAGACCACCGACATTCTTGGCAAACATGATTTTCCCTCCGTTTGTTTTGACGATGGGATCAGACTAGCGCGGCCTTGCCACCGCGTCGGTGACTTAGTCACGGGCTTTGCAAAGTCTTAACCGTCCGCAGCCCGCGCCATGCGGGCAAGCTCGGCGCGATTGATGATACGGATCTGCCCGCGCTCATTGGCGACCACGCCCTTGGAGACGAGCGCCTCCAGCCGCCGAGACACCACTTCGCGTGCTGTGCCGATGATGACGGCGAGTTCCTGATGCGTGAGGGCAACATGCCCCTCCTCGTCGGCCCGTTCGATCAGCGCAAGGGCCAGCCGCTGCTTCACCTTCACAAAGGCCACCTGTTCCAGCACGAACATCAGATCGCCCAGCCGGTCGGCAAAGGCGCGGAACACGAAATGGCGAAACGCCACCGAATCCGCCATCAGGGTCTCGAAAATGGCAGGCGGCACCATGACCGCCACGAGGTCGCTCTCGGCCACCGCCTCTCCCGAATAGGGCGCACCGCCCAGCACACCGAGCGTGGTTTGCACACAGGTCTCGCCCGGCGTTACGGAATAGAGCAGCAACTCCCGCCCGTTGCGGCCCGTGAGATAGACACCGATGCGGCCGGACAGGAGGATGACAAAGCTCTGCGCGGCATCCCCCGGCCGGAACAGCGTTGTGCGCGCAGGCACATGCATCGGCTTCAGTGTCTCAAGCGCCCGCCGCGCATCCGGATCGAGCTCCGCCAGAAAGCTCGCCTGTTCCGCCCAGCCCGCCATGGACCACCTCCCAATTCCCGCTTATGAACCATAGATAGCACCGAACAGGGAAGGGAGAAGACGACGCATGCAGGATGACAGGCTTCACTACGAGGACTTCACGGAGGGCCGAAGCTTTGCGCTCGGGCCCCGACTTGTGACCGCCGAAGAGATCATCGAATTCGCCCGCGAATTCGATCCGCAGCCGATGCATCTCTCCGAGGAAGCTGGCAAGGCAAGCATCCTTGGCGGCCTCTCCGCCTCCGGCTGGCACACCTCGAGCCTCTTCATGCGCCTGATGATTGACGCGTATGTGTTGAAAGCCGCCTCCGAAGGCGCACCCGGCATCGAATTCATGCAGTGGCGCAAGCCCGTGCTGGCTGGCGACACGCTCTCCGGCCACTCCGTCGTGGAAGAGGCCCGCCTCATGCGCTCGCGGCCACATCTCGGCATCGTCACCTTCGGCCACGAGTTGAAAAACCAGCGCGGCGAAACCGTACTGAAGGCCCGCAACGCCGTCATGGTCCGCCGCCGCGCAGTGACAGAGGTGACGGCATGAGAATGCTCGACCTCTACAGTGCCGGCACCCGTCTCGAACTCGGTTCCGTAACCTTCACCGCCGACGACATTGTCCGCTTCGCCGAGAAATTCGATCCGCAGCCCTTTCATGTCGATGCGGAAGCAGCGAAGTCTTACGTCTTCGGCGCGCTCTGCGCGTCGGGCTGGCATACCTGCGCCAACTGGATGAAGAGCTTCATGGCTTTCTGGGGAGGCGAGACCAGGCGTCTGAAGGCCGAGGGCATCGCACCGCCGAAGCTCGGCCCCTCGCCGGGCTTTACCGAACTGCAATGGCTAAAGCCCGTCTATGCCGGCGACACGATCACCTTCTTCATGACCCCGCTTGAAAGCCGCACCGTCCAGGGGCGCCATCGCTATATTCTCAACTCCGCGCTGTCCGAAGGCATCAACCAGAACGGCGAGACGGTCTTGCGCTTCAAGAGCAATCTGATTGAATTCTTCCCCGATGAGGAGCAAGCGCCATGAGCGTGCACGACTTCACCATGACCGCCATCGACGGCACGGCGCGCAGCCTGAAGGACTACGCCGGCAAGGTCCTGCTGATCGTCAACACCGCAAGCGCCTGCGGGCTGACGCCCCAGTACGAAGGCCTCGAAGCGCTCTACAAGGCCCATCCCGATCTCATCGTGCTCGGGTTCCCTTGCAACCAGTTCGCCGGTCAGGAACCCGGAACGGAGAAGGAGATCGCCCTCTTCTGCGAAACCCAGTTCGCCGTCACCTTCCCGCTGTTCACCAAAATCGAGGTCAATGGACAAGGCGCGCACCCGCTTTATGCCTTTCTCAAATCGCAGACGCTTGGGACCGAACAGGGCCAGGACATCGGCTGGAACTTCGCCAAGTTTCTCATCGGTCGCGATGGCAAGCCGGTCGCCCGCTACTCCCCCCGCACGGCACCCGCCGATCTCGAGGCGGACATCGCCGCTGCCCTCGCCGGCTGACGCCATGGCCGGCTTCCGCTTCCAACGGACACCCCTTGCCGGCCTGGAAGCGGTCTCGGCCACCAGCGCCCACGTCTTCCCCAAACACACCCATGACACCTATGGCATCGGCTTCCTCTCCGCGGGAGGCCAGATCTCGGCCTCCGGTCGCGGCCAGGTGGAAGCCGAAGCCGGGCACCTGATCACCGTCAATCCCGGCGAAGTGCATGACGGCGCCCCCATCGGCCGAACCGCTCGCAGCTGGCACATGCTCTATCTGACGCCGGACCTCATCTCCGACAGCCTGTCCGATCTCGTCTCCACCTCGACCGATCTCGAATTCGAACGTCCGGTCTTCGCCGACCCAGTCATCCGCAGCCTGCTCTTGGCCGTCCATCACCGGCTTGAAGATGATGATCTGTCGACGGATAGGGGCGCACTGCAGGAGGCACTCGTCCACCTCTGCGGCAGGACACTAACCCGCAGCGCCACCGCACCCTTGCCCCTCCCCTTATCGCTCAGGCGTGTCCGCCAGCGTCTCGACAATGATCCGGCACAAGCAGCCGACCTCCAGCTTCTGGCTCGCGAGGCCGGCCTCAGCCGCTTCCAGCTGATCCGCGCCTTCCAGCGCCACACCGGCCTGACACCCCATGCCTATCACATGCAGCGGCGGGCGCTTCTCAGCCGCCGCCTGCTTGCCGACGGCCTCTCACCGGCAGATGTTGCCGCCGCTTGCGGCTATGTCGACCAGAGCCACATGCACCGCGAATTCCGCCGCCGCTTCGGCCTGACACCCGGCGCCTACCGCAGCGCCTGGCTGAACTGCAATCCTGTACAAGACCGGTTGGCCTGACACCCGCATGCTCTCCTCGCCAATGCAGGAGAGATTGATGAGCCTTGATTTCCTACTGACCACTCTGATCATCGTCGCCACGCCGGGTACCGGCGCGCTCTACACGCTCGCAGCCGCCCTCGGCGGCGGACGCCGCAGTGCCCTGATTGCTGCCTTCGGCTGCACGCTCGGCATCATCCCGCACATGCTCGCGGCAGCCCTTGGCCTCGCCGCCCTCGTCGCGGCAGAACCGCGCCTCTTCGAACTGATCCGCTTTGCCGGCATCGCCTATCTTGTCTGGATGGCCATTGGCCTCTGGAGAAGCGGTCTTGCAACGGATACCGCAGCGGAACCGCGCCGGGAAGCCTGGCGCATCATCCGCAAGGCGGTGCTGATCAACCTCCTGAACCCAAAGCTGTCTGTTTTCTTCCTGGCCTTCCTGCCGCAGTTCGTGCAAGCGACAGATCCCTCTCCGCTGAAGACAATGGCAGGTTTGAGCCTCGTCTTCATGGCGGCAACCTTCGCCGTCTTCGCGCTCTACGGCATGGCCGCCGCAACGATGCGCCAGGGGCTTGTCACGCGACCGCACAGGATGCGCCTCGTCAACCGAATTCTATCGGGCGGATTTCTGTTGATGGCGGGAAAACTGGCGCTGGCGCAACGCTGATACACTGGCATATTGGCCACCCGGGACGATTGGTCCCCGGTCGCGACGAGCGGCTCAGTGCCCCTCGAATTCCACCAGTGTGCGAACCTCGACGCCGAGCGCCTCAAGCTTCTTGCGGCCACCAAGCTCCGGCAGGTCGATGACGAAGCAGGCCGACACGACATCGGCACCGATCTGCCGTAGCAACTGAACAGCGCCGACGGCAGTCCCGCCGGTCGCAATCAGGTCATCCACCAGGATGACCTTCTCGCCCGGCTTCACCGCATCCATATGGATTTCCATCTCGTCGACGCCGTATTCCAGGCTGTAGGCGATCCGGACGGTCTCGTGCGGCAGCTTGCCCTTCTTGCGGATCGGCACGAAGCCGGCCGAGAGCTGGTGCGCGACCGCGCCCCCGAGAATGAAGCCACGTGCCTCCATGCCGGCAATCTTGTCGACCTTCAGCCCCACATAGGGCTGCACCAGCTCATCAACGGCGCGACGAAACGCCCGCGCGTCGCCGAGCAGCGTGGTGATGTCGCGAAAGATGATCCCGGGCTTGGGATAGTCGGGAATGGAGCGGATGGCTGCGGCGAGTTCGTGGGCGATCTTGGTCATATGGCATCCGGAGATTGACGGGAGGGGTTTTCGAGGGACCTTACCAAGATTGGCATGGCCCCCCAATAAAAAAGGCGGCCCGAAGACCGCCTTTCCGTGAACGTGATCCAGGAAGGATCAGTGTTCCTTGGTCGAATAGACCGACTTCTTCGTCAGGTAGATCAGCGCGGTGAAGATCGCGAGGAACACCATGACCATGAAGCCCATGCGCTTGCGGTCTTCGAGATGCGGCTCGGCGGCCCACATCAGGAAGGCCGAGACGTCGAGCGAATACTGCTCCATCGTTTCCGGCGCACCGTCGTCATAGCTCACCTGGCCGTCAGAGATCGGCTGCGCCATCGCAAGCGACTGGCCGGCGATGAAGTAAGGGTTGAAGTAGGTGCCTTCGGCAACTTCAACACCCTCTGGCGGATCCTGATAGCCGGTCAGCAGCGCGTGGATGTAATCCGGGCCACCCTGCTGATACTGCGTGAAGATGTCGAATACGAAGGTCGGGAAGCCACGGGTCACGGCGCGGGCTTTGGCGATCAGCGAGAAGTCCGGCGGAGCCGCACCACCCATGGCCGCCGCAGCCGCTTCCTTGTTCGGGAAGGGCGACGGGAAGTGATCGGAGGCAACGGCCGGCCGCATAAACATTTCACCGTCGGCGTTCGGACCGTCCTCGACTTCGTAGTTTGCCGCAAACGCCCTTACCTGCGCTTCCGAGTAGCCGAGGTCTTCCAGCGTGCGGAAGGCAACCAGGTTCATCGAGTGACAGGCGGCGCAGACTTCGGTGTAGACCTTGAGGCCGCGCTGAAGCTGGCCCTTGTCATACTTGCCGAAGGGGCCGGCAAAGGACCAGTCCATCTGCTCGGGCTTCAGGATCGGATAGTGACCGGTCTGCGCTGCATGATGCGTCATCTCGGCCAGATCGCCGCCTTCTGCCGCGATGGCCTGGCCGGAAAAACCGGCCATGGCTGCGATCAGAGCGATGCTCGTGACAAGCTTTTTCATTGTTATCGTCCTCTCACGTGCTCAGGCTTGTGCGGCGGCGGACTTGCCGCTCTTTTCGAGAACCGCTTCTGTGATCGAGTTCGGGATGCGCCGTGGCGTCTCGAACAGTCCGAGCAGCGGCATGATCACGAGGAAGAAGCCGAAGTAATAGGCGGTACCGGCCTGCGACAGGATGACGTAGATGCCTTCCGCCGGCATGGCACCGAGCCAGCCGAGGAGCAGCGAGTTTGCCACGAAGAGCCAGAAGAACAGCTTGTACCACGGGCGGTAGACGGCCGAACGGACCTTCGACGTGTCGAGCCAGGGCAGGAAGAACAGCACGATGATCGCACCGAACATCACGAGGACGCCACCGAGCTTCGAGTCGATGAAGAGAACGTCGAACGTGATCGCGCGCAGCATCGCGTAGAACGGCAGGAAGTACCATTCCGGAACGATGTGCGCCGGGGTCTTCAGCGAGTCGGCCGGGATGTAGTTGTCGGCGTGGCCAAGATAGTTCGGCAGGTAGAAGATGAAGTAAGCGAAGACCAGAAGGAAGACCGACAGGCCGAGCGCATCCTTCAGCGTCGCATAGGGCGTGAAGGGAACGGTATCGGTCTTCGACTTCACTTCTACGCCGGTCGGGTTGGTCTGACCGGTAACGTGCAGCGCCCAGACGTGCAGGATGACCACACCGGCGATCATGAACGGCAGCAGGTAATGCAGCGCGAAGAAGCGGTTCAGCGTCGGATTGTCGACCGCAAAGCCGCCAAGCAGGAACTGCTGGATGGTTTCGCCGATAAACGGGAAGGCGGTGAAGAAGCCGGTGATGACGGTCGCACCCCAGAAGGACATCTGGCCCCAGGGCAGAACGTAACCCATGAAGGCGGTTGCCATCATCAGGAGGAAGATCACCACGCCGAGGATCCAGAGGATTTCGCGCGGCGCCTTGTAGGAACCGTAGTAGAGACCACGGGCGATATGCAGGTAGACGGCGATGAAGAAGAACGACGCGCCGTTGGCATGCATGTAGCGCAAGAGCCAGCCGTTGTTGACGTCGCGCATGATCTTCTCGACCGAGTTGAAGGCGACGGTCGTCTCAGCAGCATAGTGCATGGCAAGCACGACGCCGGTCAGGATCTGCACGAGCAGCATGACGGTCAGCATGCCACCGAAAGTGTAGGCATAGTTCAGGTTGCGGGGAACCGGATAGGCGACAAAGCTGTCATACATCAGACGCGGCAGCGGCAGGCGCGCGTCAATCCACTTCTCGACGCCGGTGGACGGCTGGTAACTCGAATGGCCACTCATTGTGTCTTATCCCCTCAGCCGATCTTGATGACAGTGTCGGATGTGAATGCGAAGGTCGGCACCGGCAGGTTCGTCGGCGCAGGACCCTTGCGGATACGGCCCGCCGTATCGTAGTGCGAGCCGTGGCAGGGACAGAACCACCCGCCGAAATCACCGGCCTGGCCGAGCGGCACGCAGCCCAGATGGGTGCACGAGCCGATCATGACGATCCAGTTTTCCTTGCCTTCGCCGGCCGAGCGCGCGAGGTCGGTCGCTTCGGCTGTCGCATCGACGTTTTCGTTGCGGGCAACCGGGTCCTTCAGGTCAGCAAGCGCAACGGCGTTGGCTTCCTCGACTTCCTGTTCCGTACGGTTGCGGATGAAGACCGGCTTGCCGCGCCACTTGACAGTCAGCGACATGCCCGGCTCAAGCGCAGACACGTCCACTTCGATCGAAGCGAGCGCGAGCGTCGATGCATCCGGACGCATCTGGTCAATGAACGGCCAGGCGAACGAAGCCGCACCAACCGCGCCGGCAATGCCGGTCACCATGTAGAGAAAGTCGCGGCGCGTAGGCTCGCCCGCATGTTCTGTCGTTGTCTCGTGTTCGCTCACGGTCACTTTTTCCTCTCGCAATCCTGCGACACACCGCATTTGCCCCCGCAGCGGGAATCACAATCCGGCCACTGTGCAGCCACAGATTCCCCGCCAGATTGGCGCGTTCTAAGCCCGATAATCTATTCTGTCCAGTCTTCGTCGGACAAGGAGCCACGTTGTCGCGGATTTCCAGGATACCATCCCCAAAAGCTTGATTTAACGCAAGTGTGAGCGACAGTTTATCAAGCAATGCAGCGCGTAAAACGTCCAGGAAAACACGACAGCAGGCATCAAGCCGTGACCAGCTGGTCCCGCGTATCGAGGAAACCACCGGATTGCCGCGCCCAGAGCTCGGAATAGAGCCCACCATGCGCCACCAGTTCTTGGTGGGTGCCCTGCTCGATGATCCGGCCCTTGTCCATCACAACAAGACGGTCGAGTGCGGCAATGGTGGACAAACGGTGGGCGATCGCCAGCACCGTTTTGCCTTGCATCAGCCGGTCGAGATTGGATTGGATCGCCGCCTCCACTTCCGAATCCAGCGCAGACGTTGCCTCATCGAGCACGAGGATCGGCGCGTCCTTCAGCATCACGCGGGCGATCGCGATGCGCTGCCGCTGGCCACCCGAAAGCTTCACCCCCCGCTCGCCGACATGGGCGTCGAAGCCCTTGCGACCCCGCTGGTCTTCCAGCCGTTGGATAAAGTCGAGTGCTTCGGCGCGCTCGGCGGCCTTCAACAGCATCTCGTCGCTTGCATCCTCGCGACCGAAGAGAATGTTGTCGCGGATCGAGCGGTGCAGAAGCGCCGTGTCCTGCGTGACCATCCCGATCTGGGACCGCAGGCTTTCCTGCGTGACGGTCGAGATATCCTGTCCGTCGATCAGGATACGGCCATCTTCCAGGTCGTAGAAACGCAACAGAAGATTGACCAGCGTCGACTTGCCCGCGCCTGAGCGCCCGACGATGCCAACCTTCTCGCCGGGCTCAATGGTCAGCGTCAGATTGTCGATCGCACCGGTCTTGCGGCCATAATGAAACGTCACGTCTTCGAATCGGATCTCCGGCGACTTCACCTGAAGCTTCGCCGCATCCGGCTTGTCGGTGAGCCCGATGGGTTTTGCCACCAGTTCGGCCGAATTCTGGATCGTGCCTATATTGCGCATGATGCCGTTGAGCTGCGTCATCATCCGACCGAGCAGCATATTGAGGCGCAGAACGAGGCCGAGCGTGAACGCGACGCCACCTGCGGTCACCGCCCCGGCAAACCAGAGATCAACGGACAGAAGCGCCACCATCAGGATCATGAAGCCGGACAGGATGGAAAGCGAAGCCCGCACGCCGGTGAGCAGCCGCGCGAAGGGGCGCAGCGTATCCTGGAACCGGTCGAAACCGGCGCGGATATAATGGTCGTTCTGCCGCTCGCGGGCAAAAAGCTTCAGCGTCTGGATGTTCGAATAGCTGTCGACCAGACGGCCATTCAGCATCGATGACGCCTCCGCCGTCTCTCTTGCATGATGGCGGATCTTCGGCACGAAATACCGGGCCAGCACCAGGAAGATCGCGACCCAGGCGCCGATGATCGCCGCTAGCCGCCAGTCAAGTTGCGCAACCAGCGCCATGGTCGAAATGGTATAGATCACCATGAACCAGACAACCTGCAGCAGCGACGTCAGCAAATCCCCCGTCGATTGCCCCGCCGACCAGACCTTGGTGACGATGCGCCCGGCAAAATCGTTCTGGAAGAAGGAGAGCGACTGACGCGCGACATGCGCATGTGCCTGCCAGCGCACCAGGTTGAAGAAGTTGAGGACGATCACCTGTTCTTCGACCAGCGCACCGATGGTCACGACGATAAAGCGCCCGATGAGCACGATCAGGGCCATCACCAGAAGCTCGCCGCCATGCGCTGCGATCAACCCGTCCCAGCCGGCATCCTTCGGCACAGTGTCGAGCAGATCGACAAGCCGTCCGACGAACCAGAACAGGCCGGCTTCGAGCATGGCCACGGCACCGCCGAAGATCGCCATCAGGAAGAAGGCCATCTTCGCCTGGCTGACATAGAACCAGACGAAGCCCCAGATCTTTTCCGGTGGACGCAGATTGTCCGATCGGGCGAAGGGATCGAGCCAGTTTTCGAAGAGGCGGGCGACAGCTTGAAACATGAAAAGCGATATAGGCCGATTGCCCAGGAGGGCAAAGCCTCAAACATGATCGCGACCATTACATTTTGGTCAGAGACCAACGACACGTACGATGTGCCGTAACGTCAGCCGCGGTGACGGCGGCCGTAAAGCGCCTCGTAGCGGCGCAAGGTCGAGGCATCCAATGAGACCCCCGTGAACACGGGCACCAGGCTCTCGGTAAGTTCGGCACGCTGAAGCGATTGCCGCGCAGCACCATAGAGCTGGGCCACCGGCACCGGTCGATCCGTTCGTGCGCAACCGAACCGACAGGCGAGCTTCGGCATCGACTTGATCGACTTGCGCGCGATAGCCTCGGCATCTGCAACAACCCGGGAGACTTTTTCGCCGAGTTGAGCGAGATAGGTTTCGCTGCTTGCCCCGATCAGCAAGCCCAGCTCGTCGGGTGCGGTCCAGTAGGCCGCATCGTTTTTGGCAATCAGTCGATGGGTGAAGCGCGCCAGCGTGTTCTTCATGTAGTCACTGACCTTGACAAGACCGCTGCGGCTTAAGGGCTCCAGTCCCTCGATCCGGCACAGCATCAGGCTCAGCCCCTCCTCGGGCATACCCTCCTTGAATACATCGTCCAGACGCTGCACGAGGGCAGAATAACCCGGCAATCCGAAGCTGAGTTGTGCGGTCAAATGGTCCTGCCCCGCCACTTCGACCGGTTCGGCAGTGACGAGCTTGCAGACGGCCTGCAGCGCATCGAGACAAGTCTCGAGCTGGACATCCAATGCCGCCATCGGGTCCTCGCCATCGTCAGAAGATCCTGCGACCGTCACCGTGCCCCCCTCCAGCAACTTCCGCAGATCCTCCAGCGCTCCCACCGCCTGCTCGCTCGTCGTTTTGAGCGCTGACACCATCGGGCGCCGGGGAAGGAAACGCTGCGCGAGGATCGAGAGAGCCGCCTGGCCGACTGGCTTCGGCAGCGCGAGAAAATCGGCGCGAAGCGCCTTGTCCCGCCCCGTCATCACCGCGTGGACGAGCTCGAAGTTGTCAGGACTGAGGTCGAGATGGTTCTTGCTGAGGAACTCGAAAGCCTTGCGGCCAAGAATGTCGGCTTCCCTGACATGGGGCAAGAGGCGATGGGGCGGCGGGCGCATGCGAGGCACCTCCGATGGGTGTTCCTATCCGGTCAGGCTACGCGCCAAACAAAAACCGATCCTTTCGGAAAACACTAAAATGCCTTGAGCCTCGCCACGCGCCTATGGAGTGGTAATCCTCTAGCGCGTGTAGCGGGTGAGATAGATGCCCAGGAGGATCAATGCCACACCGGCCGGCTGGCCGATGTGGAACTCGGCGGTACCGCGTGCGAGATCGATGAGAAGGCCTGTGATCATCTGCCCGCCGATGATCAAGAGGCCCGAGCGGGCGGCCCCGATGCGCGGAAAGACATAGGAGCTGATGACCACGAAGCAGGCACCGATCACGCCGCCCGTGAGATAGAAGACCGGGACATCGGCGAGCAGCGGCAGCCCGATGCGGTGGAAGAGAAGCACATAGACGGTCAACAGCAGGAAGCCGATCCAGTGGTTCCAGGCCGACGCCGTAAACGCTCCACGGTCCATGGTGAGCCGGCCGTTGATCGACCGGCTCATGCCGACGGCAGCACCGCCTGCGAGTGCGATGAGAACAGCGCCCAGCATTCACGCCCCCTTCGAGAAGATGAGCAGTGCGCTGCCGCCGATAACGCATGCCGTGGCCAGGAAATCGAACCGGTTGAGCCTGCGCTTCGGCGTGCCGAACAGCCCGAACTGATCGGAAAGGAGCCCGAACAGGATCTGACCGACGAGCAACAAGGATAGGCCGCCGGCCAGTGCCAGCTCCGAATTGACCGCGATCGAACTCAAGGCCACCGCAAAGGCACCCGGCGCACCGCCAAGATAGGACCAGAGGGGCGCCTTGCCATTGGCCGGAATGCGCCCCGCCCGGCGCGCGACGGCACCGTTGGCGACCAGCAGGAGAAAGGCGACGACGCCACCAACGCCGTGGACCACCCAGGATGCGGTAAACGGCGTCGTCAAAGCCGCAAGGCCGCTGTTGATGGTCACCATGACGGCGAGCAGGGCCCCGGCAAGGACCGCCCAGATCCAGTCGATATGTTTCAGCATGTTGCTCCTGAGTGGAACGCGAGGGCGCGCGTGAAGGTGTCGGCCCCGTCTGTTTGAAGTCACCGCATAGCGGCCCCGCCATCCCGCCGACAAGCCAATTCGGCAAATGAACCGATCAGCCGCATGAATGTCCGGCACAACACCGCCCCGACAAACGCGAAACGGGGCATCCCTGCCCCGTTCCTTGGTCTCCGGATCTGATATTCAGGGATCTCAGAACTCCGACCACTCCGCAGCAACAGCGGCATTGCCCTTGAAGGCGCTGGCAAGCTTGCGACCAAGAGCGCGCGCCGGCGACGCCTGCGGCTGGCTGCCGCCTTGTGCGGGGGCAATCCGCGGCGCGACAATGTGCGACGTTTCTTCGCCAAGGCGGAACTGGCCGAGCAACTGCGTCAGCGACGTCGCCTGCTGTGCCAGGCCATGGCAGGCAGCGGTCGACTGCTCGACCATGGACGCGTTCTTCTGCGTCCCCTGATCCATCTGGTTCACCGCCGCGTTGATCTCGGCGAGACCAGTCGACTGCTCGCGTGCAGACGTAACGATCGCGGCGACATTCTGGTTGATCTCCTGCACCTGTCGGACAATGGCTTCGAGCGCCTGACCGGTCTCACCGACCAGCGTGACCCCGCTCCGGACCTGCTCGCCAGACGCCGTGATCAGACCCTTGATTTCCTTCGCCGCATGGGCCGAACGCTGGGCGAGCTCACGGACTTCCTGGGCAACGACGGCAAAGCCCTTGCCGGCGTCTCCGGCACGCGCAGCTTCGACACCCGCGTTCAGCGCCAGAAGATTGGTCTGGAACGCGATCTCGTCGATCACACCGATGATGTTGGAGATTTCGCTCGACGACTTTTCGATCGCATGCATTGCATCGACCGCGCGACGAACCACGTCACCCGACTGTTCGGCTCCGACCCGTGTCCGCGATACCAGTGCCCCAGCCTCCTCCGCGCGCACGGCGCTGTCCTTGACCGCAGTCGTCACCTGCTCCAGCGCTGCTGCGGTTTCCTCGACAGAGGCTGCCTGCTGCTCGGTGCGCTTGGACAGGTCGTCGGCTGCTGCCAGCATTTCGCTCGCTCCGGCGTCGATTGCCTGGGCATTCTCGCCGACGGCGCGCATGGCATCGCGGAGCCGTTCGACGGAGTGGTTGAAGTTGACACGCAGCGGATCAAGGTGATCGGCAAAGCGTTCGCCGATTTCAACCGCGAGGTCACCATCGGAAAGCTTCTGCAGTCCACCGGCCAGACGATCGACGGCAAACTGCACCTCGGCCGCTTCGCGCGCCTTCTGTGCTTCGCGCGTCTGACGCTCCGTCTCGCTCATCGAACGGTTTTCCTCGGCCTGGCGCTCCAGGGCCGCACGCTCGATCGCATTGTCACGGAAGACGGAAACGGCCGCCGCCATCTCGCCGATCTCGTCCCGACGGTTCGCAAACGGAACCTCCGTTTCGGTGTCGCCACCGGCAAGCGTCCGCATCGAACCTGTGATCGCTGAGATGGGACGCGCAACCCGCAGGATCGACACGACAGCAGCGCCGAGCGCCATCAGCGCGGCCAGCACGAAAGCCGCCAGCGACAGGCGCATGGCAAGCGTCGCAGACGCATCGGCATCATGACGAACCTGCACGCCGGCAGCCCGGTTGATGTCCTTGATGTCCCCCAGGCTCTGTTCCGCGGCGCTGCCGAGCGGCACCATCTGGGCCAGCGTGTCCTTCGCCTGGTAGAGCTTCGAGGCCATCGCCTGTTCGACGAAGCTCTGGCCGAGGCCGTTAAACTCGACGACGGTCGCCTTGAAACCTTCGAAACGCTGCCGGACATCTGGGAGAACGATCGCAGCGTCGAACTCGGCGATCGCGGCATCCAGCCGCTCACGCGCGGCGGCGAGGTCTTCGACCAACGTCTTCTTCTCGGCCGAGGTGGCGGCCGTCAGGATCATCAGGTTGAGACGGCGAACATCGCCGAGAACGGAATCGATCTCGGCAATCATCATGGAACGATCGAGACGGCCGCCCAGCGCTTCCATCTGACCACTCATGTCGGTCACGGAGCGGACGGCAATAGCACCCTGCCCGAGCGATACGATCACCATCAGCCCGAAGAGAAGCGGCAGCAGCAGTTTGATCTTGAGATTTTTCACGACTGAAATCCTGGATTGAAACGGAATGAGACGACCGGGGAAAAATGCCGGCAGACTTCCATGCCAATCCGAATTCTAACAAAGCCTTACGCGCCGAAGGGCAGTTCTCGCCTCATCCACAATCCGGTGCGCAGGCGTCGACAAAAAAAGAGGGGCATTTCTGCCCCTCTACTTCGCATCGTCTAATATGCAGTGCTCAGAACTCGGACCACTCGGCCGCCACGGCCGTGTTGCCCTTGAAGGCATTGGCGATCTTGCGACCCAGCGCCCGAGCAGGCGAAGGCTGCGGCTGGGCGGCCGGCGTTGCCGGGGCGACCCGCGGCGAAGCGCGATAGCCGTTCTCGTCCGTCTTGAACTGCGCCATCAGCTGCATCAGCTGACCGGCCTGCTGAGCCAGACCATGGCTTGCCGCCGTAGACTGCTCCACCATGGCCGCGTTCTTCTGCGTGCCCTGGTCCATCTGGTTGACGGCCATGTTGATTTCCTGGAGGCCAGTCGACTGCTCGCGGGTGGAGGTGACGATCGCCAGAACATTCTGGTTGATCTCCTGCACCTCGCGCACGATGGTCTCCAGCGCCTTGCCGGTTTCATCCACGAGGCTGACACCGTTGCGGACCTGTTCGCCCGAGGTGGTGATCAGGGCCTTGATCTCCTTCGCCGCATTGGCCGAACGCTGCGCAAGCTCGCGCACTTCCTGGGCAACGACTGCAAAGCCCTTGCCGGCTTCCCCGGCGCGAGCCGCTTCGACGCCGGCATTCAGCGCCAGAAGGTTGGTCTGGAACGCGATGTCGTCGATCACGCCGATGATGTTCGAGATTTCCGAAGAGGATTTCTCGATTGCCTGCATGGCAGCGACCGCACGGCGAACGACTTCGCCCGAATGCTCGGCCCCTTCCCGCGTGCGGCTGACCAGCTGGCCGGCCTCGTCGGCGCGCACAGCGCTGTCCTTGACTGCGGTCGTCACCTGCTCGAGTGCTGCTGCCGTCTCTTCGACGGACGCTGCCTGCTGCTCGGTCCGCTTCGAAAGATCGTCGGCGGCAGCCAGCATCTCGTTGGCGCCGGCATCGATCGTCCGGGCGTTTTCGCTAACGGCGCGCATGGCCTCCTTCAGGCGGGAGACGGACTGGTTGAAATTCAAACGCAGCGGATCGAGATGATCGGCGAAACGTTCGTTGATCTGCGCGACGAGATCGCCATCCGACAGACGCTGCAGACCCGAAGCGAGCTGGTCGACGGCAAACTGCACTTCGGCCGCTTCCCGTGCCTTCTGGGCCTCGCGCGCCTGACGCTCGGTTTCGCTGAGCGAACGGTTTTCTTCGGCCTGACGCTCGAGCGCTGCACGCTCGATGGCATTGTCGCGGAACACGCTAACGGCAGCCGCCATCTCGCCGATTTCATCCTGACGACCGGCAAACGGGATCTCGGTCTGCGTGTCGCCGGAAGCAAGGGTACGCATCGACCCGGTGATCGCCGAAATCGGGCGAACGATCCGGGCAAAGCTGAAGAAGGCGGCACCGACGGCAATCAGCGCGCTGATCAGAACGGCGATGATCGTGGTGTTGACCGCAGTGTTGGAGACGTCGTCCGCTTTGACAATTGCGGCGTCGCTGAGCTGCACATTGGACTTGATCATCTCGTCCATGAGCTGGACGAGCGTGCGAGCATTCGCCGCCATGGTGCCATTGAAGACGGCCTTAGCCGCTGCCTGATTGCCGGTACGCTTCAATTCGACCATCTGCAAGGCGAGTCGATCATACTCCGCGAGCGCAGCCTTCATGCTGTCGAAGCGAGCGCGAGTAGCAGGCATGGTGATCATCGGCTCATAGGCGGCGAATGCCGCATCACGTTCCGCCACAGCGGTCTGAGTGGCAGACACGATCGAATCCAGCTCTGCCGGTTCCGCATTCAACAGCATGGCATAGTCGCGGCGGACCTCGGCGAATGTCGCATTCATCCGTGCGACAGCAAGCGTTCTGGGCAGGCGTTCGCGCCCGATGACGTTCACCTGCTCCTTGACGTCGCCAATGAAGTTAATCGCCAGAATGCCCTGGCCGATACCGAAGGTGAGCACAACTGCGAAAAGCAGCGGCAGCACCACTTTGATCTTGAGATTGGACATGAATGGTCTCCAGGGGAGGAAAAATACATTCCCAACCGGGCGTGGGAGGTCGCCAGGTGTGAGGACAAGACATCGTCCGTATAGGTCGGGATGAAACCGTTCTAAGATGTAAACAATGAATAATTTACTTAGATTGCACGCAACCTTTGATGACCACAATTGGCTGGAAATTCGCGAAATAGCTGCAGCCCAAAAAAGGTCGGCGGCAGATTGCTCCGCCGCCGCCAGTTTTCCAATAATCGTTTTAGCCGTGACGGCAGCGCGTCACTCAGCCGCCGTTTCCCGGACCTCGTTCGGCCCGTCGGCCTGATCGGCTAGGAAACCACCGGACTGGCGGGTCCACAGATCGGCATAGATGCCGCCATTCGCCACCAACTGCTGATGCGTTCCCTCTTCGACGATCCGGCCCTTGTCGAGCACAATCAGCCGGTCCATCTGCGTCAGCGTCGAAAGCCGATGGGCGATCGCAATCACCGTCTTGTCCTCGATCAGCTTGAACAGGCTTTCCTGGATCGCTGCTTCGACTTCCGAATCGAGTGCCGAGGTCGCCTCATCGAGCACCAGGATCGGCGCGTCCTTCAGGAAGACGCGGGCGATCGCGATACGTTGCCGCTGGCCCCCCGAGAGTTTGACACCGCGCTCACCGACATGCGCGTCGAGCCCGCTGCGGCCCTGCATGTCGGAAAGCCCCTGGATGAACTCCCAGGCATTGGCCCGTTTCGCCGCTTCGATCACTTCGGCATCGGTCGCTTCCGGCCGGCCATAGGCGATGTTATCCCGGATCGAGCGGTGCAGAAGCGACGTATCCTGGGTCACAACGCCGACGAGTGCCCGTAGACTGTCCTGGCTCACCGCCGAGATATCCTGGCCATCGACAAGGATCCTGCCCTTCTCCAAATCGTAGAAGCGCAGAAGCAGGTTCATCAGCGTCGTCTTGCCGGCACCCGAGCGCCCAACCAGGCCGACCTTCTCGCCCGCCTTGATGGTCAGCGAGAAGTCCTCGATCACGCCCTTCTGCTTGCCATAGTGGAAGCGCACGCCATCATAGACGATCTCGCCCCTCGGTGCGGCGAGCGCCTTGGCGGCCGGCTTGTCGACGATATCGTGGGCCTTGGTCATCATGCCCATCCCGTCATAGACGGTGCCGATGTTCTCGAAGAGCGCTGCCACCTCCCACATGATCCACTGCGACATGCCGTTGATGCGCATGGAAAGACCGATGGCGACCGCAATCGCACCGACGGTCACCGTGCCGTTCAGCCAGAACCAGATGCCCAAGGCCGCCACGAAGAACTGGACGATGGCATTGTTGATGTCGACACAGATATTGAGCAACGAGATCTGCCGCATCTGCCGGTGCACCGTGCCGAGAAAGGCGTCCATGCCCTCCTTGGCATAGGTCTCTTCCCGGCCGGCATGCGAGAACAGCTTCACCGTCGCGATATTGGTATAGCTGTCGACGATCCGCCCCGTCATCATCGAGCGGGCATCCGCCTGCTCGCTGGAGGACTTGCGAAGCTTCGGAATGAAGTGCCTGAGGATCAGCGCATAGATCACCAGCCAGAGGACGAGCGGCACACCGAGCCGCCAGTCGACCGAGGCCACCAGCGCCAGCATCGAGACGAAGAAGGTCGTCGCATAGATGAAGACGTCGATGATCTTCATCACGCTTTCGCGGACGGACAGCGCCGTCTGCATCACCTTGGTCGAGACACGACCGGCGAACTCGTTGGCGAAGAAGGTCATCGAGTGCCGGAGCAGGAAGCGGTGCATCTGCCAGCGCGCGATCATCGGGAAGTTGCCGGCCAGCACCTGGTGCATGGTGATCGTGTGCATGACGCCGAGCACCGGCAGGCCAATCAGCAGCAGGCCCGCCATCCAGGCAAGCGTGCCGCCTTCCGTCTGCAGGAAGGTCGAACGTTCGGCAGTCGACAGCCAGTCCACGATATTGCCGAGGAACTGGTACAGGAACACTTCGGCAACCGCGATCAGGCCGGAACACAGGCCGAGCAACGCCAGCCACCAGCCGGCGGGCTTGGTGTAGTGCCAGCAGAAGGCGACAAGGCCCTTGGGCGGCAGGACCGGATCACCGGCCGGGTACGGATTCAGGCGGTTTTCGAACCACGAGAACATGAAACGTCTCCAGAAATGGCGCGCGCGCGACACCGGACAAAGGTGCAAAACACGCGAATATTCAATGATTGGGGCCACTTATGGCCGCAGGATGAATCAGTTTGGGAAAAGAGGCGGAGGTGACGCCCTCAGGCGGCAACAGCCATAAATCGGGGCTGGCGCGAAATACCGAATAGATCCATCGATGGCCCTCCCGCTTTAGTGTTGAGTAGGGCTTTCTTCTATCGGCGGACAGGGGAATTTTCCAGCCGGCTTTCGCGGCGATCGAGACATTCTGCCGCAACTGTTGCACACCGATCACAGACGGCAACAAGCAAGGCTGCGTCCGCCTTGAGCGACGTGCCCCGATCGCATAAGACCGGCCCATGACCGACTTGCGCATCGCCCTCTACCAGCCAGACATTCCCGGCAACACCGGAACCATCCTCCGGCTCGCCGCCTGTCTCGGCATGAAGGTCGACATCATCGAGCCTGCCGGTTTCGTGCTCTCAGACAAGAACCTGAAGCGCGCCGGCATGGATTATCTCGCAAGCGTCGCCATGACCCGCCACGTCAACTGGGAGCGCTTCGACACCTGGCGTCTGTCGGAAGGCCGCCGCCTCGTGCTTGCCTCGACCAAAGCCGCCCTGCCCTATACGCGCTTCGACTATGCCGGAAATGACATCCTGCTCTTCGGGCGAGAAAGCGCCGGTGTCCCCGATCAGGTGCATGACCGGGCCGATCACCGCGTTATCATCCCCATGATCGAGGGCCAGCGTTCGATCAATGTCGCGATGTCGGCAGCCATGATCGCCGGGGAAGCGCTGCGCCAGACCGGTTTCTGACTCCGGATCGGCAGGAACCAGACATAGATCAAGGCGCCCACAGTCGCCCTCGCCTAGGATAGCGAGACGGTCGCGATGCGCCGCTTCAACGGCAATTGCTAATTCAACCGTATCGCGCTATGCTGCATTGCAGCAAAAAGGGAGATGGAGTCATGTTCGAGACAGCATTCGCCCTGGGTCTGACCCAGTTCGCCCGATCCTTGAGCTTCCCCGAGCGCTTGAGCCAGCGCCCGGTCCGCAACGCCGCCCTGGAGCCCTGGCGGCTCCGCAACACGGGCATGGACGCGCTCTACTATGACGTCAAGGCCCTCACGGCCGACGAGACCTTCTACATCAGTGACAGTCTCGCCTCTGAAGGCCTGATCATGATCGTTCCGCCCACAGGCGCCGGAATGCTGACACTCTGCGACAGCGTCGAGGAATTCCGCCTGCGCGGTGGGCGCGAGGTGCGCGCCATGGCAGTCGCCGGCATCGGCGGTTCGGCGATCGGTGCCGCCGCCTTCGCGCGCAACGTGGCCGACGCGATCGACGCCCCCGTGGCCGCCGTGGTGTCGGGCTACGGCCTTGGCGACATCGTCAATGAGGCCATCGGCGGTGCCTTCCTCTTCGGCTGGCTCGGCCACATCAGAAGCAACCTCGAGGTGATCGACGACGTCGTCGGTCGGCCGAAGCTCGGTGCCTATGGCAAGCGCAGCGAGGATACCGATACCAGTCGCCGCACCGGCCTTGATGCCGATACGGTATCGACCCTGCTTGCAGATCCCACGCTGTCATTCACCCTGATCGCCGGCCATTCTCGCGGCAACCGCGTGATTGCCGACGCACTATACGCCTTGAAGACCAGTGATCCGGGCCGGATCGAAACGCTCGCCAATACGGCGCGCATCGTCACCTTCGGCGGCCGGATCAAGATGCCGGAAGCTTTCACCGAGGTCATCGACGTCGTCGGCGAACTCGACTGGTTCGGCGAACTGAATTCGCGCCCGAAGATTGCGACCGACATCAGGGTCCCCTTCTGCGGCCATTCGACCAATACCGACGTACCGACAGCCTTGAAGGTCACCAAAATCATCAGCGATATCCTGCGCGGTGAAGCGCCCGCTCCAGAAGCACCTGCCGAGGCTTCGATCGCAGCGACTGAGACGGTCGCAGCCCCCGTCGAAGACACCGTCGCACAACCGGTTACCGTGGAAACAGAACCGGTCGAGCCGGAAGCCCTTCCGGTGCTTGCCGTGGAGGCGCCGCTTCCAGCCGTGATCGACGTTGAAACACCAGAACCGGACGAGCCCTTGCCGGAGCCTTCGGCATCACCGGAGGCGGCAGATCCGACGGTGGAGCCTGTTGCGACAGCGGCGCCCCCGGAAAAGGACACGGACTTGCCGAAGAAAGCCGGAAAAGCCGCGACCCCGATCATGGTCCCGCTGCCGCGCGGCAAGGCAAAGCGTCCCCGCGCAAAACGCTGAGCAGCGGCCAGCAGCAGAGAACAGCGAAAGGCCCGCGCGAAGCGGGCCTTTTCGATTCACAAACAAAAGCTTGAGCTCAGAGCTTCAACCACGACGTCATCGATACATTCGCGATGTTCAGCACCGAGGACTGCAACTGATCCTGCACCTTCTCCGCCGTCAGCCGCACCCGCTGCTCATTGAGTTCCGTGTCGACCAACCGGCTGACGCCGAGTTCGGATGACCCCTGCAAGCCCTGCAGAAGCACACCGCCGCCCGTCACCTGGCTGCGCGTCGTGCTCACCTCGGCACTGGCGCTCACCATATCGATTAGGACCCGATTGAGGGTCGAGATCATCCCGTCGATCTCGTCGCCGGTCGTCCGGCTATCGATCCTGATCTCGCGGGCCCCGGCCTCCACCGGTTCGCGCGATTGGGCATCCATCAGATAGTAATTGTAAGGCACGCCGCCGAGGCTGGTGCCCGCATAGGCTCGAGTCAGAACGCCGTCGCCCGCATCCTCGCGCGAGACAAGTGTCGATTTGGCGGTGTCGAAATCGACCATATTGATGGAGAGGCCGCCATCATTGCCCGTGGTCACGGAGGCGAGCAGCGAGGTGACCTTCGGCCGCCCTCCGGCCTCGACCATCAGCCAGTTGTCTCCGTTGAACGTGCTGTCAGCAACGACCGCACCGAGCTCGGCCTTCATCTGCGAGATGTCGGCATTGATCCCATTGCGATCGGCCCCGACGGCCTTGGCGAGCACGAGCTTCTGCTGGATGCGCGCGACGATATCCGTCGCCTGTTCCAGACCGAGCGCTGCCGTATCCGATACGGCTGCCGCAATCTCGTTGGCTTCCTGCACGCTGCCGGCCGAAAGGCTTCCGGGCCGCATGGTGGTCGAAATCGACCAATAGCTGGACGCATCCGTCTCAGTCTCGGCGACAGGTGCTGTCACCGCGCGCGGCGTCACGCGATCGAGCGCGGACGCGGCAGCGCTCGCCATCGAAGCCGCACCGGCAACGGATGGGTTGAGCCAGACTGTACTCATGGGAAAACCTTATGTCGCATATCATGTCGATCCGAAGCCGGCATCATTCCGGCTATGTACAGACGAACCTAGCGACGAGGTTTTGTGATTGGCTTTCAAAGAAAGTTAGAATTCTAGCGAATTGAGAATTTGCCGTTGGATCGCACCTGGGCGGGGCGCCGTCAGTCGGCAGAAGGCAGCCGGCGCATTGTGAACTCGATCTGGTCTTCGTCGAGCTGCCGCCAGCTTTCAACTTCGGTCCAGTAAGCCGCCTTCGGAAAGGCGTCGAACCACTCGCGCGCCTTGGCTCGAGCCTCTTCGCGTGTCAGGCAATAGGTTTCGCGCACGAACTGCCCACCGAGACGCCCGGCCGTTCCGGCGCGGTGATCGGCAATACGTTTCCTGAGACCTGTAAATGGCGGCGGGCCAGGTATCTTCGTCATGAAATCCCTCGCATGGACAAGAGATTAATCCACGCAAAACCGGAAGGCGAGTCGATTTTACGGGGACACCCCCGCCCCCATATGGCCGCCTGCGATTTCACCTGATATTCGTTTGCCTGAAGAAGTTGAGGGGGACGACATGGAGCGACCGGTTCTGCCGAAAGGCCTGCCCGAGGATATCGAGGAGAAGAAGGACGCGGCACGCGCCTGGTTCGAAAGTCTGCGCGATGCGATCTGCGCCTCGTTCGAAACCCTGGAGAACGAACTCACCGGGCCGATGTCCGATCGCGAGCCTGGCCGATTCCAGGCCAAGGACTGGCTGCGTGAAGAGGGCAAGGGCGGCGGCGGCCGCATGTCGATGATGTATGGCCGCGTCTTCGAGAAGGTCGGCGTGCACACCTCGACGGTGCATGGCGAGTTCTCGCCCGAATTCCGCAAGCAGATGCCGGGCGCCGAGGAAGACCCGCGCTTCTGGGCGTCTGGCATTTCGCTGATCGCGCATCCCGTGAACCCGCATGTCCCAACGGTGCACATGAACACCCGCATGGTGGTCACATCGAGCCAGTGGTTCGGTGGCGGCGCCGACCTGACGCCGGTGCTCGACCGCCGGCGCAGCCAGGATGATCCCGACACCCGCCTCTTCCACCGTGCCATGGAGGTCACCTGCGAACGCCATCCCGCCGTGGCCGACTACCCCGCCTACAAGAAGTGGTGCGACGAATACTTCTTCCTGCCCCACCGCAACGAGGCGCGCGGCATCGGCGGCATTTTCTTCGACTGGCTGACGGCAGACGAGGACAAGGGGGGCTGGAACGCCAACTTCGCCTTTGTCCAGGATGTCGGCCGTGCCTTCAATCTCGTCTATCCGAAGATCGTCCGGGGCAATTTCAACAATCCCTGGACGGATGAGGACCGCGAGGAACAGCTTGTCCGTCGCGGCCGCTATGTGGAGTTCAACCTGCTCTACGACCGCGGCACGATCTTCGGCCTGAAGACCGGCGGCAATGTCGAATCAATCCTCTCCTCGCTCCCGCCGCTCGTGCGATATCCCTGATCGCTTGGGGTTACCGCTGACACGGTTATCCACAAGTCAATTCACGAAAAAGAATGAGCGGTGATTCCCGTCGCTTACGACAAAGTGTGTCGAGAACTTGACGGTTTTCATTGCGCTCACGCCGGACGGGAGGCATTCTGCGGCCTCACGCAGTATCGAGGAGGAGATTGCGATGCCCCCATCCAGCTCAGTATCCGTATCCCGCGTCAGTGACCCCGCCGATCGTGCGCTCAAGGCACCAGAATTGATCGATCGGCTGGCGGAGCAAATGCGTCAGTCGAGTGATGTCGACTTGCCCCATTCTTATTTCGTTGAGCAGGTGCGCCTCGGTCTGGCCGGCAAAGATCTCGCCGACCGGCTCGCCGCAAACGACATCGAAACCGGCAGCCATCGGGGCAAACGCCAGCCCGCGCGCTCCGTTTTCCATGCCTGGGCCATGCCCGATTGATCAGACAGAATCCACCGCGTCGATACTTTGGCCCGCCCTGTGCGGGCCATTTTTTTGGCATCCGCCGAACAATCGTGGCATTCTGCGGTTTCGAGAGTTGAGGAGACGAAGGAGGAGACGATCATGAAACGCTTCGAATGCGGAACTCTGGTCCCCGGCTGCGACTGGCACACGCGGGCCGAGGAAGAGGCTGAAGTCGTGAGAAGGGCCGTGGAACACTTGAAGGTCACCCATGGCGAGGAGATCATCCGTCCGTCCATGGTGGATCACATCAAGGAACGGATTCGCAACGATCAGTCCCAGACGGCCTGAAGCCGCGCGCGACTGCCCAAACGGCAACGGAGCCCGGCATGCGGGCTCCGTGTCCAGAAAGAAGCTTGCGTGTCTCAGCTGCTCGGCAGCATGACCTTGTCGATCACATGAATGACGCCGTTATCCGTGCGGATATCGGCAGACACCACGTTTGCGCCGTCAACGGTTACACCCGAACCCGACTTGGACACCGCGAGCGTGCGATCACCGCCGCTCTTGATCGTGCGGACATGGATCGTGCGGCCCGGCAGCATGGTCGAGGTCAGTTCGCGACCGACGACATGATAGCTCAGGATCGCGGCGAGCTGGTCCTTGTTCTCGGGCTTGAGCAGGTTCTCGACCGTGCCGGCCGGCAGTGCAGCAAAGGCTTCGTCGGTCGGCGCGAAGACGGTCAGCGGACCGCCGCCCGAAAGCGCATCAACGAGACCGGCCGCCTCTGCCGCGGCAAGCAGCGTCTTGAAGCTGCCGGCCTGCTGGGCGGTCTCGACGATATTGGCGGAATTCGCCGAAGGAGCGGCGAAGGTCATGCCTGCGGCAAGAAATGCGGCTGCGATGCGTGTCATGGAAATCCCTCCTCTGAAGGCCAGATCGGCGTCATGCCGATCGTGTAAAGCCGGAAGGGATACGCTGCCGAACTCCCGCTCGGATCGCAGCAGGTGGGACACTCTTTGTTGAGTGGTTCCTCATGAACCGAAGCCAACAGCATGCGTATTGGCTTCTCTTGATATCTTGAAACGTCAGACCTTCGCCAGGGTGTCCAGCCGGACGAGAAGATCCTCGCGGCTGAGATTGAACTGCGATGCGATCCAGCCCTCCTCAAGCTTGCCGAGAATTTCCCCGACCTTCGGTCCTGCAGGAATACCGGCGGCAAGCACGTCGGAGCCCTTGATCGGCAGCACTGGCCGCACGAAGCCCTCGGCACGCTTTAACAGGGCAAACAGCCGCGCACTCCGCGCCATCGCCTTCTGGTCGCCCTCGGCCCGCGCACGGGCCGAGGCAAGCTCGAGCTTCAGCACGAAAATCATGCCGTCCTTGCCGAAGCGATAGAGATCGCGGTCGAAGGCGACGTCGGTCACCGTTTCCTGTGGCTTCGGCGACCGCGCGAACCGGTCGAGCGCCATTGCCTCGGCATTCGACATCCGCAACCGCTCGGACAGCGTCACGAGCCGCGCTGCATCCTTCGGTACGATCGCGCAAAGACGCAACAGTGCATCCGGCTCCCAGCCGAGCGCCTGTTCGGCCGCTATGAGGCCGGGAATCGCATCGATTCCCCATTTCTCCGTTTCGGGCAGGATTTCGGTCAGCACGCCCGATTGGCGCATCCAGAGCAGCGCCCGCCCCGGATCGCGCGCCGATAAGAGCTTCTTGATCTCGCTCCAGACGCGCTCGGCAGACAGGGATTTCAGCTGGCTGCGCGCCCTCGCACAAGCCTTCAGACCATCCGTATCCGGACGCCCGCTGCCGTAATGGGCAAAGAAGCGGAAGAAGCGCAAGACGCGCAGGTAGTCTTCGGCAATCCGCTGCTCGGCATCGCCGATGAAGCGCACGGTTTTCGTTTCGATGTCCTTCAGGCCACCGACGAGATCGATCACCTCGCCATCGATACCGACATAAAGGGCGTTGATGGTGAGGTCGCGCCGGTCGGCATCCTCCTGCCAGCTCGCGCCGAAGGCGACCTGGGCATGGCGACCATTGGTCTCGACGTCACGCCGGAGCGTCGTCACCTCATAGCCCTTGCCGTCGACAACAAGCGTCACGGTCCCATGCTCGATCCCGGTCGGTACCGCCTTGATGCCTTTCGCCGCCGCCCGTCCGCTCACCTCTTCCGGCATCAGCGTCGTGGCAAGGTCGATATCCCCGACCGGCAGTCCCATCAGACTGTTGCGCACAGCGCCACCGACCACCCGTGTCTCCGCGCCGCCGCTATTCAGCAGCGTCATCAGCTTTTGTAGGGCGGGCTCCTGGAACCAGTCGCGATCGGCCAGATTGGTCATGCGTAGAGCCTTTCGTAGAGCGTCCGGATGATGCCGGCCGTAATGCCCCAGATATGCCGTTCCCGATAGGGCATCACATAGAAATGCCTGACGGAGCCCTGCCACATCCGGCTGTCCTGCCGATGATTGGACGGGTTCATCAGGAAGGAAAGCGGCACCTCGAAGACGCTGTCCACCTCGTCGGGATTGAGCGTCAACGCAAAACCGGGTTGCACGACGGAAAGCACCGGCTGAATGCGGAAACCGGTGCCTGAGAGATATTGCGGCAGCCGGCCGACCGTCTCGACAAAACGACGATCGAGGCCGATCTCTTCCTCCGCCTCGCGCAGCGCCGCTTCTTCCGGCGAGGTATCCGTCGCATCGATGCCACCGCCCGGAAAGGCGATCTGGCCTGCATGTTGCCGGAGCTTGCTGGTGCGCTGGGTGAGGATGATCCGCGCCTCGTCCGGATCGTCGATCACGCCGATCAGCACCGCCGCATCCTTCAGCTTCAACTGCTCGTATTGCAGGATGGTGTCGGGGTTCAGCGCATGGTCGCCATGGTCGCGCCAGGCATGTTCGAGCGGCGCACCCATCTGCTCCAGCGCCCGACGACGAAAATCCTCTGCAGTAAACGTCATCAGGCTCATCGCGACAGTCGATCGAGTTCTTCGGCGGGCATCACAGGAAACACGGCGCCGCGCGAGCGCACGGCAAACATCGCCTTGCCCCCGATCTCCACCACCTCTCCGCGCTCGACGAGATCATACATGACCGCTCGCGAGACAAGCGCCTCCAGACGGCCACGGACGGACAGGTAAGGCTTGAGTTCATGGTTCTTGCCGACGATCTCGAACCGCAGCTTATGCTCGGGCCCCGCCTCAACCACATCGCCGACATTCGTGCGGAATGTCAGCACCGACTCACCCGCCTCTTCCGTCACGCTCATCTCGACCGCGACGAAATGGGCGTCCTCGACGCGGATGCCGACCTTTTCCACAGGCGTGACGAGATAGGTCTTGCCATCCTCGTCCTTGCGCAGAACCGTCGAAAACAGACGAACCAGAGGCTCCCGACCGATCGGCGTGCCCATGTAAAACCAGGTCCCGTCGGCCCTGATTTCCATGTCGAGATCCCCGCAGAACGGCGGTTCCCAGCGCTCCACCGGCGGCAGCGACGCCTTTCCGCCCGATGTTTGCGCTGACGCGCGCGAAATCAGTGCGGCGAGCCCCGCCGCATCTGTCGTCGCCTTTAGCGTATCGCCTGCCATCTTTGCGTCCCGGTTTTGTCTTTAGCCTATAACAGTCACGAGATAGTCATTCGAAACGTCCTTGTCAGCCGTCCTCTCGCCAATAAGTTAGTTTCAGTAACATGCACCTTACGCGTCCGTTCGATTCGCCGGACACGTCCAAAACCAATTGGAGCAGACCATGGGCATGATGCCAAATCCCGATGTTGCACTGGACGAGAAGGCGATCGTTGCCGAGGCCGAGAAGGCTCTCGCGGATATCGCAGCGATCCGCCAGGAAGTCGCCAAGGTCATCTTCGGTCAGGAAAAGGTCGTCGAAAACACCCTTCTCGCCATTCTCTCCGGTGGCCATGCTCTTCTGGTCGGTGTCCCCGGTCTTGCCAAGACCAAGCTGGTGACGACGATCGGCTCGGCCCTTGGCCTCGATGCCAACCGTATCCAGTTTACGCCGGACCTGATGCCGTCGGACATTATCGGCACTGAGGTCATGGACCAGGACGAAACGGGGCGTCGCTCCTTCCGCTTCGTCAAGGGTCCGGTCTTTGCCCAGCTGCTGATGGCCGACGAGATCAACCGTGCGAGCCCGCGCACCCAGTCTGCCCTTCTGCAGTCCATGCAGGAATATCATGTCACCGTCGCCGGCCAGCCCTATCAGCTGCCCGCCCCCTTCCACGTGCTCGCGACCCAGAACCCGCTGGAGCAGGAAGGCACTTACCCGCTGCCGGAAGCCCAGCTCGACCGCTTCCTTCTGCAGGTCGACGTTCTTTATCCGGAGCTTGCCGCAGAACGGCAGATCCTGCTGGAAACGACTGGCGTCGGTGACCGCCGCGCCAGCGCAGTCATCAACAGCACCCGCCTGCTGGAGATCCAGAAACTGATCCGCCAGATGCCGGTCTCTGACACCGTGGTCGACGCCATTCTGACGCTCGTCCGCTCAGCGCGTCCGGGCCACGGCAACGAGACGACAGACAAGAACATCGCCTGGGGCCCAGGGCCCCGCGCCGGCCAGGCCCTGATGCTCTGCGCCCGCGCCCGCGCCCTTTACGAAGGTCGCCTCGCGCCCTCCATCGACGACGTCTACGCACTCGCCGAACCCGTGCTTGAACACCGCATGGCACTGACCTTTGCGGCGCGTGCTGAAGGCATGACCGTCCGCGACGTCATCGCGGGCCTCGTTTCCGACCTGCGCAAGTAAGGGAGGCCTTAACCGCGTGGCATCCATCGGCCAGATCGTCGAGCAGACAGCCGGCAGCGAGGTGTTGAAGCGCGCGCGCCAGCGGGCCGTGCTCGTGCCCGACTGCATGGTCGAGGCCCGCCGCATCGCCAATACGGTGATCGCCGGCTGGCATGGCCGCCGCAAGCGCGGCATTGGCGAAAACTTCTGGCAGTTCCGTCCCTATGCCGATGGCGAGAGCTTCTCGCGCATCGACTGGCGCCGCTCGGCACGCGACGACCACATGTATATCCGTGACCGCGAGTGGGAAGCGGCCCACACGGTCTGGCTCTGGGCCGACATGTCGCCGTCGATGATGTACAAGTCGACGCTGGCCTCCGTCTCCAAGGAAAGCCGCGCCCTCGTCCTGATGCTGGCCCTCGCCGAAATCCTGGCACGTTCCGGCGAACGCATTGGTTGCCCTGGCATCATGGAGCCGATTTCCGCCCGCAACGCCGCCGAGCGACTGGCGACCGCCATCATGCACGCGCCGCTGACCGAAGGCCTGCCCGACACCCGCATGATCCGCGGCGCAAGCGACATCGTGCTGATCGGCGATTTTCTCGACGATGCCGACCGGGTGATGGAGCGCATCACGCCGCTCGCCCGCCGCGGCCTGCGCGGCCATGTGCTCGAGGTGGCCGATCCGGCGGAAGAGACCTTCCCCTATACCGGCCGCACCGAATTCACCGATCCCGAAACCGGCGAAAAGCTGACCTCCGGCCGCGCCGAGACGCTGCGTGACGATTATCAGCAGGCTTATCTCGCTCGCCGAGGATCGATGTCGGATCAGCTCCGCCGCATGGGCTGGAGCTTCACCCACAACCGCACCGATCGCCTCGCCTCGGAGGCCCTCGTCGCCGTCCACATGCACCTGTCGGGCATGCCGCCCGCAGCGGTCAGGAGTGCGGGCTGATGTTCGGTATGCCACTCGCCTTCGGCGCTCCCGCCATGCTCGGCGCCCTGCTCGCGCTGCCCCTGATCTGGTGGCTCCTAAAGCTCACCCCGCCGCGCCCGAAGGCGGAAGTCTTTCCGCCGCTGAAGATCCTGGCCGGCGTGTTGAAGCGCGAGGAAACGCCCTCGAAAAGCCCCTGGTGGCTGACGCTTCTGCGCATGCTGATGGCCGCGATCGTCATCTTCGCACTCGCCGATCCCGTGCTCAACCCGCGCAACGCCACACTTTCCGGCGACGGCCCGCTGCTGCTCGTCGTCGACAATGGCTGGGCAACCGTTGGCGACTGGGATCGCCGTGTCGAAACCGCGACCACCCTGATCGGCGATGCCGCTGACCGCAGCCTGCCCGTCTCGATCGTCTTCACCGCCGACGCGACCCATGACGCGATCCCCGGGACACCCGCCGTCGCCCTTGAAAAACTCGCCGCCGCCACCGCACGTCCGCTCCGCCCCGATCGGACAAGGACCATCGAGGCCCTGCGCACCACCTTCTCCTCGGAACGCCCCGGCACGCTGACCTATGTCTCCGATGGCATTGCGCGTGACGCCGAAGACCCGTTCCTCTCGGATCTCGCCAGCTTGTCTCCAGCGGAGTTCCGCATCGTTGAAGGCGATGGCGCAACAAGCGTCGCCATCACCGGCGCCAACAACGGCTCGGATGCGCTCACCGTCACGCTCTCGCGCCTGAATGCCGCCGAACCTCGCAGCCTGATCGTCGATGCGCAGGACCGCCAGGGTCGTGTCATCGCCTCCGGCCAGGTGGATTTCGCCCCCGGCACATCAGAAGCTTCCGGCGAGATCGCCGCCCCCTTCGAGCTGCGCAATGATTTCGCCCGCCTCTCGATTGCAGGCATCGCTTCCGCTGGCGCCACCTACCTGCTCGACGACGGCTTCCGCCGCCGCAAGGTCGCACTTGTTTCCGGTGACAGTGGAGACGGCTTCCAGCCGCTGCTTTCGCCGCTCTATTACATCGAGCGCGCGCTCGGCCCCTATGCCGATGTGGTCAAGCCCGGCCAAACCGACCTCGCCGTCGCCATCCCCGAGATCCTCAACCAGAATCCGTCTGCCCTGGTGCTCGCGGATGTCGGCCGCCTGCCTGCCGACGTCTATGATCCGCTGCAAGCGTGGATCAACCGCGGCGGCACGCTCATCCGTTTTGCCGGCCCGCGTTTGGCCGCAGCCCCCGCCGACGACCCGCTGGTACCCGTGATCCTGCGCCAGGGCGAACGCGCGCTGGGCGGCGCCCTCTCCTGGGCCGAGCCTCAGCCGCTCGCCGATTTCCCGACCTTCGGCCCGTTTGCCGGCATGCCGCGCCCCGAAGGCATTCTCGTAAAGCGCCAGGTGCTCGCCGAACCGACCCCGGATCTCGCCGCCCGCACCTGGGCAAGCCTCGCCGACGGCACGCCACTCGTCACCGTCGAGGACAACGGCGCCGGCCGCATCGTGCTCTTCCATGTCAGTGCCGAGGCCACCTGGTCCGACCTGCCGATCTCGGGCACCTTCGTCGAAATGCTCCGCCGTATCGTCCAGCTCACCCGGGTTGGCGCGGCCGAAGCGCAAGCCGACCAGTCCACTGCCGCCTCGCTGCCGCCCTTCCGCCTGCTCAACGAGCGTGGTGCGCTGACAACCGAAGCCGGGACCGCCAAGCCGCTCTCGCTCGGCCCGGAACGTCCCGAAGCCGCCACCTTCGACAACCCGCCCGGCCTCTACGGCACGGAAGACGGCTTCACCGCCCTAAACCTCTTGCCATCCGACGCCACACTCCGCCCGCTCCCCTCGCCAGCAGGCCTCACCCTCGCCCGCGACCCGATGGCCGGCACGGCTGCCACGCCGCTGAAGCCGAGCCTGTTGACTCTCGCCTTCCTGCTTCTCGTTATCGACAGCCTGATCGTGCTCTTCATGGGCGGCGCCTTCTCGCGTATGCCGAAGCGCGCTCCGGCCGCTGCCGCCTCGATCCTGGCCCTCGCTTTCGCCTTCGGTATCGCCACCACCCCCGGTCAGGCGCTGGCTCAGTCGGCCGATGCCAAGCCTGGAGACGAACAGATCCTGGAGCACCTCGACAACACCCATCTCGCCTATGTCATCACGGGCGACGCGGAGGTCGACCGCTTGTCCGAACAAGGGCTCGCGGGCCTCACGGACTTCCTCACCTATCGCACGACGCTCGAACCCGCGCCGCCTGTTGGCGTCGACATCTCGAAGGATGAACTCTCCTTCTACCCGATCATTTTCTGGCCGATTTCCGCCTCCGCGCCCATGCCCTCGGCCGCCGCGATCAGTCGCATCGACGCCTATATGAGATCAGGCGGCACCGTGCTCTTCGATACGCGTGACCAGGGCTCGACACTGGGCAACGAAGTTGGCTCCTCTCCGAACGGCGAACGCCTGCAGGCGATCCTCGCCAATATCGATATCCCGCCGCTCGAGCCGGTGCCTTCCGATCACGTGCTGACGCGTGCCTTCTACCTGCTGCAGGGCTTTCCCGGCCGCTACAGCGGCAGCCCGCTCTGGGTCGAGGCCCGTCAGGAGGCGCTCTCCAGCAACAGCGGCGTTGCCTCCTCCGGCGATGGCGTGAGCCCGATCATGATCACCGGCAACGATCTCATGGGCGCCTGGGCGGTCGATGCGAATGGCGCAAGCGTGCTTCCCGTCGTCCCCGCCGACGAGATGCAGCGCGAAATGTCCTTCCGCTCGGGCGTCAACATCATGATGTATATGCTGACCGGCAACTACAAGGCAGACCAGGTCCACGTGCCTGCTTTGCTCGAACGACTGGGGCAGTGAGGCCATGACGCTCGAATTCGCCCCCTTCATCCCCTGGATCGCCATTGCCACACTTGCCGTGCTCGCCGTGGTGCTCTCCGCCCTCGGCTTCCTGCGCGGCGTCCGCGGCACGGCCATCCGGCTTGCCGCCTCGATCGCCGTATTGGCAGCACTCGCAAACCCGCTCCTGCTCCAGGAAGAGCGCGATCCGCTGACCACGGTCGTGCCTGTTATCGTCGACCGCAGCCAGAGCCAGCAGATCGCCGGCCGCGCCGAGGAAACCGATCAGGCGCTTCAGGGCATCCGCGACCGCCTCGGCCGTTTCCCCAATATCGAACCGCGCATCGTCGAGGTGACCGATCCCGGCGACAGCGACGCCCCCTCCACCAAGCTCTTCGAAGCGCTGGCTGCGGCAACGACGGATGTTCCCCCCGCCCGTGTCGGTGGCGCAATCTTCGTCACCGACGGCCAGGTGCATGATATCCCGGCCGAAAACCAGGCGCTCCCCTTCGACGCACCGGTGCATTCCCTGATCACGGGCAAGGCCGACGAATTCGACCGCCGCATCGAGGTCCTGCGCGCACCGCGATTCGGCATCGTCGACGAGGAACAGGAACTCACCTTCCGCGTCTTCGACGATGGTGAGGCCTCCAACCAGCCGGCCGACGTTTCGGTCAGAATGAACGGCGAAGACCTCGGCACCGTGCCAGCTGTCCCCGGCGCCGAGACCTCCTTTGCCTTCCGCGTCCCCCGCGGCGGCAACAATGTCCTGGAATTCTCGGTCGCAGCGACACCGGGCGAAGTCACCGACGTCAACAATCGCGCTATCCACCTGATCGAGGGCATCCGCCAGAACCTGCGCGTGTTACTCGTCTCGGGCGAACCCCATGCCGGCGAGCGTGCCTGGCGCAACCTCTTGAAGTCAGACGCCTCGGTCGACCTCGTCCACTTCACCATCCTGCGTCCGCCGGAAAAGCAGGACGGCACGCCGATCAATGAGCTCTCGCTGATCGCCTTCCCGACCCGCGAGCTCTTCGTCGAAAAAATCAACGATTTCGACCTGATCATCTTCGACCGCTACCAGCATCGCGGCGTATTGCCGATTCTCTATTACGACTACATCGCCGAATATGTGAGGAATGGCGGCGCGCTGCTGATCGCAGCTGGCCCCGAACATGCCGGCCAGGATTCGATCGCCCTCACGCCGCTCGAGTCAGTGCTTCCGGCCACGCCAACCGGCGATGTCCATCAGGCCGGCTTCTATCCGCGCCTGTCGGAACAGGGCAAGCGGCACCCCGTCACCCGTGGCCTTGATGGCTCGGCCGTCGAGCCGCCGCAATGGGGGCGCTGGTTCCGCAGCGTCGATGTCGGACGTACCGACGGCGAAACCGTCATGACCGGCGACGGCGACCGTCCTCTGCTGGTGCTGAACCGCGCCAATGAGGGCCGCGTTGCCATGCTGCTTTCCGACCAGGGCTGGCTCTGGGCCCGCGGCTTTGAAGGCGGCGGCCCGCATGTCTCGCTCTATCGCCGCATCGCCCACTGGCTGATGAAGGAGCCGGAACTCGAGGAAGAAGCGCTCAAAGCCCGCGCCACCGGCCGCACGTTGGAGGTGACCCGCCAGACCATAGGCGACGCCCCCGGCCCCGCGACGATCACCACGCCCTCGGGTGAGACGATCGCGCTGAACTTGAACGAAATACAGCCCGGCCTCTATCGCGGCGAGAGCCGCATGACAGAGACCGGCCTCTTCACCATCACCAATGGTGACTTCTCGACCCTCGTGCATGTCGGCGCCGTCGATGCGCCCGAATTCCGCGCGATGATCTCGACGACCGACACGCTCGCCCCGATCAGCCAGGAAACCCGTGGCCTCACCGCCCGCCTCGACGATGGCGATGAGACCGTGCGCATCCCCGACATCCTGCCCGTGCGCGGCGAAGTCCGCGTCGCCGACGATCGCCGCATGCTGATCAAGCTGACCGACGAAACCGTGCTCAAGGGCGTCAACACGCTGCCCCTGTTTGCAGGATTTGCCGGTCTCGGCATCCTGCTGTTGGCGGTATCCGCCATGTGGTGGCGCGAGGGCCGGTAAGGCGCTTCAGATGAAGAAAGTGCCGCGTCAGTCGGAAACCCGGGGATAGTGTCGATAGACGAGGTCCTCTGGCGCTGGCCGTTCTGCGCTGGGGTCAAGGACCGCACCGAGCCGAAGGGCAAGCCCAGCCGACCGCGTATTTTCGGGATAGACATAACTCACCAGGCTCGGCAGTTTGCGAATGTCCCGCGCCCAGGAAAGCATCGCCTCCGCAGCTTCCCGCGCATAGCCGCGCCCTTCGAACTCCGGATAGACGAACCAGCCGAGCTCGAACTCCGGGAACAGCGGCCCCGCATTGATCCCCACCTGACCGACGCATGCGCCACTGGCCAGATCCTCGATCATCAGCGCCCCGCAGCCAAACAGATCCCACTGCGCATGATCGCTGCAGAACATGCCCCAGGCTGCAGCCTCAGAAAACGGCCCGCCCATGAACTGCGCCCGCTCCGACGCCATCAGCTGCCGGTACGCCGGCCAGTCATCGAAGCGCATCGGACGCAAGGTGAGACGTGAGGTTGTGAGCGTGGGTATGGGCTGCATTCTCTGGTATGGGCTCGTACTGTTCGACTAAACAGTGAGCCTATAAGGTTCTTCCCGCCGACGCTACGCGCTCCCCTCACCCCATCAACGCCTTGGCCTTCTCCTTGGCCAGCCCGCGCGATGCCGCGACACCCTTCGGAAACCCGCTTCGGTCACCGAAATCCCGCACCTCGCCACGACGCATGTGCCGCCCTGTCGAAGCCCCTGCAGCAATGAAATCGAGCAGGGTCACGCCCGCGACCATCACAAGCGCGATCGCCACATTGTCCTGCTTGGGATTATCGGGGTGCATCGCGGATCCCAGTGCAACGATGTCGAGCCCGTCGCCGGCAATGCGGCTGGCAAGCCCCACCTCCTTGTCGACAGAGAGCGTCATCATGCCCGAGCCGATCTCGCGCAGGCCATAGGCCCTGACCGCCACCTCCTGACCCTCCATGCCGAGTGCCCGTGTGATCCGGTGCGCGCCGAACAGCTGGACGACACCGAGCCCGATGCTGAACCAGCCGAGATTGCGAGCCAGCCGGTCGGACGATGAAAACGAGCTCGGTCCTGTTTCGAGAACCTTTGGATCGCTCTTCGAACGCTTGAGTGTGCTGAGAAAATTCATGACGATACCTCCGGTTAGGGCTTGAGCACGACCTTGATGCAGCTGTCCTGCTTGTCGCGAAACACCTTGTACATCTCCGGCCCGTCCTCGAGCCCGACGGTGTGGGTGATGACGAAGGATGGATCGAGTTCGCCCTCTTCGATGCGGCGCAGGAGATCGTCCGTCCAGCGTTTGACATGCGTCTGCCCCATGCGGAAGGTCAGTCCCTTGTTCATCGCCATGCCCATCGGGACCTTGTCGACGAGCCCGCTATAGACGCCGGGAATCGAGATGATCCCGCCCGGCCGGCAGACATAGATCATCTCGCGCAGCACATGCGGCCGATCGTTTTCCATCAGCATCATCTGCTTGGCCCGGTCCATCAGACTGTCAGGGTGGCTCACCGAGACATGGCTCTCCATGCCGACGGCGTCGATGCATTTCTCCGGCCCCTTGCCCCTGGTGAGTTCGTCAATCCGGTCGATGACGCTCTCCTCCTTGAAGTTGACAGGAATTGCGCCGCCAGCTTCCGCCATGGAAAGCCGCTCCGGCAGATAATCGATCGCCACGACCTGGGCTGCGCCCAGGAGAACGGCGCTGCGGATTGCCATCTGTCCGACAGGCCCGCAGCCCCAGACGACCACGGTGTCGGTAGGCTCGATCTCGCATTGCACGGCGGCCTGCCAGCCGGTTGGTAGAATGTCGCTGAGGAAGAGCGCCTGCTCGTCGCTCATGCCGTCGGGCACCTTGATATGCGTGCTGTCGGCAAAGGGGACGCGCAGATATTCGGCCTGGCCACCCGGATAACCACCGGTCAGGTGCGAATAGCCGAACAGCCCCGCGGTGGTCCGCCCGAAGGCTTTTTCCGCGAGTTCCTTCTTCCGGTTCGAGCGCTCACAGACCGAGAAATTACCGCGCTGACACTGCTCGCACTCGCCGCAGGTGATGGTGAAGGGAATGACCACACGGTCCCCCTTCTTCAGCTTGCCGTTCATGCCCGAGCCGACCTCGACCACCTCGCCCATGGTTTCATGGCCCATGATGTCGCCCGGCATCATCACGGGCACGAAATTGTGGAAGAGATGCAGGTCCGAGCCGCAGATCGCACAGCTTGTCACCTTGATGATCGCATCGCGCGGATCCTCGATTTCCGGGTCCGACACCCGATCACATCGGATATCTTCCTTGCCGTGCCATACCAGTGCGCGCATCCGGGCCTCCTCATTGCCATCTGTTGATGCCTGCCCAACACGCGCTGCACCGAAGGGTTCCGCAGGAATTTCGAGGACTCGCTCTCGACAATTCCGGGGCAAAGCGGAACACTGCAAGACATGACGATACCCCTCACCCTCTCGGACACCGTTCCCGAAGCCGCCCGCGATTCCATCCTCGCCAGTATCAAGGCGCACAACGAAACGCTGCTTGGCGCAACGGATCGAAAAGACATCTACATCCCGATCACCGCCGATGACGGCACGGTCGACGGTGGCCTCGTCGGCTACACCGGCCGGGGCTGGCTGTTTGTGGAATTGCTCGCAGTTCCCGAGCGCCTGCGCGGTCAGGGCATGGCCGGGGCGCTACTGGCACGAGCTGAGGAGGAAGCGAGGGCCCGCGGCTGCATCGGCGCTTACATCGACACGATCAACCCGGTCGCCTGCCGCGCCTATGAGCGTGCCGGCTACCATGTTTTCGGCCGCATCGAGGATTTCGCCAAGGGCTACGATATCTGCTGGCTGATCAAGCGCTTCGGCGAAGCGCTTGAGGACACGTCTCACGCCGAAGCATAGGCGCGATCCGGGGCCTCGTCGGCCGCCGCAGGCATCTTCGCCCCGCAGTCCCGCCAGGCGATCACACCCTTCAACCGGTCATGCACGTCGTCGGCCAAAGGCACGACCAACACCCGGTTTGGATCGACGGGACCGGGAAAGTCGAGCGCTTGGTAGGCAACCTTCTCGAAGCCGAGCGGCATGTAATAGGGCGGATCACCGATCAGGATGACACCTTCCGAGCCCTTCCGCCGCGCCGCCTCGATCGCGATCCGCACGAGTTCGCGGCCAATGCCCCGGTTCTTATGCGACGGGCGCACGGCAAGCGGTCCGAGCAGATGCCCTTGAACGCCGCCGGCGAGAACCGGCGTCATCCGGACGGATGCGATCGTCTCGCCATTGTCGGTGCAGATGAAGGAAAGTGACCGGTCATGTGGCCCCTGCTCGCGGATGCGCGCTGCCGCACGGGTGTGCCGGCCAGGACCAAAAGCTTCTTCGTTGATGAGTTCAATGACAGCGTCGTGCGACGCATCCTCGGTGAGGTAGACAAGGCCGGAGTGAAACATGGATGACCGAAACCAATAGACAGACAGCAATAGGGTTCACGCGCACGAAATTCGTGCGTTCGAGAGCTTCAGCGTCGTCGTGGGTTCCGTGCGATGGTCATCGGGGCCTTCAAATTTTCAGTTTTGTTCCGATAGCAGCAAATTTTCTCGCCGTCCAACGGAAAACGCACTGTTCAACCCATCGCCCCTCGCAATTGCAGCCAGCAGCCGTATTTTGCCTGACAAGTGAAAAACAGAAGGAAATGATCATGGGCAGACTAGTGGATGGCGTCTGGCAGGACGTCTGGTACGACACGAAATCGACCTCAGGGCATTTCAAGCGAGCCGATTCGAGCTTTCGCAACTGGGTAACCGCAGACGGCTCGGCCGGCCCGTCGGGCAAGGGCGGCTTCAAGGCGGAGGCCGGTCGATACCACCTCTATGTCTCCTATGCCTGCCCCTGGGCGCATCGCACCCTGATCTTCCGCAAGCTGAAAGGTCTCGAAGACCTAATTTCAGTCTCGGTCGTCGATCCCTTGATGCTGAAGAATGGCTGGGAATTTCATGACCGTGATGGCGCGACGCCTGACCATATCTTCGGCTCGGACTATCTCTGGCAGGTATATGTCAAGGCTGACCCGGAATTCTCAGGTCGCGTTACGGTCCCGGTGCTCTGGGACAAGCATCAGGGCACGATCGTCTCGAACGAGTCCTCCGAGATCATCCGCATGCTCAATTCGGCCTTCGACGTCCTGACCGGCTCGACCCTCGACATGCACCCCGAAGATCTGCATGCGGAGATCGACGAGGTGAACGCCCGCATTTACGACACCGTCAACAACGGCGTCTACAAGGCCGGTTTTGCCACCACTCAGGATGCCTATGAAAGCGCCGTCTATCCGCTGTTCGAGACGCTCGACTGGCTGGAAAAGCGGCTGACGGATCAGCGCTACCTCTTCGGCAGGCGCATGACGGAAGCCGACTGGCGGCTCTTCACCACGCTGGTGCGCTTCGACCCCGTCTATGTCGGCCACTTCAAGTGCAACATCCGCCGCATCGCGGACTATCCGGCGCTCTCGGCCTATCTACGCGACCTCTACCAGACGCCGGGCATCGCCGAGACGGTCGAGATGCGCCACATCAAGCATCACTATTATCGCAGCCACACGATGATCAATCCGACGGGCGTCGTCCCGGTCGGCCCGGACGAGAATCTGATGGCGCCCCACGGCCGCGAAAGGCTTGGCGCCTGAGCCTACCAGTGATGCGCGGGGGCGATTTCCCCGCGCAGTTCCGCGATCCGCAGCTGTGTAGCCTGGGTCACGCCCTCCGGCAGTGCGTCGAGGGCGAAAAAGCCCGCCTCGGCGATCTCCCGATCCGCCGGACGGGCCGAGGTCTGGCGCACGTTGACGCGGTAGAGCAGGACGTGATCGCGCCGGCTGACGCGCGCGTTGAAGTACACATGAAAGAGCGCGGGTTCGTTGACCGCTTCAAGATTGCCCTCTTCCCGCATTTCCTTCAAAAGCGCCTCCATCGCGGTTTCGCCGCGCTCCACCCCGCCACCCGGCATATGCCAGCCTGGCACATAGGTGTGCCGGACGAGGAAGATCCGTCCTGCCTCGTCGAAACAGGCCGCGCGAACGCCGAGCGTCATCCCGCGATTGACGGCGAAATAGACATGCAGAAGGCGAATGAGGAACCTCTTGGGCCATCCGAGCCTTTCGCTATCGGCGCCCCGCCCGGTGCCTCCTGCTGGCTTCATTTTCCTTGCCCCTCGGTTTCAGCGCCGCTAAGAGAAGCGCCATGTTCAAGCTCGCCCACATCTCCGACGTGCATCTCGGCCCGCTGCCGAACCTGACGATCCGGGAATTGGCCTCGAAGCGGATTACGGGCTATGTGAACTGGCATCGCAACCGCCGCAAGCATCTTTTCCCCAATGCGCTGCAAATGGTTCTGGACGGGCTGCGTGCCGAAAATCCCGATCATCTGGCGATCACGGGCGATCTGGTGAACCTCGCCTCGAAGCTCGAGGTGAAGCTTGTTGCGGAATGGCTGAGTGAAGCGGGCGCGCCGCTCGACACGTCCGTTGTTCCGGGCAATCACGACGCCTATGTGCCCGGCGCGCACGAGCGCTCGGTCCAGGCCTGGTACGACTACATGCGCGGTGACGACGACCCGCTGATCTTCCAGGACGACCACAAACTCTTTCCCTATATCCGCCGCCGCGGCCCCGTCGCGCTGATCGGCTGCTCGACCTCGATTGCCACGCCGCCGTTTTCCGCCCAAGGCTATTTCAGCGGCCGCCAGGCCCGCGAGACGGCCGCCCTCCTGAAGGCCGCCGGCGAGGAAGGCCTGTTCCGCGTGGTGATGATCCATCACCCGCCGATCCGCGGAGCCGCCGCCCAGCACAAGCGCATGATCGGCATCCGCCGCTTTGCCGCCGCGATCCGCACCGGCGGCGCCGAACTCGTGCTGCACGGCCACACCCATTTGAATACGCTCTACTGGCTGACAGGCCGCGAGAAGAAGGTCCCCGTCGTCGGCATCGCCTCGGCAAGCCAGGGGCCTGGCGCCAAGAAACCGGCCGCCGGCTACAATCTCTTCTCCATCGATGGCGAAGCCGGAAACTGGCAGCTCGACTGGCAGCGTTACAAGATCGAGCGCGAGGATGCGCCGCTGAAGCTCGACCACAGCGAAAGACTGCTCGGCTAACCCCCTAGCCTTCAGCCATCGCCGCCCGGATGGCCGCGGCCACCCGTTCAGGCGCCTCGTCGATCAGCATGTGGCCGGCACCTTCGATCAGAGCAACCTCGGCCCCCTGCCAGATGTTCTTGGCCTGCGCGACCGGCAAAATCGGGTCGGCCGTTCCCCAGAGCAACCGCGTTGGAATGCCGAGATCGGCGAACGAGGAAAGCGGCAACGTCCCCTGCCCGGTCCGTTCGTCGGCTTCCACGAGGAAGGATTGGAGGATCTGCATCAGTCGATCCGCTGCCCCGGCAATCCGTCGAGCCGCCGCGAGCCGTTCGAGACCCGCTGCCTCAAACGCAACGCCTTGGGCAGCCATCGCGGCCAACCCGCCAGCCAACTCGTCGGGTTCGACGGCCAGGCCATAACGCCGCAAGGCCTGATGATCGATCTCGGGACCAAAGCCGCCAGGTGCCACAAGTGTCAGGGATGCCACCCGATCCCGCGCCCTGAGCGCGATCAAACTGGCAATCGCTCCGCCCATGGAATGGCCACAGAGATGGAAAAACGACAATCCGCGTTTGTCGAGATCATCGAGAATGGCCTTGGCCATGACGCCGGCATGCCCGACACCCACTGCATCGAGCGAGTGTCCATGCCCTGGCAGGTCATAGACGAGAAGTGGCAGATCCGGATCAAGCCGCGCGATGACCGGCGCCCACGCAGACCCAATGCCGCCAAACCCATGCAGCAGCACGAGCGGAGCCTTCGCCGAGGACAAATGTCGAACCTCGGCGAAGAGCGTCATGGCATCAGGCCTTCTTCTGCTCGTCCAACACACGGTTGGCGGCAGAGACGATCGCTTCCAGCGAGGCCGTCACGATATTCGTGTTGATGCCGGCACCGAAGAGCTTGCCGCCTGCGTGGGCCATCTCGACATAGGCGATGGCCGCCGCATTCGAGCCATGCTGCAGCGAATGCTCCGAATAATCCTGCACCGAGAGATCGATGCCGAGATAGGTCGACAGCGCATTGACGAAGCCGTCGATCGGTCCCGTTCCCTTGCCCTCGATCCGCTTTGTCTCGCCATTGTCGGTAATCTCGGCGGCAACCACCCGAATACCCTTCTGGTCAGTCCCGGCTGGATAGGTGTGGTGATCGACGAACTTGATGCGCGCGCCGGTCTGATCGACATAACGTTCGATGAAGCGGTCGTAGATCTTCTTCGAAGGCAGTTCCTTGCCCTCCTCGTCGGTGATCCGCTGGATATCCTCACGGAACTCGATCTGCAGGTTGCGCGGCAGGTTGATGCCGTAGTCTTCCTGCAGGATATAGGCGATGCCGCCCTTGCCCGACTGCGAGTTGATGCGGATGATGGCCTCATAGGTGCGGCCGACATCCTGCGGATCGATCGGCAGATAAGGCACTTCCCAAACCGGCGAGTTTGCCTGGCGGATCGCCTTCATGCCCTTGTTGATCGCGTCCTGATGCGAGCCGGAGAAGGCCGTATAGACCAGTTCGCCGACATAAGGGTGGCGCTCAGGGATCACCATCTCGTTGGAATATTCGTAGACGGCCTTGATCCGCTCGATATCGGAGCAGTCCAGCTCCGGATCGACGCCCTGCGTATACATGTTCAGCGCCAGGGTGACGATGTCGACATTGCCGGTGCGCTCGCCATTGCCGAACAGCGTGCCCTCGACACGGTCGGCGCCCGCCATCAGACCGAGCTCGGTGGCAGCAATCCCAGTTCCGCGGTCGTTGTGCGGATGCAGCGAGATCAGCACATTCTCGCGGTTGTCGATGTTGCGGCACATCCACTCGATCTGGTCGGCATAGATGTTGGGCGTCGACATCTCGACGGTCGATGGCAGGTTGAGGATCAGCTTGTTCTCCGCCGTCGGCTTTACCTCGGCGATGACGGCGTTGCAGATCTCCAGCGCCACTTCCAGCTCGGTGCCGGTAAAGCTCTCAGGCGAATATTCGAAGCGATAGCCGCCACCGGCCTTGGCCGCCATGTCCATGATCATCTTCGCCGCATCGACGGCAATCTGCTTGATGCCGGCGACATCCTTGCCGAACACGACGCGGCGCTGCAGCTCGGACGTGGAATTGTAGAAATGGATGATCGGGTTCTTGGCACCTTCCAGCGCTTCGAAGGTCCGCGTGATCAGCTCCGGCCGGCACTGCACCAGCACCTGCAAAGACACATCGGCGGGAACGCCGCCCTCTTCGACGCACCAGCGGGCGAAGTCGAAATCGGTCTGCGAGGCCGACGGGAAACCGATCTCGATTTCCTTGAAGCCCATGTCGAGCAACAGCTGGAACATGCGGGCCTTGCGGTCATGCCCCATCGGGTTGACCAGCGACTGGTTGCCGTCGCGCAGGTCGACCGAGCACCAGATCGGCGCCTTGTCGATCACTTTCGACGGCCATGTGCGGTCGGCAATATCGATCTGCGGATAGGGGCGGTACTTCTGCGAAGCGTCCGGCATGCCCTGCTTCACGGTATGGGTCTTCAAAATCATTGTCTTGGTCTCTTCTCGTCCCTGGCGGCTGCCGTGGCTGATAACAAATCAGCGGAGCTTTGGCACGTCCGAACAGGCCCTATTCAAAGGATGGATTGCATTACAAAGGGGATTTCGAGGAGCAATCGCCAAACGGCTGACCCGGCCGCCGGGCGCTCCTCAATGGACCCGGCAACCGCGGATAAGGCCGAGAAGAAGAAGCGAGTTTGGCGCCGGCGCGACGAAGCCGGCCGCAGCGCGGGCCGTCATCTCAGTCGCAGCAATGGTCGTGCCGTTGGTCTTCATGGGATCAGGAATAACGCGATGAATTGAATCGCGCAAGGGTGTTATTCGGCGGCGGATGGTCTTGCCGCGTCCAGCTTTTCGCGAAGCCATTCTTCAAGCAGGGAATCGACGGATACACCCAGCTCACGAGCCTGTCGCTCGAGCCTGAGCTTCGTGCCCTGCTTGACGGTGACGGTCAGTGTGACGGGCTCAAGATTGGGACGCGTGGCCGTACTCCAGTCGACGTATTCACTGATATCCTCGCCGTCATCGAACTTCCGATCGAATCGTTCAACAGTTTTGATGGTCACAACAGATAGCCTCGAAAGTAATTGAACGTTTAGATCACTACCACTTCGGCCCCCTTCCCATCAGCTTGGTCAAGAAATTTGCCAAAATGGCAAGATAAAGCACTACAAATACCCTGAAGCCGAGTTCAACCATCTCTCTATATTCAATAGCTGGGTCGTACTCTGCTTTTAACGCAGTGCCAATAGCAAGATTAATTGACGTGTAAAGATAAGAAAAATAGTATTTTATATATACATAAAGACCAGACTCGCCGTTTACAGAGGAATTCTCATCAAGAAACACAATTACGGAGGGGCATATAATGAATATCAGGAAAAAACCAACAACAAAAAGGCGAAAAATAGACGTTACGTCTCCAAATACAACGGATCCAGCTGAAGAGACAATCAACCTAAAAAAAGCGCGCGCACGAGATAGAAAACTATACTTTTTATAGTACGGATCTTCTGCAATTATCATCTTCCTCCAGAATTTTCGTTTTTCTATGTTATGACCAATCAGAAATTGGGGCGCCTCCCTCCATCGCGCAATTCTGTGCGCCTCCGCCGCGCAATTCAGCAACATAACGTCATTGGCAGAATGCTTGTCTGTCATCGCTGCAGACAATTGGTCATACGGAATAACGCACCGCAAAAACTCAGCATGCTCAATTGTAGAGTCTTTAAGAACAATCCCAGTAGTAGTACATATTTCAAAGTGACACCCGACAAACTCACAATGAACAAACTCTGAGTCCTTCATGTAACAGCCAGAAAATATGCAGTCTACAAAACGACAATGATAAAACTTTGCATTTTTCATAAGGCTTATCCCGTTCGCACAGGTTCACACCACCAATTGAGAATTAGGCCCCACTGAAATTCAGGGGAGGCCTCTACCACTGGTAGCGAAACAAGATCGAAGGTCTGCTATTCGAGATGCCGCTTTCTTTGCAGAAAGTGCAAAGAAGTCCTTCGGCCCCCAGCCTCACCAGGGACATGGACAGATTCGCTGCGGTGCGTCGATTAGAGAGGTGGTTAGGCCGAGGCTTTGGCTCTTCCGTCCACAGGCGACTTCAATCGCGGTGACGTGAGTTTGGAGCCGACCGGGATGTGGCGCAGATATCCGGCGGCGATGTCGCTCGGTGCCAGGCTCGGCGGATGGATATAGCGGCGGGTGTTTCGCTCCTCGCCTAGTCTCCGTGGCGGCAATGCTGGGCGCTTCGGCTTGCGCCGAAAATACTTGTGCCGTTCCTCGTCACGTCGGATGTCATCCAGAGCGTCGAAGATGTCCATCCCGTTCTCGAAGGCGTAGTCCTGAGCGCGTCTCAGCCGTTTGGGATCGACCATCTTCAGCACTTGCGTGCGGTGCTCTTGTTTCCACTTGCGTGTGTCCCCGACGATCCCCCGCCAGGTGATGGGACCCATCTTCTGGCCAAGACCAAGCAGGGTGTCGATGGATGTCTGGAAGCTTCGGCGTCGGTTCCATCGGAAGACGAATTCGTTGCAGTAGATGTCGACGTGCTTCTCACGAAGGCCGTGGTACGTCCCCATGGCCCAGCGCTTGAAGTTGGAGAAGATGCGATGAACCCACTTCAGCACGATGTGGGCTGGCAGCGCGTTCTTGGCGCTGAGGTTATGCGCCTTGTGTTTCCGCTCGGGCGGCCGTTCGTATGCGCTGTAGCCGTCGGTGATGATCTGCGTGCCTGGCGCGGTGTTGTTTTTGATAAAGCGTTGCAGCGTCTCACGATCAGCGACCTCGACACGCTGCAATCGCATGCGGCCTGGATAGTGTTTATCGACGATCTCGACCGCGCCGACGAGGACCATCTTCCCTATGCGGCTACGGCCTTGTCCTCCCGTGACGGGGTCCGTCTTCTTGCGGTACGGCACGTTGGTCTCGTCCATCTCGACGACGCCGCTCAACGGCCGCCGTTCTGGATTCACCATGGCGCGACGGAGCTTGTGGAGAAGGAGCCACGAGGCCTTGTAGCTGACGATGCCGAGCTTGGCCTGAAGTTGGAGGGCTGACATACCGTTTGAATGTGTCGCCATGAGATAGGCCGCCAGGAACCATTTGCGCAACGGCAGATGTGTTCCGTGCATGACCGTTCCCGCGATCAGCGAAGTCTGATGACGGCAGCCGGTCCTCGTCCGTTCACCCTTGGCATCCTCCCAAACGCCCTGACATTCCCAGACCCACGGCCGTGCCTCAAGCCGCCAGGCACGGTTGCCGCCACACTTCGGGCATTTGAAGCCGCTTCGCCACCGTTTCTTGGCCAGGTATTCCGCACACGCGTAGTCGTCGGCGAAGTCCGAGGTGAACTTCTCCAGCGAGGGAGGCCGATCCTCGGCCCAACGGGTTGGAAACAGGCTTTCGCTCATCCTGCCCATATAGCCGAGCAGGGGAGACACGTCATGCGTGAGCGCTAGATGTGGTTAACACCTGTACGAACGGGATAAGCCTTTTTTTCATACCACAGTCTGCGAAAAGAAAATGCTCAAATACGGAGTTATCTATGCATATCTTATCTAATATTTTTCCTACAACTTTCTGGGTACGGTAGGATGAGTTGCTCCCCAAATTTCCCGACAGTTCCGTTGCATGAGTAATCCGGAGCGCAGACTTGAGCATAACTTCCCCTCTATTTTATAAATAGTTTAATCGTAATCAAATCAGTTTTCAACCCCGCCGTGCAATCCGCACCAGCCCCAGCATCGCCACCCCGGCAATCAGCCCCCAAAACGCCCCCGAGATCCCGAGGATCGAAATCCCCGACGCCGTCACCAGGAAGGTCACGGCCGCCGCCTCCCGTGTCTCGGGCACCTGGAACGCCGCAACCGAAGACCCCGAAAACGCCCCGATCAGCGCCAGGCCCGCGACCGATTGAATGAGGATCGGCGGCGCAAGCGACACGAAGCCGGTCACGGCACCGGCCGCCAAGCCCAGCAGCACATAGCCAATGCCGGCGATGATTGCCGCCCAATAGCGCCTGGCAGGATCCGCATGCGCATCCTCGCCCGCGCACATTGCCGCCGTGATCGCCGCGAGATTGACCGCGTGCCCGCCAAACGGCGCCGACAGCGCGGAGAAGAGACCCGTCACGGCAAACATCGGTCCCGGGTTCGGCTCGTATTTGTTGACCTTGAGGATCGCGATGCCCGGAATGTTCTGCGAGGCCATGGTGACGATGAAGAGCGGCAGCGCGATCGAGATCAGCGCCGGCAGCGTGAATTGCGGCACGACGAACTCCACTGGCGGCGCGAGGGACGCCGCCCAACTCGCCATGGCACCCTCCGGCAGGTCAACGCCGAAGACGATGACAACCACGAAGGTCAGCAACGCAGCCGGCACGGCATAAAGCCGCTTGAAGGCCGCGACGACAGCCCAGACGACGAGGATCGGCAGACCGAGAGCCGCATCGAAGGCCACCGCCTTGAACGGCGCAAAGCAGAGATTGAGGATCACGCCAGCCAGCATGGCATTGGCAATCGGTGCCGGGATCGCAGCCACAGCCCGGCCGAAGGGCCGGATGAGCCCCGCGAGCACGATCAGCGCCGCACAGACGAGGAACGCCCCAACCGCCGCTGGAAACCCGCCCAGCGGAATGCCCGCCGTCGCCATGAGTGCAGCACCCGGCGTCGACCAGGCAACCGAGACCGGCAGCTTCGTCCAGACACTCAAGACGATCCCGCAGATCCCCATGGCAACCGACAGCGCCATCAGCCCGGAGGCCGCCTCATAATCCGTCGCACCCACCCCCTTTAGCCCCTGCAGCACGACGGCAAAGGAACTGGCAAAGCCGACAAAGGCGACGAGCACGCCCATGAAGGCGGCCTGGGGGGAGAAGTCTTTCAGCATGGCAGGATCCGAACGGGACAAGGAAGGGCGAAAGCTGCAAGCATTCGACGTCCGTCGCTTGAAATGCAAGCCGCATGACGCCACCTGCGGTACGCCCGCAGGCAAGCTGTCAACTCCGCCGAACCGTGTCATGCAGGTTTCACCTTGTTCGGGCATCCCGGTGGCACGACTCGTGAAAAGCCGAGCTTCCGCTTGCCTTTTTACCCCCATTTGCCTAAGGGACCCCTCCGACGCATTCGGGGCGTCCCGTTCACTTCCGCCAGATATGGCTGGGTTCACGAAGGATAGAGCCTTGATCCAGACTCCCTATTACCTGATCGACAAGTCGAAGCTGCTTCAGAACATGGAGAAGATCGCGACCTTACGCGAACTCTCCGGCGCAAAGGCGCTTCTGGCGCTCAAATGTTTCGCCACCTGGTCCGTCTTCGATTTCATGCGCGATTATATGGACGGCACGACCTCGTCGTCGCTCAATGAAGTCCGGCTCGGCCATGAGCGCTTCGGCAAGGAAACCCACGCCTATTCCGTGGCCTATGCCGATTACGAGATCGACGAGGTCGTGTCGCACGCCGACAAGATCATCTTCAACTCGATCGGCCAGCTGACCCGCTTCGAGCAGCAGTCTTCGGGGATCATCCGCGGCCTGCGCCTCAATCCCGGCGTCTCCTCTTCGAGCTTCGACCTCGCCGACCCCGCCCGCCCCTTCTCGCGGCTGGGCGAATGGGATCTGAAAAAGGTCGAGCCGGTCATGGACCTGATCTCCGGCTTCATGATCCACAACAACTGCGAAAACGGCGATTTCGACCTTTTCGACAAAATGCTCGGCGACATCGAACAGAAGTTCGGCCCGCTGCTCAAGAAGGCCGACTGGGTCTCGCTTGGCGGCGGCATTCATTTCACCGGCGAGAACTATCCGCTGGAGAAGTTCGCGGAGCGCCTGAAGCGCTTCTCCGGCGAGTTCGGCGTCCAGGTCTATCTGGAGCCCGGCGAAGCCTCGATCACCAAGTCGACCACACTCGAAGTCACCGTGCTCGACAAGCTTTACAACGGCAAGGATCTTGTCGTGGTGGATTCATCCATCGAAGCGCATCTCCTCGATCTCCTGATCTACCGGGAAAGCGCGAAGGTCCACCCCAACCAGGGACCGCACCGGTACCAGGTCTGCGGCAAGTCCTGCCTCGCGGGCGATATCTTCGGCGAGTTCAATTTCGAAAAGGAACTGAACATCGGCGACCGCATCTCGCTGCAGGACACCGCCGGCTACACGATGGTCAAGAAAAACTGGTTTAACGGCGTGCAAATGCCGGCAATCGCCATCCGCGAACTGGATGGCAGCCTCAGGACGGTCCGTGAGTTCGACTACACGGACTACGAAACAAGCCTGTCTTGAAATCCTTCAAGCCCAGGTTCTGACGATTGGACATAGGAGTTGGTCCCATTATGAAGAAGAACGTGCTCATCATCGGCGCCGGCGGCGTCGCGCAGGTGGTTGCCCACAAGTGTGCGCAGAACAATGACGTGCTCGGCGACATCCATATCGCTTCGCGCACCAAGGCGAAGTGTGACGCCATCATCGCTTCGGTTCACGAGAAGAAGGCGATGAAGCAGCCGGGCGTTCTCGAAGCCCATGCGCTCGATGCGCTGGACATCGAAGCCACCAAGGCGCTCATCCAGAAGCTCGGCACCGGGATCGTCATCAATGTCGGCACCGCCTTCCTCAACATGTCGGTGCTGCGCGCCTGCATGGATACCGGCGTCGCCTATATCGACACCGCGATCCATGAAGAGCCGAACAAGATCTGCGAGACCCCGCCGTGGTACGGAAACTACGAGTGGAAGCGTGCGGAAGAATGCGCTGAAAAGGGCATCACCGCCATCCTCGGCGCCGGCTTCGATCCGGGCGTCGTCAACGCCTATGCGCGTCTCGCCAAGGACGAATATCTCGACAAGGTGACCGACGTCGACATCGTCGACATCAATGCCGGCAGCCACGGCAAGTATTTCGCCACCAATTTCGACCCGGAAATCAACTTCCGCGAGTTCACCGGCGTTGTCTATTCGTGGCAGGGCGGCGAATGGAAGGTCAACAAGATGTTCGAAATCGGCAAGGACTACGACCTGCCGGTCGTCGGCACCCGCCGCGCCTATCTCTGCGGCCATGACGAAGTGCACTCATTGGCCAAGAACATGGACGGCGCCGACGTGCGCTTCTGGATGGGCTTTGGCGATCACTACATCAACGTCTTCACCGTGTTGAAGTCGATCGGCCTCCTCTCCGAACAGCCAGTCAAGCTGGCCGACGGTTCCGAAGTCGTGCCGCTCAAGGTCGTCAAGGCCTGCCTGCCCGACCCGGCTTCGCTTGCCCCCAATTACGAAGGCAAGACCTGCATCGGCGACTACGTCAAGGGCTTCAAGGACGGCAAGGAAAAGACCGTCTTCCTCTACAACGTCGCCGACCATAAAGAGGCCTATAACGAAGTGGGCAGCCAGGGCATCTCCTACACCGCCGGCGTCCCCCCGGTCGCAGCCGCCATGCTCGTCGCCACGGGCGAATGGGACGTGAAGAAGATGGCCAACGTCGAAGAACTGCCGCCCAAGCCCTTCATCAACCTCCTGAACAAGATCGGCCTGCCGACCCGCATTCAGGATGAGAACGGCGATCGGGCCGTGGAGTTCTAAGAGCGCCGGTAGCGCTTGATGATTGAGGGAATGCGGACCCCGCCGGAGAAATTCGGCGGGGTTTTCTTATGCCCACAAGCCCACCGTCGTCATCCTCGGGCGCAGTCCCGAGGATCTACAGCCGTCCGCGGCAGACGGTATGGTCAAGAATGCGGATGCCATGGCAGATGCTCGGCACAAGCCGAGCATGACGAAACAAGTCTTCTGCCTAGTCTCCCATATCCACCCCTCCCCCGCCATGCTACGAGGCCGCAACACACCACCCCACACCTGCCGAGACACCCGCCCATGCCCCCTGCCCTCTACGCCGACCTCACCGCCGCCCTCCGCCCCCTGCTTGCCGAACTCCACCAAACCCCCGATCTCTTCCAGACCTGGGACGCCCATCTGGAGCTTGTCGCGGCCGGCGGGCTCGTGGTGGTGAAATCGAAGCGGGCGAAGGGGCTGGTCGATAGCCTGTTCTGGGGCCGAGCGCCGGGCTCAAGCGAGAACAGGCAACTGCCGGAAGCGACCGCCTTTGCCGCCATCGACCGCTTCCTCGGTCTCGGCGCCCATCTGGCGCTTTCGGATGCGCTGCCGGAAGGTGCGGTGCTCGACGAAGCCTTTCCCCATTGCGCGGTGAAAATCTCCTATCGCAAGAAGGGCGCGCCGAAAGCTCTGTCACTGTCGATGATCTTCATCGGCTTCAACGACGAGGCGGATGCGATCGCCTATGCGGAGCGCGCAGAGGGCAACTTGCCGCTGGTCATGACCCGGCCGCTGATGGCTGACCGGCTGCACGAGTGGCGCTGAAAGCAGGCTCATCTGCCTGAGACGACGGAACTTTCAGGCTTCCTGCGACTTTCTCCGCCACGACATCAAAGGAGCCTCATCATGTCCGCCAAGTTCCTGCGCGCAGCGCTTGTGACCACGCTCGCCCTCGCCGGCCTTCCGCTCGCCGCCCCCTTTGCCGCCCCGGCTTCGGCGCAAGGGATCGAGTTGCGCATCGGCCCGGATGGTGTGCGCCCGATTATTCGCGAGCGCGAAGCCGAGCGTGACCGCCGCGACCGTAATCGTGGCTGCAGCCCGCGTGAAGCTCAGCGTGCGGCCGCCCAAGAGGGTCTGCGCCGCGCCGAAGTGGTCCGCGTCACGGATCGCAGCATCACGGTACGCGGCTTTACCCGTCGCGGGCCTGAACAGCTGCGCTTCGCCAATCGTCGCGGTTGCCCGCTGATCTGATCGAAAAGCCTCAAAGGAAAAAGCCGCCGGATCGCTCCGGCGGCTTTTTTGGTATTCGCGGCGAAAACCGATCAGCCGATGTCGGCGTGGCTCTCGATGATCTTGCCGACCAGGCCATAGGTGACGGCGTCTTCGGCCGACAGCCAGTAGTCGCGGTCGATGTCCTTGGCGATCTTCTCTTCCGACTGGCCGGTGGCCTTGGCGTAAATCTTGATCAGGCGCTCGTTCATCTTGATGATTTCGCGGGCCTGGATCTCGATATCCGAGGCCATGCCGCGGGTGCCGCCAGACGGCTGGTGCATCAGGAAGCGGGTGTTCGGAAGGGCCAGACGGCGTTCCTTCGGAACCGCGACGAAAATCAGCGAGCCGGCAGAGGCGGCCCAACCGGTCGCGATGATCCAGACCTTCGGCTTGATGAAGCGGATCATGTCGTGGATCGCATCACCGGCTTCCACATGACCGCCCGGCGAGCAGACGAACACGCGGATGTCTTCATCGGAAGCGGCAGCGAGCGCGACGAGCTGCGTGCAGACCTTCTGCGCCAGCTCCATGGTGATACCGCCATAGATGAAGATCGAACGCGACTTGAAGAGGTTCGCTTCCGTTTCCTTGCCGATCGGCAGTTCCTTGCTCTTGTCGTCTTCGTCTTCGTTCATCACAGGGGACAGTCCTCGTTGGTTTGGCTTATCCGCACATAGTGCGTCTCATGGCTTAAGACAATGCGGGAAAAAGACAAGCACGGAAGCGATGAACAGGAGGTTGACACACATGCTTGGCCGACCCGTGTTCAACACCCGTTCTTAATATTAGCGGGATAATCTGCCCCTGACGAAGGAGCCCCCATGACCGAGACCATCCGCCTGGCAGAACTGATCGAGGCCCTCAGCCATGCGCTCGACATGACGGAGGGCCAGCCCGCCGGCCATTGCGTCCGCTGCTGCTTCATCGGCACGCGCATTGGCAAGGCGCTCGGGCTTGGCGAGGAGGCGCTGCGCGATCTCTATTACACGCTGCTCTTGAAGGATCTCGGCTGCTCGTCCAATGCCGCCCGCATCTGCGAGCTCTATCTGGCCGATGACCTGAAATTCAAACACGACTTCAAGTTGGTCGACGGCTCCTTCCCGCAGATCCTGAAATTCGTGCTCTCCCACACCGGCATGGAAGCGGGCCTTGCCGAGCGCTTCCGCGGCATCCTCAATGTGTTCAAGAATGGTGGCCAGTTCACAACCAGCCTGATCCAGACACGATGCCAGCGCGGGGCCGAAATCGCCCGGCAGATGCGCTTTTCCGAAGAAGTGGCCCGCGGCATTCTCGATCTCGACGAACATGTCGATGGCGGCGGCCAGCCACAGGGGCTGAAAGGATCGGAAATCCACCTCTTTGCCCGTATCGCACTGATGGCGCAGGTGATCGACGTCTTCTTCGTCCACCAAGGCCCGGAAGCCGCCCTCGTCGAGGTGAAGAAGCGCGCCGGCGGCTGGTTCGATCCGGAACTCGTCAGGGTCTTCGAGGCATTGGCCTCGCCGGTCTTCTTCGCCGAGCTCGGCTCGGAGAATCTGGAAGCCTATGTGCTGGCGCTCGAACCGGGCCGCCAGGCGGTGATGGCCGACGAGTGCTATCTCGATGATATCGCTGCCGGCTTTGCCCGCGTCATCGACGCCAAAAGCCCCTACACCTCAGGCCACAGCGACCGCGTCGCCCTGTTTACCGACATGATCGCCGAGGAAATGGGCATGGCATTGCCGGAACGACGCCGCTTGAAGCGCGCCGCCCTGCTGCACGACATCGGCAAGCTCGGCGTCTCCAACAGCGTACTCGACAAGCCGGGCCGGCTGGAAGGCGAAGAGTGGCAGCAGATGCAGCGCCACGCGGAATTTTCCGAGACCATCCTGTCGCGCATCGCAGCCTTTGCCGATCTCGCCTTGATCGGCGGCGCCCATCACGAAAAGCTCGACGGCTCAGGCTATCCGCGCGGCCTGAAGGGCGACGAGATTTCCTTCGAGACCCGCATCGTCGCCACCGCCGATGTCTTCGATGCGCTCACCGCCGACCGCCCCTACCGGGCCGCGATGCCTGTCGAAAAGGCACTCGCCATCCTCTGGGAAGGCGCCGGCCGCCACCACGATGAAACCTGCATCGCAGCACTCGAACGGGCACTGGCAAGGGCGGAACTCAAGGCGGCGTAATCTTTACCGCGATATCCGCGTCGACAGGATGATCGACGACAGCGTCCGCTCTACGCCGGACAATTCGCCGATCCGGTCGATCAACCGGTCGAGCTCGGAAATCGACGGGGCGGCGACAATGGCGATCAGGTCGTAGGGGCCGTTGACCGAATAGAGTGCGGTCACTTCGCGGATCGCATTTAGCTCTCCGGTCACCGCGGTCAGCGCCTTCGGCGCGATGGTGATCATCACATGCGCCCGGATCAGCCCGCTCTCATAGGCATCGGAGAGCCGCACCTGATAGCTGGCAATCACCCCTTGCGCTTCCAGCCGCTCAAGCCGGGCCTGAACCGTGGTGCGGGAAAGATTGAGCCGCCGCGCGAGTTCCGCCACCGGCATTCGCGCATTCTCCGAAAGCAGGGAGAGCAACTCCCGATCCTTGTCCGTGATCTGCATTTCGCCCACTTTATCCGTCGATACGTGAAGACTGATACTGCAATCTGATCAGATCGTCACTTGGAATCGACAGCCTCCGCCCGCACACTGCTTTGACAAATGACATCTCGTCCGAATTGCGGACATCAGGCATGCGAGGGGCAACATGAAGAACATCACCATCATCGGCGCGGGCAAGATCGGCGGCGCAATTGCCCGGATGCTCGCCGAAACCGGCGACTACACGGTCACAGTCGCGGACCGCAGCGCCGAACAGCTGACAAAGCTCGACGCGCATCCCGCCGTAAAGACACTCGAACTCGACATATCAGACGCAAACGCTCTCGACGCGGCCCTTTCCGGCCAGTTCGCCGTGCTCTCCGCCGCTCCTTTCCACCTGACCGGCGCGATCGCCGAAAGTGCCGCCCGCACCGCGACCCACTATCTCGACCTCACCGAAGATGTGGCAACGACCCGCAAGGTCGAAGAGCTCGCCCGCGGCGCACGCTCCGCCTTCATTCCCCAGTGTGGCCTCGCCCCCGGCTTCATCTCGATTGTCGCGAACGACCTGACAAAACATTTCGACACGCTGGACACGGTGCGCATGCGCGTCGGCGCCCTGCCGCAATATCCGTCCAACGCGCTGAACTACAATCTCACCTGGTCGACCGACGGCCTGATCAACGAATATATCGAGCCCTGCGAGGCGATCGTCGAGGGCAAGCTAATCACCGTGCCGGCCATGGAAGAGCGCGAGGAATTCTCCCTCGACGGCGTCACCTACGAGGCCTTCAACACCTCGGGCGGCCTCGGCACGCTGGCCAAGACGCTGGAAGGCCGGGTGCGCACCATGAACTACCGCACGATCCGCTATCCCGGCCACCAGGCGATCATCAAGGCACTTCTGAACGACTTCAACCTGAAGAACCGCCGCGACGTTTTGAAGGACCTCTTCGAAAACGCCCTGCCCGCCACCATGCAGGATGTGGTCGTCGTTTTCGTCACCGTCTGCGGCTGGAAGGATGGTCGCTACCTGCAGGAAACCTATGCCAACAAGGTCTATGCCGGTGTGGTCGCGGGCAAGAAGATGAGCGCCATCCAGATCACCACGGCCGCCGGCATCTGCACCGTGCTCGATCTGCTGGCCGACGGCACCCTGCCCCAGGCCGGTTTTGTCCGCCAGGAAGAGATCGATCTTCCCGCCTTCCTCGCCAATCGCTTCGGCCGCGTCTACGATCCCGAGGTCATGAAGGTCGCCAAGGCCGGCTGAAAGTCGAACTGTTAATTCTCCGGGGGGAGGATGGACCGTCAAGGTCCAAAGGGGCGGTTCATCGCGAGATGAGCCGCCCCGAATATTGTTCGGCCCGAAAAGCTTCGCGACGAACAGAAAAACTTGATCATCGAGATACATGGTTTCTTTAGCGGGCTAAGTTAGGGTATCCTGAATTTCAGCCTCCGAAAGCACTTGGATCACCGTGCCAGAGAGGCCTAACCGGGCCCTGAAGGGACGATTTTGCGGATGATGTTCGGCAAGGGCAATCAGGAGGACAAGGCGGATCGTGTCATCCGGGTCTATCAGGCCGTGACACTTGCCGTGGCGGGCGTCGCGCTGTTCTGGACGGTGATCTTCCTGGTCCGGGGCTATCCGTTGCTGGCCTTCGCCGAATTCTTTCCGGTGATCGCCGCCCTTGTCTGCTTCGCGCTCGTCACCCGCCGACGGCTCGATCTCTTTCTTCTCGTTGCGCAGATCAGCTTTCTCTTTTTCGTCATCGGCTTCTGCCTGATGTTCGACGTGCCGCAGAATGGCGCACCGCGCGTCACCCATCTCTTCCTGCCGGTGCTCGGCATGCTCGCCTACATCAATTATCTGCGCCGCCCGTCCCGCCTGCAGCTGTCGGTGATCGCTGCAAGTCTGATCGCATTTGTCGTCCTGCATGCCGCCGATCTGCGGCTCCCCTTTGCCCAGCCGGTTCCCCCGGACCTGCACCGCATCGGCGTCTGGCTCAATCCCACCATGGCCGCCCTCATCTTCTGCACTGCCATCTACGCCCTGCAGCAACGGCTCTCGGCGCCGCGCGGCATCGCCCGCGATCTGGTGGCAGCCCTCCGGCATGGCGAGCTCAGCCTCGCCTACCAGCCACAGGTCGATGGGAAGGGGGAGATCACCGGCGCCGAAGCCCTGCTGCGCTGGCATCATCCAGCGAAGGGCCCGATACCACCCTCCACCTTCATCCCGGCTGCCGAGGAAGTTGGGCTAATGCCGCTCGTCGGCAGTTTCGTGCTCGAAGAGGCGCTGGCGACTCTTTCCCGCTGGCAGGCCGATCCGAAGCTCGGGGACCTCACCCTTTCGGTCAATGTCAGTGCCAGCCAGTTCAACGAGGGCGATTTCGAAACAACGCTGCGGAACTTGCTCACCCGCCACCGCATCGATGCCACACGGCTGAGGCTCGAACTTACCGAAAGCGTCTTGATCGCCGGGCTCGAACCCGTGGCGGAAAAGATGGCATCCCTGAAGAAGCTCGGCCTCACCTTCTCGCTCGACGATTTCGGCACCGGATTTTCCTCGCTTGCCTATCTGCGTCGCCTGCCGGTGAGCGAGCTCAAGATCGACCGAAGCTTTGTCACGGCAGCCGCCGAAAACGACCGCGACGCCGCCCTCGTCCGCTCGATCAGGGCGATTGCCACCGATCTCGGCCTCGAAACCGTCGCCGAAGGGGTGGAAACCCCGGCGCAGCTCGCCTTTCTCAAGACGACCGGCTGCCGGGTCTTCCAGGGCTATCTCTTCGGCCGCCCCATGCCGCTTGCCGATTTCGAGCTCTCGGTGCTCGCCCCGACGCCGAAGCCGGTGCTGGCCCCGGAACGGCCGTCGCCCCGCCTTGCTGCCGGCTGACCCGCAAACCTGACCACTCAGCCGAAGCGGCCGAGCAGTTTCAGCATCCACTCCGCCATGCGACCATAAGGCGGATAGAGGAATTTCACGCCCGAGATCGTCGATTGCTTCAGTACCGGCTTTTCCTTGCTGAGCGCGAGGAACCCCGCTTCGCCATGATAGGCGCCGTAGCCGGAGGCACCGACGCCGCCAAAGGGCAGATCGTCCTGGGCGAGATGCAGGATCGTGTCGTTGATCGTCACGCCACCGGCAATCGTACCCGTGAGGACACGCTCCTGCGCCGCCTTGTCGTCGCCGAACCAGTAGAGCGCCAGTGGCCGGTCGCGCCGGTTGATATAGGCAATCGCCTCGTCCAGCGTGTCATAGGGCACGATCGGCAGGATCGGCCCGAAGATCTCTTCCGACATCACCGCGGTCTCATCAGGCGCACCGATCACGGCCACCGGCGAGAATACCCGTCGCTCGCCGTCATGCGGACCACCTAGCTCGACCACCTCCGCACCTCGGTCGCGCGCCTCCTCGACCAGCCGGGTGAGCCGCGAAAAATGCCTTGGGCTGATGATCGAGGTGTAATCGGCATTGGCAGGAAGCCCGGGATATTGCCTGTTAACCTCTGCCTTAACGGCAGCGAGGAAGTCCTGGACCCGCTCGCGCGGCACCAGCGCATAATCGGGCGCCACACAGGTCTGGCCGGAATTCAAAAGCTTGCCCCAGACGAGGCGCGGCACGGCCTTGTCGAACTGCACGGAAGCGTCGAGAATAGCGGGCGACTTGCCGCCGAGCTCGAGGGTGACAGGCGTCAGGTTGTTGGCGGCTGCTTCCGCAACCTTGCGGCCGACGGCGGTTGATCCGGTGAAGATCAGGTGGTCGAAGGGTGCAGCGGTAAAGGCGGTCGCCACCTCAGGCCCGCCGGTGACGACGGCCACCTCGTCCTCGGCGAATGTCTCGGCAACGGCCTTGGCCAGCACTTCGGAAAAGGCCGGCGTCAGCTCGGACGGTTTCAGCATCGCCCGATTGCCGGCAGCAAGCGCGCCGGTCAGCGGCGAGAGCATCAGGTTGAGTGGATAGTTCCAGGGGGCAACGATGCCGACCACGCCGAGCGGCTGTCGCAGAATGACCGCCGAGGCAGGCTTGCCCGTCCAGGCGAGCGACACGCGGCGCGACCGCATCCAGCGCTTCAGATGCTTACGCGCGTGGCGGATCGCGGCGCGCACCGGCACGATGTCGGTGAGCGTGGTAACGACGGCCGGCCGATTGCCGAAGTCCTCAGAGATTGCCACGGCGAAACGCTCCTGCCAGGCTTCAACCATCCGATCGAGCCGCGCCAGGCGATCGTCGCGGATGGCATGGCTTGGGGTCACGTCAGCGGCCCAGGCGGCTTTTTGGGCGGCAAGCAGGGATGCGATGCGCGCGGCCGGATCTGCGATCTCTGCTTTCGGCGATACCTGTCCGTCCATGGCCGTTTCCTTCTCATTGTTCTTCTTGTTCAATGTGGGCAGTTTACGGTGGTTTGTTCAAGGGAGAACGAATTGTTTTTGGGCCCCTCTCCGCTTGTGGGAGAGGGGCCCAAAATCGAGGTTTAGCCCGATCAGGGCTAAACCTCAGATTTTGTTGGTGAGGGGATTGGTGATGGTGGCACGACGAACGGACCCCCTCACTTGCGAAATCTGAAGTTTAGGCGGCTTGCGCTCGCCTAAGCCTTCGATTTCGCTTTCTCCCCCACCAAGGGGGAGATGGGTTCCGCCCATGCGTCTCGACAGCCTCATGCTGAGGTGCCCACGTGAAGCGCGGGCCTCGAAGCATCCCTCTTTCTCACTATATAGGTGGCCTCGCCCTTCGAGGCCCGATGAGGTCGGGCACCTCAGGATGAGGGTTCCAGCGAGCCCGGAAATTGTGCCTGCAACAGCACGCCACCCTGGCGCGTCTGAGATCGCATCGTCAGGTGTATCCGAGGGCGGGACAGCTCCAAGTCTACGAGAGAAAAAAGGGCGGGGATGAAACATCATCTCCGCCCTTGTTTTCATTGGGGAATGCCTTGAGCTCATCCCCCTTGCACTGCGAAGATCGAGGGGGTTTAGACGCTATTTATCGTCGAACCATTCTGCCGACGGCGATCAGCATGCACGCGCCGATAAAACCGATGATCAGATAGGCGATTGCCCCGGCAAAGGCCACGTTGAACACGGCGGCCAGGATGAAGTTGAGCGCGATGGCGCCCACGATTCCCAGCAGAATGTTCATCACGAGCCCCATATTGCTACGCATGAACCGCTCCGCCAGCCAACCAGCGAGACCGCCGATCACGATTGCGCCGAGAATACCCACGCCGTTCAGATCCATCGTCTTATCTCCATCATCGTTTGAATGATGGAACAATGAATTCTGCCGGCAAATGTTCCTTTCTGGTCACCGCCTGTCTATTATTCGCTTGCGAGACGAGGTGCCGCCGCCCATGGCGCCAGACCGCCCGCACCACGACATCTCCCCTGCACAGGCCGGAAGGATCATGGCCCGCCGAATGGTGTAGCTGGGTGATAGCGAAGCCGGTCGCGAGCGCACCCGCCAACCTGTTGTAGCAAGCGGGCGGCGCCTAAGGCGTCTCTCCTCTCGCGGGCAGACGGCGAATAGGTAAACGACAGGGTGGGACTCACTTCTGTGGCAAGACACGGGACAGTTTCTGAGGTCTTACCGGGACCAGTTCCTCGGCTTCAACCGACAGGCTGAAGTTGTCTTTTTTACCCCCTGGATTAGCCTCTCGGACAAAAATGACCTCACGGACTGGATTAACTACGAGCGTGCGGCATGGCCTGTCTGGCAGTGCGCCATCGCCGAGGTCAACCAGGGCCTTGAAGGGGAAAGCAGCCGACCGATTAGGATGATTCCGGCATCCCTGGCGCTTGCTGCATTGCTGGAAGACTTTCACCGAAATCCGGATCAACCAGGATTCGAACAGCTCAATAAGCGCGAACTTACTGATGCGCTCTTCTCCGACACAGTGCATCTGACACCACTGGGAAGCTATTTCATGGCTGCAGTGACTGCGAGTGCCCTATACGGCCGGTTGCCGGCTGAGGCACACCCGAATGGCCTTCCGATTAAACAGGCGACAACATTACAGCACTTTGCGGCGAACTTCATTGCCGACTACCGCCGTTCCGAACCGGCATCTACCGGCGCCTGTGGTAATCGCATCGGCTGGGCCTTCGCCGCCCATTACACTGGCTACATCGAAAAAACATTCTATCGCGAAGAAATGGGCTATATTCGCGCAAAGCTTCAGCGCCTGGTGGATCTGCTTCGCTTCGTGCGAGCAATCTGACAACCGATTGCGACCAGGATCGCGCCAGTGACGGCAGGTGCCTCATACTTCCCGAGCCATCTCGACTGGACACGAGGTGGCATTCCTCAAAAATGTAGAGAAGTCGGAAGCTGATTGCTTTATCTCGCCGCGATAGAGCGTGCTGCGCCCCACCGCCCGCCTGGCCGAACAGGCGAAGCAGTCCGCCAAGGCGATTGAGAGAGCAGAGTTCCTTGACGTTGGCACAGTGCTGTCGGCGTTTTGCGAAGAGCGGAAAACCTATGTCTCAGCTCAGCATCTCGATGTCCAGAGCCGGTTTGAGAAGGAAAACTCGTCAAAACCCCGCCGGCCTTTCGACCGACGGGTCCATAACCCCCAGCGCTAACCGCCCTGCCCTTAGCTGCGCGGCTTCAAGTTCTCCGGATCGTACAGCGGCTTATATCCCACTGCGGCCACCTCGACCGGGAAGCTCTCGGCGAAGTATTCCACGTTCAGCTTCCGCCCCACTTCGCAATACTCCGCCGGCAGATAGGCGAGTGCGATGTTCTTGCCGATCGTCGGACCATAGGCCACCGACGTCGTGTAGGAGCGCCGTCCGAGGCTGTCGACGAGCACCTCGCCGGTGGCGGGGTCGACGACCGGCATGGAGCCGACGGGGTAGCGGGCGACGCCCTTTGAGTCGACATTGTCGGTCATCACGAGCGTGCAGAGCATGGCCGGCTGCTGGGCTCGGGCCTTGTATTCGAGATGCTTGGCCTTGCCGCGGAAATCGGCTTCCTTGACCTTCGGACGCGCCAGATCCGCCTCGATCAGGTTGTACTGCGTCAGCAGATCGGCGTTCTGCAGGCGCAGGCTCTTTTCCATGCGGCGCGAGTTTGCATAGGTCTCGACGCCGAAGGCCATGACGCCGGTGGCGCGCAGCGCATCCCAGACGACAAGGCCGTCTTCGTATTTCATGTGCAGTTCCCAGCCCTGCTCGCCGACATAGGAGATGCGGAAGGCAGTGACGGATTTGCCGGCGATTTCGATCTGCTTGATCGCGGCGAAGGGGAAGTTTTCGGGGTCCAGACCAGCCGGATCGGTGACTGCCTTTTTCAGCGTATCGCGGGCGTTCGGGCCCCAGATGCCGATGGTGATGTATTTTTCCGACGTATCGGTGATGGTGACGTCGAGGCCCCGATCTTGGGCGACACGCTTCATGTAGTGGAAGTCGCGCGGGCCGGCATCGGCGCCGTTCACCAGGCGGCAGCGGTCGGCGAGGCGGAAGACGGTGAAGTCGGCGCGCACCATGCCCTCGTCGTCGAGGAAGTGGGTATAGATGCCCTTGCCGATATTCGCGTCACCGCCGATCTTCGCGGCGCAGAGCCATTCGAGCAGCTCGACATGATCAGGGCCTTCGATGTCGACCATGTGGAAATGAGAAAGATTGACGATGCCGCAATCCTCGCTCATCGCCAGATGTTCGGCATTCGAAACACGCCAGAAGTGTCTGTTATCCCATTCGTTTTCACGAACCGGAACGCGGTCGCCATACTTTTCAAGAAGGTGCTCGTTGGCAGCATAGCCATGCGCACGCTCCCAGCCGCCGAGTTCCATAAAATAGCCGCCGAGCTCGACTTCGCGTTCATACATCGGCGAGCGCTTCGCGCCGCGACCGGATGCATAGGGTTCGCGGGTGTGGACCGCCGGGAAGTAAATCTTCTGGGCGGCCTCGTAGCAGCGGCCGGCGATGAAGTCTTCGGTCAGCTGGTGCGGATAGAAGCGGGCGTAATCGATCGAGTTGTGGTCGATCTCAGTGCGGCCATCGGTCATCCAGTCGGCAATCAGCTTGCCGTAGCCGGGGCCGTCCTTGACCCAGATGGCGACGCAGTACCAGAGGCCGCGCACCTTCTGGCTTTCGCCGCAGGACGGGCCGCCAGCAGCGGAGACCTGCAGGAGGCCGTTGAACGAATGGCTCTCGTTATAGCCGAGCTCGCCAAGAATCGGGGTGAGTTCCATGGCGCGCTCGAGCGGCTCGATGATCTGCTCCATGTCGAGGTCGCGCTGCGAGGGCGAGAGGCGTGCCTCGTGCTTTTCGAGGAGCTCGCGCGGATGGCACATGCGCGGATTGTGCTGCTCGTAATAGCCCCATTCGATCTGGCCGCCCTCTGATGTCTTCGGGTCGCCGGTATCGCGCATATAGGCGGAATTGCCTTGGTCGCGCAGCAGCGGATAGCCGATATCCTTGCCGGTGCCTTCGAACTCGTTATACGGACCGAAGAAGGTCAGCGGATGGTCGACCGGCATGACGGGCAGGTCTTCGCCGACCATTTCGGCAATCAGGCGGCCCCAGAGGCCGGCGCAGACGACGACGTGATCGGCCATGATCGTACCGCGATGGGTGACGACGCCCTTGATGCGACCATTCTCGACGATCAGCGACTGGGCCGGCGTATTGCCGAACATCTGAAGTTTGCCGGACTTTTCAGCCGCATCGACGAGCTTGCCGGCAACGGTCTGCGAGCGCGGAATGACGAGGCCGGCGTCGGGATCGAACATGCCGCCCATGACCTGATCTTCCTCGATCAGCGGAAAGAGCGACTTGATCTCGGCAGGCGAGACATAATGCGCGCGTGTGCCGAAGGCGCGGGCCGATGAGAGCTTGCGCTTGATCTCTTCCATCCAGGTGTCGTCACCGGTACGGGCGACTTCGAGACCGCCGATGCGGGCGTAGTGGCCCATCTTCTCGAAGAAATCGATGGAATACTGCGTCGTCCAGACCGAGAGATAGTCGTGGCTCGTGGTGTAACAGAAGTCCGAGGCATGGGCAGTTGAGCCGATATCGGTCGGAATGCCCGACTTGTCGATGCCGACGATATCGTCCCAACCGCGCTCGATGAGATGATGGGCGATCGACGCGCCGACGATGCCGCCTAGACCGATGATGACGACTTTCGCCTTGGTCGGAAACTCTGCCATAGCCTTGTGAACCCTGATGTCTGGGAGTGGATGATGTGGCACCGATCTTAAGAGGCGGGCAAAGACAATTGCAGCCTGTCTGCGACATTCTGCAAGAGACCCACGACCCGTTTGCACCGCAAAATCCGTCTGATCGCGGCGCGATGGGCGGAAGGGATGTCGCATCGGGAACGAGAATGGGCGCCGACAACAGTCGACGCCCATTTAATGTGTTTGCCGCAGGTGAAAATCAGACGCGGATCACGCCATTGTCCTCGCCATCCCAATACTGGATGGTCTCGGCATGCACCTTGATCATGATGATGCCGGGTGTGTCCATGCCCTCGGGGAACCAGCGATCGAGATCCTTGGTCCAATGGGCTTCGAAGACGGCCTTATCGGCAATAAGGCTGGCGCGACCTTCGACGGCGACGAAGATGCCAGGCTTTCCGAGCAGGCTGGGCGGGGCGGTGAATGTGAGCGACACGGTCGGATCGGCCGTCAGTTCGCGGATCTTGCGGGTGTCGGTATAGGAGAAGAAGTAGCTGTCGCCGTCATAGTCGACATCGCCGTTATTGCTCATCGGTCGGCTGGCGATGGCGCCGAATTCGGACTTGGTGATCATCATGCAGAAGTCGATCTTCTGCATCTTCTTGGCGAGTTCGGGAAGGGTGAGCGTCATGGGGGCCTCCGGCTTGAGTGTCCGGGACAAGCGCCGAACGGCGCAAATGTTCCGGCAAGGAAAGCCCGGCGCGGCGCCGGTTCTCCTTAGGCCGATAAGCCGGTGGATCGCCACCTTGCCGCCTATCTTCAGCCTCAGTTGGATCAATCTTTGCCGATAGGCGTTGTTCCACGCTGTCCGAGAAGCCGAAAACGGCCACCCTCCCCGCGGGCAGCAGAACATGGAAGGAGAAATCCCATGAAGAAATTCGTTACGCTCACCCTCGCCGCCCTCCCCGTCCTCACCTCGGCCGGCATCACCACCGCCGCAGACATGACCGGCGCGGCCCCTGCCCCCGTCGTCATCGAAAGCGACCGTGTCGGCGGTGTTCGCATCGGCTACCTGGATTGCCAGATCGGCGGCGGCTTCGGCTATGTCCTCGGCTCGGCCAAGACCGCCGATTGCGCCTTCACCTCCGTGATCGACGGCGAGCCGCTCGACACCTATTCCGGCTCAATCAAGAAGTTCGGCGTCGACCTCGGCTTCACCACCCAGAGCCGCGTGGTCTGGGCCGTCTTCGCCCCGACCGCCGGTTACCACAAGGGCTCGCTCGGCGGCCTTTATGGCGGTGCGACTGCGGAAGCGACCGTCGGGGCCGGCATCGGTGCCAATGTGCTGTTCGGCGGCACTTCCGGCTCGATCCACCTGCAGCCCGTCAGCATCTCCGGCCAGATCGGCCTGAACATCGCGGCCACCGGCACCTCGATGACCTTGCAGCCGTCGGCAATCTGATCGGTCGCATTCGTCGGTCAATAGAAAAGGCGCCTCGGAAGGGGCGCCTTTTTTTTTCCGTGCTGCGTCTCACTCACCGACGCGAAGGGTAACTTAGGTTCCGCAGAAGGTTCGCGTGACCCGCTCGTCTGGCGTCGGGGGCACGCGCAGGTCAGCGATGTCGGGATCCTCCACGTAAGGATTGGCAAGCGCCTCGACCAGCCGGTGGAAGAAGGAGAAATCGCCGTAGACGGCAGCGGCAATGGCCTCCTCGATCCGGTGATTGCGGGCGATCAGCGCCGGATTGACCGCTTCCATCGCTGTCTGGCGCTCGGCGGCTGTGCGATCATCATCGATGCGGGCCCGCCAACGGGTGAGCCAGTCGGACAGGCCGGGTGGCGGCACGGCGAAGAGGTCGGTGAACGTTTCGACGGCCGCCCCGCCGGCGACCTTCGACAGGATGCGAAAGGTCAGCGTGAAATCGGCCTCGCCCTGGTGCATCAGTTCAAGGAGCTCGGTGATCAGCAGTCGATCGTCCGGGTCCTCGCCCGTGAGACCGAGCTTGGCCTTGAAGAGTTCAAGCCACGCCTCCTGGAAGACGTCGCCGAAGGCTTTCAAGACACCGTTCGCCGCCTCGATCGCCTTCTCCTCATCCGCATCGAGGAGCGGCAGCAGGCACTCGGCAAGCCTTGCGATATTCCACTGGCCGATGCCGGGCTGGTTGGCATAGGCATAACGGCCGCGCTGATCGATCGAAGAAAAGACCTTGCGCGGATCATACTCATCGAGAAAGGCGCAAGGGCCGAAATCGATGGTCTCGCCCGAGATCGCCATGTTGTCGGTGTTCATCACCCCGTGAATGAAGCCGATCGAGAGCCAGCGCGCGATCAGCCTCGCCTGACGTTCGGCAACCTGGGTGAGCATCGCGAGATAAGGGCTCTCCGTCTCGCGCGCCTCGGGATAATGGCGATCAATCACGTGGTCTGCGAGCGTCTGAACCGCCTGTTCGTCGCCTTGGGCGGCAAAGAACTGGAAGGTTCCCACGCGGACATGGCTTGCGGCAACACGGGTGAAAACCGCACCTGGCAGCATGGTCTCGCGGACGACCCGTTCACCCGTCGAAACGGCGGCGAGCGCCCGGGTGGCGGGGACGCCGAGGGCGGCAAAGGCTTCCGACACGATATATTCCCTAAGCACCGGGCCAAGGGCTGCCATGCCGTCGCCATTGCGCGAAAAGGCCGTCGGGCCCGAGCCCTTGAGCTGGATGTCGCGGCGCCTGCCGGCACGGTCGATGACTTCGCCGAGCAGCAACGCGCGCCCATCGCCGAGCTGCGGATTGAAATGGCCGAACTGATGGCCGGCATAGGCCTGAGCCAGAGGCTCGGCGCCAACCGGAATCACCTGTCCGCCGAACACCTGCGCCAGCCGCGCCTCGTTAACATCCTCAAGATCGAGCCCGAGTTCTTCGGCCAGCGCATGATTGAAGCGGATCAGGCCGGGCGCCCGGGCGGTGGCCGGTCTCGCCGGCCGATGAAAACTCTGCGGCAGGCGGGCATAGCTATTGTCGAAGGAAAACAAGAAGGCACTCCTCGGCCGGCTGTGGCCGGACATGTGTTGGGCTTCATCCAGATATGGGATCACCGTCGGGGTAAACAAGCCGAACCGCAGCTCAGCCCATGGGTTCCAGCCCCGGCGCAACCGGTCTTTCCGAGGCGAGCGGCGCGCGGGGAAGCAGGGGCGCGTTCAGGCCCATGAAGGGGTCGGCCCAGGCGGCCAGGGCCTCCAGCCGCCGGTACCAGGTAAGGACGGCCGGGTAGTCCGTGAGCGGCAGCCCCGCAACGTCGTTGAAGGGCAGGAAGCTCGCCATGCGAAAATCCGCATAGGAAAGGCCGCTCTCGAGCAGGAAGGGCCGCGCCTCAAGTTCGAGCTCCAGAATGCCGGCCGACTGTCGAAAGGTCTTGAGCCCCTCCTCTACCCTTGCTGCATCGACAGGGCCGATCCCGTAACGTTGTTTGGTCCCATATTCGAAATGCACCATGTCGCAGGCGCGGACGAAATTCGCCTTGCCCCAGCTCAGCCAGCGGATCATGTCCGGCTCGTCGTCATCCGTCCGCCAGAAGCCTGTTCCGGTAAGCCGTGACAGCCGGCAGGCGATCGCATCGGCCTCCCACAGGCTGCGCCTCCCCTCCTCTTCGAGGATCGGAATCGAGAGGCTGGGATTGAGCGACCGGTAGCGCTCCGCCTGACCGGGGGCGAAAGGCGCGGCAAAAACGAACTCGACCGGCGCGCTTAGATGGCGGGCAACAGCCACAGCAAGCCGGGGATTGGGATTGCGACTGTAATGCAGTGTCATCATCGAATTGCGCCTCTCACCCTATGCCTCCAAGGACAGGGAGCCATGGAACGCGCAATCGGTCCAGTCCCATCGGTCGACAAGACCAGGATTGGACCGGAGATTAGATCCGACAGACCACCTCACCATCTTGCGGGCTATGCACCCGACGCAGTACGAATGAAAAAGTGAGCAAACGCCCGTCTTGCGAGAACAGTCATGCGCCTTGCCCGAGACCTGATCGCCACTTTTCTTCTGCCGCTTTCGCTGCTTGCCGGCTGCACGACGACGGAGGATGCCAACCGCGCCCTGCAGTCGCGCTGGATAGGCCAGCCTGTCGAGCGTTTCTTTGCAGCCTATGGTCCACCGGAGAGTGAATATCCGCTGTCATCCGGCAAGATCTACACATGGCGCGGCGGCGACAAGACACGCTACATCCCGCCGACGTATTCGAGCCCGGAACCGGACCGCACCATCGTGCGCACGGAAACCCGCACCGACGGATCCGGCCAGACGGTCGTGACCCAGACACGCGTCATAACCCGTGATCCCTTCTGGGAACCCGAGATGATCACGCCGCCGCAATATCAGCAGCTCTTCTGTGAGTTGCAGATCAATAGCGATACTGCAGGCGCAATCACCAGCATCCGTGCCAGCAACGACACCGACGGCGATGGCTTCAGCCTGTCGCGCTGCGCAGAAGTACTGGGCGTGTAAAAGTGACCCAGCAGCAGCGCCTTCAACGGATTGAACGGAAAACGTGAGCGAAAACAAGCGACGCCCAGACCCGTTCAAGGATGAAGGAAGACGCTACGGACTGCGCCACACCAGCTGCCGTCAGCCCGAGCTCAATTGGTCGAGGCGACCACTGCGGTCTCGGCCCGATCGTCCTGGGACGCCTTGGGCAGATAGACGTCGCAGGCGCCCTTGTGCCCGGTCAATTCCTTGACGAGATCATAGGTTGCATCGGCGAGTGTCCAGCGAACCGCGGCCTGCAAGCCTTCCTGCGACTTCGTGCCAATCTTGATGTCGAACAGTTCGTCGGAGAAGAAGCGGAAGACGGAGGCGAAGACTTCGCGTCCGACGGCCTGCTTCGAATAGGATTTGGCCTTGACGATGCGTGTCGACTTGGTGTCCGTCACCCGGATGTCGACGGCCGCTGTCACGGCAAACCGACGGGCGCCACCGCCGCCGCCCCCCACGGTTGCCTCGAGGCCGCTGGAATAGGTGTTGAAGTCGAGCTGCGTGATCACACCATCGATGACATAGTCGGAGCCGCGTAGCGCACCCTTGACGAGGGGGCGGAACGGTAGGCTCTCGTCGCCGACAACCACATTGCCGCCGTCGCCCAGGATCTGCTCACGGGCGCGGGCGATCTCCCATTCGGAAACAGCCGTGTTTGACCGATTGACCTGTTTTACCCCAGCCTTCTGCAGCAGCGAGACCATCATTCCGGCGCTGTCGCGCGGCAGGTAGTTGCCTGCTTCTTCGGACGAATAGCGGCCAGTCTGGTCGGTGATGACGTGGACGGCAAACATGCGCGGGTAGCGCTGAACCTCGGGCGTCTTGCTCAGGCATTCAAGCGCTGCGTCGACCGGCGTACGCGTGGCAATCGGCACTGGCCCAAGGAAAGGTTCCTTTGGGGCCTTCTCGGCCGTCTGCGACTGGCATGCGGCGAGCAACAGGACGGGGGCGAGCAAGAGACTGCGGATTTTACCAGAAGTCATGCCCCAAGCCTCAATTGTTCAGGATGGAATTGTTGCTGTCGGTCTGGGTGATCGTTTGATCACCGGAATTGTCCTGATCGACAGTCACTGTATTTCCCGAGCCATTGATCGTGATGGTCGTGGCATTGCCGGTCTGCTGGGTCCCAAGACCGGCCGACGATCCGACGCCAGTCGCCGGGAACTTGCCCTGCAGTTCGAGGCGGGTACGCTCGAGGTTGAGAAGGACCTGGCGCTCGTTGGGTGTGCGAAACTGATAGGGACGATCCTCACCGAGGCCATTCGCGACAGCAGCCGCAGGGCTGACGAGACCCAACGCAACAAGCCAGGCGACATGCGGAGAATTGATCATAATACCCCCATAACTTTATAGTTTACGCATCTCTTTCCACCCAATTACTAGGGGTTGGATAGCACTAAAGCCATCGAGACACAGCGGAAATCTACACACAAAACAAGAGAGCAGAAAAGTCGCCGCGGATTCGTTGCTGAAAGACAACACCTTGAAACAACAACAGGTGCGCATATTACGACGCTGGACAATAGAAGATGAATGAAGCAAAAATTCTTTAAGCGAAGAGCGATTGTATAGGCGACTACGATGCGTATTTTTGCGTATTTTACACTTGCATTAGGCCTTGGCGCGACACCGGCCGCGTCCGAGACAACCGCTGTCGAGAACATGGTGCGTGCCATGGTGGAACTGAAGCGAACCGGCGCGACATGCGAATCCTATGTCCGGGGTTCGCCGATGAGCGTAACGAGCAGCATTGACGCCTACTTCGCAACCTTGAACCAGCCGGTGCCGAATACCGTGGATCAACGCTCGAAGGACAGCATCGGCAAGCTGATAAAACAGCACGCCGCCTATGTTTGTTCGACAAAACTGGTGAAAGCGCAAGACAACTACCTTCGCGCGGCCGCGTCTTACATGGAGACGAAGCCGGCACAATGGCCTGACGCACCATGGATCGACTTCCCGCAATGGTGCCAGGATCCGGCCTGCGCAGATTATTGACAGTACTGAAACAGAAGATCACCACCTGAACAGGCAGCAGTCGTGCGATCAGCGCTCGATCACGACCGCATTGCCGGTCTGGGACACGGCGCCGGCGTTTGCGCCCTGGACGGTCTGACCATACTCGGCAGACTGCAGCACATCGACCACTTGTGACGTGCCGTCCGGTAGCGTTTTCTTCAGGACGATCACGTTGACATAGTTGTTCGAATTCTGAGTGATGTTCGGCGAAGTGATCGTCTGCGTCAGACCGTCGAGCGTGACCTGCTCGACCCGGTTGTTGACCATCTGCTGTCCATTGCTGGATGTCTGGCGGAGATAGCCGATGCTCTCCGCTTCGATGTAGTTCGCAATATTGATGCCGTTCTGACTGATCGATCCCCAACGCGCCCCATTTTGTAGCGTCACCACATTGTTGATGACCTGATCGCCGGAGAAATCGCGCACGACCTCATCGACATTGCGCGCGATGATGATGTTGCCGAGATTGGTACCCTCCTGGACAATCGCCCCGCCGGCCCCGACCCCGGTGACGTTGAGTCTGTTGTCGACAAACTGTTCGGCCTGCTTGGTGAAATTCTGCGAGCTCAGCGCCACCGACTGCTCGGAATAGACCAAATTCATGGTGTTGAGGCCGACCTGTCGCACTGTGTTCGGCAAGTCAGGCAGGACAAGATGGTTTATCGCGTGCTGCACAGAACCATCAGCGAAGTATTGCTCGACATTGCCGATATCGCCGCCGATCACAGCATTGCCGACATTGGAGGAATCCTGCTCGATCGACTCCAGGGCAGCAATGGTGTTCAGCACGATTTCATTCAGCGAAAGCTGTTTTCCGTCGAAATCCTGACGCACGCTTTTCAGCGCCCTATCATTGATATCGACGAGATTGCCCGCATTGCTGGCTATCTGCCGAACTCCAACTGCCGACGATGGTGCGCTCCAGTTCAACACCTGCGTCGCATCCTGCTGACTAGCGAAACGCTGCATGATCTGGGTAGAGCGCACGGCCTCATCAGACGCGACCAGTTCGAGAGGTTCCGCGGCCGGAAAGCCGGGCACCACAATGGCGACCCCACAGGCAACTGCGAGGGAAACTCGCAAACTCCGGAACATGACAACACGCATCCCGGCTCGTCATGAACCGGAACCCCTCAGACATCTGTTGGAAGAAAATGGGGGCGAGTCGACACTCGCCCCCATCCAAACAAGTCACTCACCCGCGGTGATTGCACCGATAGAGTTGGCGACGTTCGTCGCGCTCTGCGTGACCTTCGATACGTTGTCGAGCGCACCGACGTAGTTCGCAGCAAGCTGGCCAGTTGTGAAGGTCTGAACGATGTTCAGATCTTCACTGACGCTGCCGAGCGAGACCAGGTTCGCCGCATTGAGAGCTGTCTGCGTGACGTCATTGATGTCATCGCTGCCATAGCCGCCATACTTCCCATGCTTCCAGCTGTAGGAGCCGACACCCTCAACCGCATTCAACGCGGACTGGCCGGCCGTCGTCGTCTGTGTGATCGAACCCGTCACGGAATCGACGGTGAGCGAGTTCAAGACGTTCGTCGCCGACTGCGTGACTTCGGACAGATCCTTGGAGAAGTTCACGTAGTTGGCAGCAAGCTGCGCGCCAGCCGCAACCTGGGTTACCACGTCGAGTTCTTCGTCCGGGAGGTTGATCAGGTTGGCAGCGTTCAAGGCTTCCTGCTCCACGCCGCTGACGTCTTTCCCGCCTTCGATCTTGTTCAACGCAGACTGGATGCCATTGAAGACCTGAAGCATGTTCACCTCAGGCGCCGGGACCGGCGGATTATGTGGCTTCGGCCACTTCGGGCCACCCGCCATCGCAGAAGTAGCCATCAACACAATGACCGAAGTTGCAAGAATAGTTTTCATAGTCTCTCTCCTCTGTTTTAACTTATCGCCCCGATTTCAATCTGTACTCATCCACCTCAGACAGAGATTAGGCAGCACAAGACGACAGAGCTTTCCACTCTCCAGACTATTCCGGAGAATCTACATGTATATTTTCATTTTTTAAGAGTCCCCGCGCGCCGGCAGAGACAATAAAACACCAACCCTGACGACACAGAACGAGCGCCGGTCGCGCCAAATTCGTTGCAAACGCCACAATATATATTGAGTTATTTTTATATGTGCAGCGCAATTCTTGCAATCATACGCAGAACGGCTGAAAGGAATAGAACCACACCTTAGTTGCCATGGTCAATACTTTACTAACACAAAATTAATGATGATTAATGACACTGGCGGAACTCAAAAATGAGTTCCGAATCAGATGTTTGATTATCATTGGTTGCGATAGCCACCATTACTTCGGCAAAACGGCTCATCCGTGGCGTGGCGCAAGTCGGGAATTTCGGACACAAGAGGCCTCCGGCGTGACCGCAGCCGATCTGATTTTAAGTAACTGTCACTGTTTACTTCGTGCCGTCGGCGACCTCAGTCACCTTCGGAGATGCCACCCTCGATGACAGGGAAAAGGCGGTTGCGATCATCGAGATTTGGTTTGCGACCTCCGCTATTCGACATAGATTTGCTCCGTGTTTCCGTGGACGACGGAGAACGGCTTGCGCTGACGTTTCTCATCATTGAAAAGTAACGATCGGGGGACGCGAATACCGGACGCTTTGGTCGAATCAGGAAAGAGACACGGACAGGTTGAAGCGCCTTGCACTTGCGGCGCCGCCTTGTCCAGGCTGACCGCAGCCCCAGCCTTTGCCCGCATCGATCCGTGCGAAAACGGGTCCTTGGTGGTCTGCATCTCCCTCCCACGCTTCGTGTCGATGCTGGCGATCCTCGCCTCGGTCAACGGTCTCGACCTCCTCCTCGCCGCAGCCACACGCTGCCTGTCGGTCGCAGCCCTAGCCGCCGTCGTCGGCATCTGCGCGTCGGCGACCTCCTCTCAGCATCGGGTTCCTGATTGCCGCCGCAGCACCGCATATTACAGGCATCGCGCTTGGCCTCTGCGTAAGCCGCCTCGGCCCCATGGTCATAAGATGGATTGGCCTGATGACAACCTCAGGCGACGCTCTGATCGCCTTCGGCTGATCAAGCCCTATCCGAAGATGCAACAGGCGGTTCCTGGCCGCCGGTTTTGTTTGTACTGAGAGATATGACGCAGACGCTGACCTCAGTCCGGCGGATCGGTAACGAAGGGCATGATATCGACGCCATCACCGGGAAAAACGGTGATATGCGGATGGTCTTCGAAAAGCAGGGCTGCCGCCTCTGCCGTTTCCGCTTCGACAATCAGATAGCCGCAGATCCCATTTTTCGCCGGGGCTATGCCATCCTTGGTGACGCGCGTGGTCTTGCCAACCATGCCGCCTCGATTGACGATGGCGGCAGCGTTGCGCTCCTCCCAGGCCATCCAGTTCGGAATGCCCTCGGCATCGATCGCATCCTGCTCCGCCTTGGGCAGGTTACGGAAGCGCGCGAAGTCCTCGTGCTTCATCGTATAGACGGCAAGAAACTGTGGCATGAAGGGCCTCCGATCCGGATGCAACGGGCCGGAGGCTAGCGCTTCGGGCGCGGGAAGTCACCCGAAGCGTTTGAGATCAACCGCGTCCGCGATAGGTGGCGACGCCCTGTTCGGGGAGCCAGACGCCTTTTGGCGGCTCGCCGGTCTGCCAGAAGACATCGATCGGGATGCCGCCGCGCGGATACCAGTATGCACCGATCCGCAGCCACTTGGGATCCAGAAGTTCGACGATGCGCTTGGCGATATAGACCGAGCAATCCTCGTGGAAGGCGCCGTGATTGCGGAAGGCGAAGAGGAAGAGCTTCAGCGACTTCGATTCCACCAGCCAGTCGCCGGGAATGTAGTCGATGACGATATGGGCGAAATCCGGCTGGCCGGTCATCGGGCAGAGCGAGGTGAATTCGGGTGCTGTGAAGCGCACGACATAGTCAGTGCCGGCATTGCCGTTCGGCACGCGCTCGAGAACGGCAGTCTCGGGGCTGGTCGGCGCATCGACGCTCTGGCCGAGCTGGGTCAGCCCTGAAGTATCGGTCTTGCTCATGATAGGATCCTTTGAATTTAGCGCCCGAGTTCGATGCCGGCGCCATGCGCCATCTCGTTTTCGGGTTCAACGTGAATGGTAACGCGCGTGCCGGGCACGGCCTTATGCACGGCCATTTCCAGCCGGTCACAGATCACATGGGCGTCTCGCACGCTCATCTTCGAGGGCACGACCAGATCGAAGGCGACGAAGGTTGCAGCCCCTGCCCGGCGCGAGCGCAGGTAATGGACGCCCAGCGACCCTTCCGAATTCTCCTTGATCGCCTGCCGGATCGCCTCGGCTTCCTCCGTAGAGACGGCGACATCCATCAGCCCGGCGACGGATTGCGCGATCACCTTCCAGCCCTGCCAGATGATGTTGAGCGCAACAAGGATCGCGAGCACCGGATCAAGGATCGCATAGCCGGTCGCCAGCACGAGCAGGAGACCGATGATCACCCCGACGGAGGTGACAACGTCCGACATGATGTGCTGGCCATCGGCCGACAGCGCCGGCGAACGATGGCTCCGGCCGACGCGGATCAGGAGCGTTGCCCAGGCCGCATTGATGACCGCTGCGAGGCCATTGATGGCAAGCCCAAGGAAGGGAGCATCGGGCAAGGTCGGGTTCTGAAGGGCCGGAATCGCCTCGCGGATGATGAGCAGTGCTGCGACCACGATCAGCACGCCCTCGAGAACGGCCGAGAGATATTCCGCCTTGTGGTGGCCATAGGGATGATCGTCATCCGCCGGCTTCTGCGCATAGCGGATGACGAAATAGGCAAGGAAGGCGGCAATCACGTTGACGGTCGATTCCAGCGCATCGGACAGCAGCGCGACCGAACCCGTCACCCACCAGGCGCAAAGCTTCAGCCCCATGACCCCGAAGGCGAGCGGAATGCCGAAGAGCGCGAGCCGCCGAACGAAGGTGTTGTTGTCAGCCACCATGGCCTTTTCCCTGCAGATGCGAGTGAATTGCAGACGCAATTCCAAAAACGACAAAACCGCCCGGCAAAGCGGGCGGTTCGTTGAAGTGTGAGCGTAATGCCGAAGGGTTGAGGAAAGGTCAAGGCAAGAGATGCTCTCTGCACAGGACCGAAAGGCCGCACCGTGAAGGGCGCGGCCAATCAAATCGTCAGTTGCTCTTGATATTCAGAAATCGAAGGAGGCGGAGAGCATGAATGTCCGGGGTGCGCCGGCCGCGAGGAAACCACGCGCGGACGATGCCCAGTAGTTCTCGTTGAAGACGTTCTCGACATTCGCCCGGATTTCAATCGGCTTGCCGTTCTCACGTTCGAACTTGTAGCGCGCACCGAGATCGACGCGGGTCCAGCCATCGACCTTCTGCGTGTTGGCCTGGTCGTAGAAGGTACTGCCACTGTAGACGAGGCGACCGGTGAGCGTCAGGTTCTCGATCGATGGCAGGTCATACTCGCCGTAAAGGCTGACCATCGTCTTCGGTACACCCGGCGCATCCTTGCCGTCGAAGGCGCCATTGCGGGTTCGTGCCAACTCCGCATCCAGGAAGGTGACACCGCCGAGGAGCCGCAAGCCGTCGATCGGCTCACCGAAAGCGGAGAGTTCGACACCACGGTTTACCTGCAGACCGTCAACCGAATAGATGTTTGTGGCGGCCGTAGTATAGCCGCTCGCCTGTCGGATTTCGAACAGGGCGGCGGTAAACGCAACACTGCCGAGATCGTATTTGAAGCCGATCTCCTTCTGCTCGTTAACGAAGGGCTGGAACACCTCGTTGGCATTGGCAGCGGTGGCCGGGGCAATCGCCCCTTCCGTCAGCGCCTCGACATAGTTGGCATAGAGCGAGAGGCCGTCCATCAGGCGCAGATTGGCGGCAACGGCCGGGCTGAAACGGGCCTCGTCATAATAGTAGTTCTGCACGCCGACCGTCCCGCGATCGGGCCGGGTGTTGAAGCCCCTCTGGCGCATTTCCTGATAGCGGCCACCGAGCGTGACCTCGAGACGTTCGTCGAAGAAACCAAGTGTGTCCGAAAACGCGACGCTGGTGGACAAGAGGTCCGCAAACAGCGGCAGGTTGTCCGATGTCGGCAGATTGAGACTGCTCACGGCGCTACCGGGCAGGTAGCTCGGATTGTAGATATTGGTCGAATAGGACCCGGGCAGCCCGAGTGCACCGGGCGCAAAGCCGCCACGGTAGTTCTCGTTGAGGCTCTTCTGCACCGAGAGATTGACCTTGTGGTTGACCGGGCCTGTCTCGAATTCGGAACGGATGCCGATTTCCCCGGAATAGCCATCGATCTGCTGCGGCTGGATCGCGAGTTCCGAGGTTGCGTTGCCGTTCACGTTGTTGATCGTGTAGGACGAAGTGAGGAAGTCCTCGCGATAGCGGCTGGCGCCCACGGCAGCATAAAGCGTCGTGTTGTCGAGCAGATCATATTCGACACGGGCAGCCGCCATGCTGTGGGTGCTGTCGTGATATTCAAACGGGCTCGCCGTGTTGATGCGGCCATCGGGAGCATCCGGGATCGCAATGCCGGAGGCTGCCGCATTGAAGAGCGATGTCGGTGCATCGATCTGCTGGTCGGAATGGCTGAGATCGAGCGAGGCGCGCACGTCTTCGCCCTCGTAGTCGAGACCGAGCGAAGCAACGCCGACCTTGATCTCGTTATCATCCATGGCGGTATCGCCAAAGCGGTAGGACCCGTTGGCGCGAATGCCCCATTCGCCGGCCGGTCCATAGCGGCGACCGACATCGAGATGGTTCCAGAACTGCCCGTCGCTGATATAGGTTGTCGTCAGGCGGGTCAGCGGCTCGTCGCTGGCGCGCTTGGGGATGAGATTGACGGTACCGCCGACACGGCCGATACCGCCATTGACGAAGGCGGTCGGTCCCTTGAGAACCTCGACCCGCTCGATGCCTTCAAGGTAGCTTCGACGCGGATTGGCGATATAGGGCAGCCCGTCATAGAGCACGTCCAGATTGACCACCGAGAAGCCACGGATGAAGAAGGAATCGCGTTCGCTGAACGCAGGCGCATCCGAGCGCACGGAGGGGTCGTTGAGCGTGATGTCGGCGACCGTGCGCGCCTGCTGGTCGCGGATCAGCTTTGCCGTATAGGCCGTGATGCTGAACGGCGTTTCCATGATGGAACGATTGCCGAGCGAACCGAGGCGCGCCCCCTTGGCCACCTGATTGCCGGCATAGGCTTCCGGCGGCTGGCCGACCGTTCCCGTGGCTGGCGGCTGGCCTTCGGCCGTCGTCGTCACCACGATCGGCGCAAGCCTCGTATCACCGTTCTCGTTAGCGCCGTCTTCGCTGGTCGCATCCTGGCCATGCGCCGAAACGACCGAGATCGCCAGAAGCGAAACGCCTGCAACAATGCTCCGCCTGCTCGCCTTCAGGCTTCGCGTGTGAGTTCCCCTCGACATGTGCATAAAAAGTCCCCTGTTACCAAAACACGATCAGCAGCGTCCGAGCCTTGCCGCAAAGCGCAGTCCCTCGAACCGAGGCTGCGCGCGCATGCGGCCGCTTCACCGGGTTCAACGCTCATCGAAGCCGTCCAACGACGGGACCATGAGCATGGAGACCACCGGCTCAGACGCAGGCTGCCAAAGGAAAAACGATCGGGTCAGCAGGATTTTTCAGGGGGAAGAAAAAATCTTGAGAGTTTTTATCATTATTCGAGAAGGACGGGTGAAGGCATGGGCCAATGCCCTCCTTGCAGGCCATAACGCGCTGCGTTTTGGTGGATTATGATCCAGAGTTCGCGGATGCCGAGACTGAACGCATCCGGTCAGCGAAGCCGAAAACTTCCGCCGGACATACAGGCTGTGGCGCTCAGGAAACTGCGCCTGATGAACAGTGCACGGAACCTGAACAACCTCCGCGTGCCGCCAGGAAACCGGCTGGAAGCGTTGAAAGGCAATCAGCTCGGCCAGCACAGCATCCGGCTCAACGACCAATGGCGCATTCGCTTCACCTGGAATGGCGGAGGACCAAGCGATGTCGGGATCGTCGACTATCATGACTGACCTTTTGCCCAACCCAAGTCCGGGGGACATCCTGCTTGAGGATTTCCTGAAGCCGATGGTGTTGAGCCAGAACGCCCTGGCGCGCGCCGTGAACGTGCCCCCTCGCCGCATCAACGAAATTGTGCTCGGCAAGCGTTCGCTGACCGCAGACACGGATCTACGGCTGGCGCGCTATTTCGGCGTTTCCGAAGGTTTCTTCCTCGGACTGCAAGCAGATTACGACCTCATGCAACGGCGGCGCGAGATCGAGGACGAATTGAAGCGGATCGAGCCGAGAGCCGCGTGAGGCTCACATTCCTGAACCTGAAACAAAATCGCCAACTCGCCGAGGTCACTTTACTGCTTTGTCGGTAGGCACCGACCCAAAAGCTCAGGGAACCCTGCATCGAATAGTGTCAAGATCACGTTTTCGGATTGCATGACTATCGTGGAAATCTCTACGGCATTTTTAAGTACGGGAGGCACAAGCCTCGAATGTCCGTCCGGAGAGATCTGTTTAAATTGTTCAATTTGCGCGACGTAGTCAGAAAACGTCCAATAGCTCAAACCGGCTCTCTGAACATATCTCCGAGTGAACAAGCCGGAAGTTAAGGAAAAAGAGTAATCATCCAAAACCTCGATCGTCACAGGTTTTTCGGCGCATTTTTTCGACACCGCGTCATTGGTCATGTCGATATCACTCAGATAGATCCAGCGTCCGCCAATGTGCTGCATAAGCTGCTCATGACGCAGCTTGGTAATCTCTGGCACGACAAGAGCGCCATCAGTGACGCCGTAATGCTCCATCTTGGCCGACTTGAATTCGTCTAGAATTGCTGCGTGCAAGGAAGAAATGGAAACAAGCAGAAAAGCCGCACTGATCGAAAGTCTGAAAAAACGCATCTATACAAGCACCCACCTAAAAATAGAACTACAGCGCTCAATACAACCATCCACCCTCACCAAACAAGGCCTGTTCGGTTGCTAAGCGCCAGATAGAACGGGTGTTTCCAAGTCTCCGGTTGAGGACTTCTTCCACTGCGCGTCTCATCGCAACGATAGCCCGGAAACGGGGCGCGTGCTCATCGAAGCGCCCCGCCTATTCCCTCAAGCCGCCTGCACCTTCGCCCGCTTCGCCAGATGCGCCACGACATTCTCGATCATGCGCATGCCGGCGTCGCCGCCGAGTGTCATGATCGATTCCGGGTGGAACTGGACGGCAGCGACCGGTTCCTTCGCGTGTTCGATACCCATGATCGTGCCGTCTTCGCTTTCGGCCGTGATCATGAACTCACGCGGAAGCGTTGCCGGATCCGCGAAGATCGAGTGGTAGCGACCGACCGTCACCTCCTTGCCGAGCCCTGAGAAGACGAGGCCGGGTTCGAGCACGCGGATGCGTGACGGCTTGCCATGCATGGGAACCGCAAGCTGGCGCAATTCCCCGCCATAGGCTTCGGCGAGCGCCTGGAGACCGAGGCAGACGCCAAAGATCGGCAGGTTCCGCGCCCGCGCTTTCTTGATCGTCGCCTTGCAGTCGAAATCAGCCGGCGAGCCGGGCCCCGGCGAGAGCACGACGAGATCGGGCTTCAGGCTGTCGAAGATCTCTTCCGGCACCGGCGTGCGCACCGTATTCACGGTCGCGCCCGTCTGGCGGAAGTAGTTGGCCAACGTGTGGACGAATGAATCTTCGTGGTCGACAAGCAGGATATTGACCCCCTCGCCCACCCGGGCCACGCCGCGCTTGGAGGAAGCATCATTGCCGCTCTTGGCATCACGAATGGCTGCAATCATGGCGGAGGCCTTCAGTTCGGTTTCGGCTTCTTCTTCCTGCGGGTCGCTGTCGTTTAGAAGCGTTGCACCGGCACGCACTTCGGCAATACCATCCTTGATGCGCACGGTGCGGAGCGTCAGCCCCGTGTTCATGTCGCCGTTGAAGCCGACCATACCGATGGCACCACCATACCACGCGCGCGGGCTCTTCTCGTGCTTCTCGATGAAGCGCATGGCCCACAGTTTCGGTGCACCGGTCACGGTGACGGCCCAGGCGTGGCTGAGGAACCCGTCGAAGGCGTCCATGCCGTCGCGGAGCCGCCCCTCGATATGGTCCACCGTGTGGATGAGGCGCGAATACATCTCGATCTGGCGGCGACCGATCACCTTGACGGAGCCCGGCTCGCAGACGCGGGACTTGTCGTTGCGGTCGACGTCCGAGCACATGGTGAGCTCGCTCTCATCCTTCTTGGAGTTGAGGAGCTTCAGGATCTGCGCCGAATCCTCGATCGGGTCGGCGCCGCGGCGGATTGTGCCGGAGATCGGGCAGGTCTCGATGCGGCGACCATTGACGCGCACGAACATTTCCGGCGAAGCGCCGACGAGATATTCCTGATGGCCGAGATTGATGAAGAAGGAATAGGGCGACGGATTGATTTCCTTCAGCCGCTTGGAGATCTGCGACGGCTTGCTATCGCAGCGTTCCATGAACTTCTGGCCAGGCACCACCTCGAACAGGTCACCCTTGCGGAAGCTTTCCTTGGCCTTGGTCACCAGTTCGGCATATTCGCCGGGACGATGATCGCCACGCGGCGGGATCGTGTCGGTGTGCTGAAAGGGCTCGGGCGCGATCTCTTCCGACTGACCGACGGTCGTGACATCACCCTTGGTGAAGTCGTAGCGGTCGATCCAGGCCTTGGCGGAATAGTGGTCGACGACGAGGATCTCATCCGGCAGGAAGAGCACCATGTCGCGCTGATCGTCGGGGCGGGTGAGCTTCAGGTCGATGGCGTCGAACTGGAAGGCGAGATCGTAACCGAAGGCACCGAAAAGGCCGATGGCCGCGTCTTCTTCCGAATAGAAAAGCGCCGTGATGGCGCGCAGCACGGTGAAAACCGTCGGCATCTTCGAGCGCTCTTCCTCGGTGAAGACGCGTGACGGCAGCTTGACGTCGAGATCCAGCCGGGTCGCGGTGCGGGCGCCCAGCGCCAGATCGTCAACGGAGGCCAGAGCGTCGGCGATCATCGACAGCAACGCTTCGCCGCGGCCGTTATAGGCTTCGATCCAGACCTTGCGACCGAAGGAGGAAATGCCGAGCGGCGGATCGACGATCGCCGTATCCCAGCGGGTGTACCGGCCCGGATATTCGTAGTTCGACGAGAACACGGCACCACGGCGTTCGTCGAGCTTGTCGACATAGGTGGAGATGGCATCGCCATAGGGCGTCGGCCGGCGCCTGCGCGTGACGGTCACGCCGCCGCGCGTCTGATAGGCTTCCGAGCCGTCTTCCTGCAAAATCGTCGACATATCTGTCCTTCTCCACTCTTCGAGGCCCGTCTCCTGAGGCCTTGAACACGAAAAAGCCGCCTCAGGAAAGTTTCCGGGCGGCTTTGGGGTCAATCGTCTGAAGACATGACTGGTCAAGGCCGCGTTAGCGTGCCCACCACCAAGCAAAGGTCTTTGAAACGATCTTCATGGGCCAACGAATATCGTGGAGCCGCGGCCTTAGCAAGGGCGTTTTGCTGGGCTCAGTTGATGAACTTTTCGACGGCTCGCGCCTTTTTGACCCGGGGACTGGGGAACAGGGAGACGAGATGACGAAGACGAGAACGCCGACACTGGTCGGTCTCCTGCTTGCCTGGCCGATCGTGACAGGCCTTACACTGCCCTCGCGCGGCCCCCTGCCGCAAATGAGACCGGAGGTGGCAACGCCGGCACCAGACGCAGAGGCGAAAGCGAACGACGGCGCCCAGACGACCGCGCCGCTGGAGGCTCCTACACCGCAGAGCAAGCCCGAGACCGCGGCTGATGCAGAGGAAGGCACAGAACCGTCGAGGCCTGCGGAAACGGAGGCAGCAAAGGACAAGACAAATGACGAGTCCGAGCCGGATGGCGACGAGCAGAAAGCCGCTCCCCTTGATCCGCCGCCGCCGGTCGAAGACCCGAAGGCTCTTGCCGCCTGCCTCGCCGATCTCAAGGCGATCGGCGCGCGCTTCGAGACGGACAAAGCCATCGATGACGCTGATGGCTGCGGCATTGCGTCCCCGATCACGCTGACCAAGCTGCTCCCGGACGTCGCGCTGGAGCCGGAGGCGACCTTTCGGTGCGAGACGGCATTGCAACTGGCCCGCATGACACGCGACATGTTGAAACCGGCGGCAGAGGCCGCCTTCCCCGACAAGCCGAAGCTTACCGCCATCCGTCACGCCTCCGGCTATGTCTGCCGCAACAGGAATAGCCAGGAGACTGGCAAGGTGTCGGAGCACGCCTATGGCAACGCCATCGACATTGCAGCCTTTCGCTTCGGCAACGAAGAGGAGCCTGTCATGATCGCGAAGCAGGATGACGGCACGGTCGAGGCTGCCTTCCAGCGCGCCTTCAACGCCATCGCCTGCCTCTACTTCACCACGGTGCTCTCCCCCGGCAGCGACGCCACCCACCAGGACCACATGCATCTCGACGTCATCAAGCGGAAAAGCGGATTTCGCTATTGCCGGTGATGACATTCAAAAAGGCGGCGCATCGCTGCGCCGCCTTTCGATCGATCCTGCTCTGATCAGAACTTCTGGGTGAGCGAGATTTTGAAGGTCGTTCCGGCCTCAGAATAGAAAGCCGTGGGCTGGTTGGCCGAGCTCGCCGCATTCGGGTTGACCGATTCCACGCCGACGGCGTTCCAATAGGTCTTGTCGAAGATGTTGTAGACGCCAGCCTGGATGCGCAGCCCCTTCGCAGCCTCGGGTTCCCACCAGCCGGACACGTTGAAGACGCCATAACCGGGGGCATCGAACGTGTTGGCGACGTTGTCATCCGGCATGGCAGCGGAGAAGATGCCAGTCAGCTGCGTTCCCCAGGTTTCCTGCTGATAGCCAAGGCCAAGGATCGCCTTGAGCGGAGCCACACTGCGCAACCGCGCATTGGTGTCACCGTATTCGCCATAGGCAACGGCCAGAGAGCCTTCGGCGAAGAAGCCGCTGGCAAAATCCTTGCGGGCCTTGATCTCGGCACCGGAAATGCGGACATCACGAACGTTTTCGTAGGTGAAGAGACTTGCTGGCTGTGGCGACACGCCAACGCGTGTCAAGTTGTTGATGAAGTTGTCGTACATATTGTGGAACAGCGTCACGCTGCCATTGAAATCACCCGTGTTCCACTTGGCACCCACTTCGAAGCCATGCCCCGTTTCGGCCTCAAGATTGGGGTTGCCGATGCTGGCATAGCCGCCCAGCGTGTTCGTGAAGTTGCCATAGAGCTCATCGACGGTGGGCGCGCGATAGGCCATTGCCCATTGGGCAAAGACGCCCACGCTTTCGTTCAGCTGATATTCGGCCAGAAGCTTCGGAGAGAAGTTGCTGTCACTGAAGGATTTCGGAAGGCCGAAGGCGTTGTAGCCGGTATTGCCACGATAGGCGGCCGAATCCTGCGGCTCATAATCGTGGAAGTCGAAGCGGATGCCCGGTGTGAGCGAGAAGCCGCTGTCGCCGAAAGTGATCTGATCCTCGATCGAGAAGCCCAGCGTCACGCCATCGACATCGGGTGCATCGGACTGCGAGACCACCGTCGCCGAGGCCGGGAAGGCCGAGATGAACTGGTGCGTTTCGAAGTTGGTGGCATTGCCGCGCAACCGCAATTGATGGCTAAGCGCGCCGGTGTCGAATTCGGAGACCAGCGAGCCGATCACCCCGAAATCCTGTTCCTCTGCCGAGTTGGCGCGGAGATACTGCGCGCCACTGTTGCGCAGACCGAAGGACCCGGCATCCTTGCTCAGTTGCTGCCAGTAAAGACGCAGGCTTGCCGCCTGTACGAGCGTATCGGTGGAAGGCGCCTCGTAGAAGTAATCGAGGGACACACGCTCGCGCCGGACGTCATCCCAGCCGAAATAGGCATCCGGGCGGAAGGTGGAAGCGGCAGTAGTCGTGGTGAACGTGGAAGACTGCAGCGTCTTGAGATTGCTGTCGCTCGTGTAGTCGTACCGCTCCGCGGTCAGACCGACGGTGTGACCACCCTCGAGCTTGTGACGGAACTTGAAGAGCAGGTTGTTGCGGACGAAGTCCATAGGGTTGGGCTCGGTGCGCGAGCTACCGTAGATATCAGCTGTGCCCTGGTTGTCTGTCTCGTGGCCGCGCGTGTAGGAGCCCTGGAAGAGCACCGAGGTGTTTTCCACCTGCTTGGCCACAGCCAGGGAGTTGCTGAAGCTATTGTCTTCGCTGTCATAGCCGGTCTTTGCGACACCGCCCCAATTGCGCCCCTCGGCGATCAGATCTTCCGGCTCAAGCGTGCGGGCAACGAGCGCGCCGCCGAGCGCGCCAGAGCCGACCTTGCTGGAATCGGCACCGCGCAGGACATCCAGTCCACCGAGCGAATCCACGTCGAAACTGTCTGGCTGACCATTGATGCCTGTCGTCGGTGAGCCCGCTCCGTTGCGGGCGATGGTCTGCAGGAAGGGAACCGGAATCTCGTCCACCAGCACGGCGACGCGCGGGCCAGTCAGGCCGCGGATGAACAAGCCGCCGGTCCTGCCGGGCTTGGACTTGATGAAATCAATCCCGGCTTCGGTCGTATTGCCGAGGTCGCTCAGGTCCTTGATTTCCTTCTTCCGGATGTCGTCCGCCGTCGTCTCGGTCGCCAGCGGCGTATCCGCAACCGACCCCGCCGCCACCCGCTTGCCCTTGACCACGATCGTCTGAAGCTGCGTCTCGTCAGCGTTGCCGGTGGTCGTTGCAGCGCTCTGCGCGAAAGCAGGCGCAAGCGAAGTGATCGCTGCGAGCGCCGTGCAGGTGAGCAGGATGGGGCGGAGGGACCGGGAGCGCATAAGTGTCGTCCTTTCGATGGCCGCAAGGAAGGGTTCCCGCTTCCGATGGCGGAAGCGGGTCGGCCGGATGTGATTGCGTCAAAAACGTGGCGGCGACGTTGTTCCCGCCGTAATCATGCCGTATAAAACATGATTACAATCGTCAAGATATAAAACATGATTCTTTTTATCATGAATTACCCGACACTCGTGCGTGACAGAAATACCACAAGATTTCAGTGGTGATTTCAGGGCCGGCTAAAACAGCCCCTCGATGGCGCCGTCCGAATTGAGCCGGATCCTTTCCGAAGACGGCACGCGCGGCAGGCCTGGCATGGTCATGATCTCACCGGTAATGGCAACGATGAAACCGGCGCCGGCCGAGAGCCTGACCTCGCGCACATGCACCTCATGCCCCTCCGGCGCGCCGCGCAGCGTCGGATCGGTGGAGAAGGAATATTGCGTCTTCGCCATGCAGACCGGCAGCTCGCCATAGCCCTGCCGCTCCCAATCGGCCAATTGCTCGCGCACCGCCTTGTCGGCGGTCACTTCGCCGGCCCGGTAGATCTCGGCTGCAATGCGCTCGATCTTGGAAAAGAGCGGCATGGCATCGGGATAGAGCGGATGAAACGCGGACGGCGTCTCGGCAATCCGGACCACCGTTTCGGCAAGCTCGGTGATCCCGACCGAGCCGTCAGCCCAGTGCCGGCAGAGCACGGCTTCTGCTCCGAGACCTTCAGCGACCGCCTTGACGGCGGCGATCTCAGCTTCGGTATCACTGGTGAAGTGGTTGATCGCCACCACCGCCGGCACGCCGAACTTGGCGAGGTTTTCCAGATGCCGCGCGAGGTTGACAGCACCCCGCTCGACAGCCGCAACATCCTCACGGGCAAGATCCTCCTTGGCGACGCCGCCATTCATCTTCAGCGCCCTGACCGTCGCCACGAGGACGACGGCCGAAGGCGTGAGCCCCGCCTTGCGGCACTTGATATCGAAGAACTTTTCCGCACCGAGATCGGCGCCGAAGCCGGCCTCGGTCACCACATAGTCGCCAAGCTTCAGCGCTGTCTTCGTTGCCACCACGGAATTGCAGCCATGGGCGATATTGGCGAAGGGGCCGCCATGGACGAGTGCCGGATTGTTTTCGAGCGTCTGAACAAGGTTCGGCTGCAGGGCCTCCTTAAGCAACACGGCCATGGCGCCATCGGCCTTCAGGTCGCGGGCAAAGACAGGTGTCTTGTCGCGACGATAGCCGATGATGATGGCGCCGAGACGCCGCTCCAGGTCTTCGAGATCAGTGGCGAGGCAGAGGATCGCCATGACTTCCGAAGCAACGGTGATGTCGAAACCGGCCTCGCGCGGGAAACCATTGGACGCACCGCCCAGTGACGTCACGATCTGGCGCAGCGCCCGATCGTTCATGTCCATGACCCGGCGCCAGGTGATGCGGCGCGTGTCGATGTTAAGCTCGTTGCCCCAGTAGATGTGATTGTCGATCAGCGCCGACAGCAGATTGTGGGCCGAGGTGATCGCGTGGAAATCACCGGTGAAATGCAGATTGATGTCCTCCATCGGCACGACCTGCGCATAACCGCCGCCGGCAGCCCCGCCCTTCACCCCGAAACAGGGGCCGAGCGAGGGTTCGCGGATGCAGATGACGGCCTTTCTACCGATGCGGTTGAGGCCATCACCGAGACCGACCGTGGTCGTCGTCTTGCCCTCACCGGCCGGCGTTGGGTTGATGGCCGTCACCAGGATCAGTTTGCCGTCCGACCGGTCGGAAAGCCCCTTGATGAAGGCGGCCGAGATCTTCGCCTTGTCGTGGCCGTAAGGAATGAGGCTTTCGGAGGGAATGCCGAGCTTGCAGCCGATCTCCTGGATCGGCTTTTTCCTCGCTGCGCGCGCAATCTCGATGTCGGATGGTACGGTCATGTGTCCCTGCCCCTTATGTGTGCCGAGAAGATCGGACGACGCAGCTCGGCTGGCAAGCAGGTTAGAGGATTTTTTTCACAGCGAAATTGACGTGCCAGAAACCGACATGCCCTCGAAACCAGCCTCAGGCCGGGCGAGGAAAGAACTTAGGGCCTCTGGACGTCCGCCCCTCGTCCGAAAGTGGAGCTCAGGGAGAGGTCAACCTCCCGGAGCCCTTTTTTTTTCGACCTATCACATGTCAGATGCTCTGCCCGCCGGAGACCTCGATCCGCTGCGCATTGATCCATCGATTGCTCTCCGTCAGCAGGTTCGCGATCATCGGACCAATGTCGTCGGGCAGTCCGACCCGGCCGAGCGCGGTGACGTCCGCGAAATAGGAATTGAATTCCGGCGTGTCACGAACGGCGCCACCGAAGAAGTCTGTTTCGATCGCGCCCGGCGCGACGGCATTCACCGCGATCCCACGCGCGCCCAACTCCTTGGCCATATAGACAGTCAAGACTTCGACCGCACCCTTGACCGCCGCATAGGCCGACCAGCCCGGTGCGGAGACGCGGGTCAGACCTGAAGACAGGTTGACGATGCGCCCGCCTTCCGCCATCAGCGGCAACAGCGCTTGGGTGAGAAAGTAGACCCCCTTGAAATGCACGTTCACGAGCGCATCGAACTGCTCTTCGGTGGTCTCGGCAAAGGCTGCGACATCCCCGTGACCGGCATTATTGACCAGATGATCGAAGCTGACGCGCTGCCATGTGTTTCGCAGAGCATGTTTCACCTCGGCTGAAAAGGCGGCAAAGCTTCCGACATTCCCGGCGTCGAGCCTGAGGGCGACGGCCTTTCGACCGAGCGCTTCGATCTCGGCGACCAGCGCCTGCGCGGCATCAGCACGGCTTTGATAGGTGATGATGACGTCATTTCCGGTACGGGCGATGTTGAGTGCGGTATTGCGGCCGAGACCACGGCTACCGCCGGTCACGATTGCGATCTTTGTCATGGGAAACTCCTTCTGATTGCGAAGAGAGTGATAGGCGAGAGCTTCTTCTTGGTGCTTGCCGAAAGATTGGCTAGACTTGCCTATTCGTCCAGAACCATTCCAATCTCACCCATTCAGCGCTAGGATGACCTCATGAACGCACGCCCCATCCACGACAGTCTGCTCAAGACGGCCCTGCAGCATGTCGGGCACAGCTCAGCGTCTTCGCAGCCGCTCGACATCGGCATTCGCGGGGTCAGCATCGTGCGTGCGGACGCGCCGAGCGATATCGACTGCGCCGTCTCCCGCCCCCTGTGCTGCTTGGTCCTGCAAGGTCGCAAGCAGGTGACGATAGGAAGCCAGGTGTTTTCCTTCGGACAGGGCGATACGCTGCTGATCACGGCGGATGTGCCGACGGTCAGCCAGATCACGGCGGCCGGACCCGGCAGGCCCTATGTCTCGCTCGTCCTGGAGCTGGATCCTGCCATAATCTCCGAACTGTCGGTCGAGATGCGCCACACACAGGTCCTGGCTCCACCGCTTCGTGTCGATGAGACCAGTGCCGAAGTCGCGGATGCGGCCCTCAGGCTACTGCAGCTTCTTGACCGCCCGGCCTCTGTCCCGGTTCTCGGCGCCCAGCGCTTGCGCGAGATCCACTACTGGCTGCTCGCCGGCGAGCGGGGCTCGGAGATCGGCCGCCTCGGTTGGCCGGACAGCCATAGCCAAAGGGTCGCGCGCACCGTCGCCCTGCTCCGGGCCGATTATGCCAGACCCTTGCGGATCGAACGTCTTGCGTCGCTGGCCGGCATGAGTCGCTCCGCCTTCCATCAGCATTTCCGGGCCGTGACTTCCCTGTCGCCCCTACAGTTCCAGAAGCAGATGAGGCTGATCGAAGCCCGACGGCTGATGGTGTCAGAAGGGCGTAGCGCCAGCTCCGCCGCCTTTGCCGTCGGCTACGAGAGTGTCTCCCAGTTCACCCGGGAATATGGCCGCATGTTTGGCCGCCCGCCCGCCCGCGATGCCGAGACCGTGCGTCGGGAGAGCGAGGCCGCAGCATGAAACACCGATGGTCGTCGAAGGCGAAAGACTGTCGGCGGCAGATTGAGAGCGACCTCGGAGGGGCATGCTCCAGGCCGTCGGCCGGGACAAAGATCCCCGGCCGCCTTCGAGTTTGATCAACCCTCGCCGATCGCGATCAGGCTGGCATTGCCGCCGGCAGCGGCCGTGTTCACCGAGATCACCTGCTCGACCGCAAAGCGGCTCAAGTAAGCCGGTCCACCCGCCTTGAATCCGGTGCCAGACATGCCGGAGCCGCCGAAGGGCTGGGTGCCGACAACAGCGCCGATCATGTTGCGGTTGACATAGATGTTGCCGGTGTCGAGCGCTTCGGTGACCTTGCGGATCGTCGCCTCGATGCGGCTGTGCACACCGAGCGTCAATCCGTAGCCGGTGGCGTCGATCGAGGCGATGACCTGGTCCAGCGCCTTTGCCTTCCAGCGCACGACGTGCAGGACGGGACCGAAGATCTCCTTGGTCAAGGCTTCGGGACGATCGAGTTCAACGATATGCGGGGCAAAGAAGTTGCCGGTGGCCGGCACCTTGCCGGCATAACGCACCTTTTGGCTCCGCTTCATCTCGGCGATATGGGCCTCCAGCATCGCCTTCTGCTTTTCGTCGATGACGGGACCGATATCGGTGGTTATCTCGAGCGGATTGCCGAGATTGAGTTCGCGGGCCGCCCCCTCGATCATCTCCAGCATGCCGTCGGCAATGTCTTCCTGGAGATAGAGGATGCGCAGCGCCGAGCAGCGTTGGCCGGCCGAGCGGAAGGCCGAGAGCACGACATCGTCGGCCACCTGTTCGGCAAGCGCCGTCGCATCGACGATCATCGCGTTCAGACCGCCAGTTTCCGCAATCAGCGGCACGATCGGACCGTCCTTGGCGGCAAGCGCCCGGTTGATCGCCTGGGCGGTACCCGTTGAGCCAGTAAAGGCGATGCCAGCGAGCTTTGGATGGGCCACGATCGCGGCCCCGACATCGCCTGCACCGGGCAGCAGCATCAGCACGTCTTCCGGCACGCCCGCCTTGTGGAAAAGCTTGACCGCCTCAAAAGCGATCAGTGGCGTCTGCGGCGCGGGCTTGGCGATGACGGCATTGCCGGCGACCAGGGCGGCGGAGACCTGGCCGAGGAAGATGGCGAGCGGGAAATTCCACGGCGAGATGCAGGCAAAGACGCCACGACCGCGCCAGGAGAGACGGTTGAGTTCACCGGTCGGGCCCGGCATGACTTCGGCTTCACCGAACTGCTTGCGGGCTTGGGCCGCATAGTAGCGGCAGAAATCGACGGCCTCGCGGATTTCGGCGACACCATCGTCCAGCGTCTTGCCGGCTTCGAGCGCCAGAAGCGCAAGCAGGCGGTCACGATCGGCTTCGAGCAGGTCGGCCAGCTTGTCCAGCGTTGCCGCGCGCTCTTCGACCGGGGTACGTGACCACAGGGCAAAGCCTTGTCGTCCAGCAGCAAAGGCGCGGTCGACATCGGCAGGCGTCGCATTGCGCACGGTCCCGACCTTGTGAGTGCGATCGGCGGGCGACAGCACGGCCTCGTCGCTGGTCGCGCCGGTTGCCCCCGGAACCAGCGGACGCGCCGCGATCTCAGGGAACGGCTGGCCGATGCGGGCCATCAGCCGCTCGAGATTGTCGCGATGGCCGAATTCGAAGCCGGCGCTGTTCTTGCGCTCGCCGTAGAGAGCGAGCGGCATGGGGATCTGGCTGTGGCGGGCGCTCTGGCCATTGCCGAGGCCCAGCTTTTCGGTCGGCCGCTCCAGAAGTGCCGAAACCGGAATGTTCTTGTCACCGGCGACGGCCACGAAGGAGGAATTCGCACCGTTTTCGAGCAGGCGGCGGACGAGATAGGCGAGCAGGTCGCGGTAACCGCCGACGGGTGCGTAGATGCGGCAGGCAATGCGATCATTGCCCGACAGCAGCGTGTCGTAAAGTGCCTCACCCATGCCATGCAGGCGCTGGAACTCGAAGCCGGAGCGATCGGCGCCGGCAAGCTCGATGATCGTCGAGACGGTCAGCGCATTGTGGGTGGCAAACTGCGGGAAGATGCGGGCGCGCTTTTCCATCAGCTTCGCCGCACAATGCAGGTAGGAGAGATCCGTCGCCTGCTTGCGGGTCCAGACCGGGTAGTCGTCGAGGCCGCGCTCTTGGGCGCGCTTCACTTCCGTATCCCAATAGGCGCCCTTGACCAGGCGCACCATCATCCGGCGACCATACTGCTGGCAGAGGCCGTCGATGTAATCGATCACCTGCGGCGCACGCTTCTGATAGGCCTGAATGGCGAGACCGAAACCGTCCCAGCCTGATAGGGTCGGATCGGCAAAGACGGCAGCGATCACATCGAGAGAGAGTTCGAGACGGTCGGCCTCTTCGGCATCGACGGTAAAATTCAGCTGATGGGCTTTCGCCATCTGCGCGAGTTTCAGGAGATCCGGCACCAGTTCACGCATCACCCGGTCGCGATGGGTGGCGAGATAGCGGGGATGCAGCGCCGAGAGCTTGACGGAGATGCCCATGCGGTTCGGCAACTGCTGGCTCCTCCCGTGTTTTGCCATATGCGCGCCGATCGCTTCGATGGCGCTGGCATAGGACTGGAAGTAGCGCTTGGCGTCTTCGGCCGTTCGCGCGCCTTCTCCCAGCATGTCGAAAGAGTGACGATAGCCGCGCTCCTCGCTCTTAGCTGCACGCGACAGCGCGTCCTTGATCGTCTCGCCGAGCACGAAGTGATGACCGAGGAAGCGCATCGCCTGCTTGGTGGCGGAGCGAACCGTGGGCAGACCGAGGCGCTTGACCAGACCACGCATGACGCCTTCAGGCGTCTCGCCGGGACGGATGACGCGGGCGGAGAGGCCGAGCGCCCAAGCAGAGGCCGAGACGAACCAGCTGTCGCCATGTGCCTCGTGTTCGCTCCAGCCGCCCTCCTTCAGCTTGTCCTCGATCAGGCGATCCTGGGTGAGCGCGTCGGGCACGCGTAAGAGCGCTTCGGCAAGCACCATGAGTGCCAGACCTTCACGGGTCGACAAGCCGTATTCGCGCAAGAAGTCCTCGACGCCGCCGACCGAGCCGGAATTATTTCTGATGGCCTCGATATAGGTCGTGGCGCGCCGATCGATGGCACCGTTCTGGCTCTCGGAGAGCGACAGGCGCGAAGCGAAATGGCGGATGAGCTGGTCGTCGTCGCCGGCATAGGGGGCTTCGAAGCGCGGGAAATCGGTCGTGGCTGGCTTGATCATTGTCACCTCCGTGGTATCGGCAACATATCTACGCATTTACCGATTTTCCCACTATTCTTTAGTCACTTCTCTGGCATATTCACTAGGAAAATGGAGTTTGGCAGAGAATGAGCAAAGAACTGGATCGCCTCGACCGAAAGATTCTGCGCGCGCTTCAAGCTGAGGGTCGCCTGAGCAATATCGAGCTTGCCGAACGGGTGAACCTGTCCCCCACTGCGACCGCAGAGCGGGTCCGCCGTCTGACCCGGGAAGGCTACATCACCGGTTACATGGCGATGCTCTCACCGCAGAAGCTTGGGCGCAATCTCCTGGTCTTCATCGAGGTGAAGCTCGACCGGACCACCGCCGATGTCTTCGACACCTTCGCGGCGGCCGTGAAGCGATCGGACGACGTGATGGAATGCCACATGGTGGCCGGTGGCTTCGACTATCTGGTCAAGGCACGGGTCGCCGGCATGGAGGCTTACCGGCAATTCCTCTCCGAGGTCATCTTGCCGCTTCCGGGGGTGCGCGAAACCCACACCTATGCGGTGATGGAAGAGGTCAAGGCGGGATCGGCTCTGCCCGTTTAAATATCAGCATAACAGGCAGTTGCCATTTTGATCGGCAGCAGTCAGACATTAGTCATATTAATCGTGAAAGACCCCGAAAAACTGCTAGCTTTTCGTTTGGACTGATATATTGGTCTTAAACTTCCGAATTGATGTCAACTTTCGAAATTGATAAAATGTTTCCAGAAAGACAGGCACTCTTGAGCGAGCATATCGGGAGCTGCCAGAGCCGCGCCGAGCTGATGGACAGTTGGTCCCGGGCAGCGCGTGAATACGGCCTCGACTATGTGACCTTGGCAGCCGCGCCCACGGCTCAGGACAGGATTCTCGGCCCGTTGGTGCGGGAGACGACACTTCCCGCCGAGTATTGCCGTGAATTCGATCGTCTCGAATTCCTCAAGCATTGCCCGACAGTTACGCATATCAGCCGGTCGATCATGCACAATGCCTGGACGCTCGGACCGGATGGGAAGGCGGCGACATTTGATTGCCCGCCAGAATTCTCCGCCCTGATGCTGAAATACCGTCTGATTACCGGCATTCTCTTTTCGGTGAATTCCGTCGATGGCAGCCGTTTTGTCGTCCGCTATGACGGCGACCGCAGTCCGCTTGCTATGGCGGAAATCAACGAGCTGTCGATGCTGAGCATCCAGGCCTTCGATGTTTTCGACCGCCTGCGCCGCACCGCAGGCAATTCGAACGTCTTGTCGGCACGCGAACTCGAAGTCGTCCGCTGGACATCGCAGGGCAAGACCTCGCTCGAAATCGGCCAGATCCTCTCGCTCTCCGACCATACCGTGAACGCCTACATGACCAATGCGATCCGCAAGCTCGATTGCGTCAACCGCACGCAATTGGTCGCCAAGGCGATCCGCATGAAGATCATCAACTGATCGAACCAAGTGACTGCAAAACTCAAGGGCCCGGTCTTCACCGGGCCCTTTTCGCGTTCGGTATGGACAGAAGCCCCCGCCGCCTCAGCGATCGAGGATCGACTGGGCCTCGACCATGTTGGAGCGAACCCGCAGGATATAGAAGCCCATGGTCGCGAGATGCGTTGGCATGATCCAGCCATCCTCGCTGCCGTTGGAAATGATCGCAGGCTGGATGCGCAGGGCCGCCTGCAGTTGACGCTCCATCTCGCTCCAGATCGCCGTCAGATTGCGGTCACGGATGACGCCGCTGAAGTCGGTGCGCGTCGCTTGCAGCAGGGCATATTGCGCATAGAGCTGGCCGTAGGAGAACCAGAATCGGTCATCGGCGCGGGTGTCGAACCAGCCCGCATTGAACTCCTCCGAACGGCGACGCAGAATATCCGACGTATTGCCGAGATCGCTCGCCATGCCGTCCAGCAACTGCAGCAGGTTGTCAGAGCGCGTGTCGAAGACCGACTCGCAGGTCGAAAGCGATGTGTTGAAGCTGTTCCAGCTGGACACGGCGGAGCGGTAATAGCTCGGCGTCGGTGTCTTAAAGCCGAACGGGTTGGTCCCGAAATACCAGGTGGTCTCGTTAAACTGGATGTTGCCGCGAGCGCTCTGCAGGTCGTTGTTGATCCCCGAGGTGCCGCGCACGCGGCCGAGATTGTCGGCGAGCTGGATGGCCGTGCGGCGGACCACCTGATTGACGCCGCGCTGGAACGCAGCCTTGTTGTCCATGAACGGCGTATTGTCCCAATCCAGGCTGAAGAAGCCGAGCTTGTAGAGCAGTGTCGAGGAGATCCAGCTGTTCTGGTTCACATTCTGGTCGGTGAGTGCAGCGGCCACGGTGACGATCGCCGAATCCTGGCATCGATTGGCTTCCCCCGGCAGCGCTGCACCAGCCGGGACGGTACGCTCCTCGAACTTATAGGCCTGCACGAAAGCCGGATCGAAGCCGTGCCACACCTGGGTGCGATAGATGAATTGTCCATAGACGATCACCAGCAGAACGAGCACGCCAAGGATCGGTCCCTTGATGATCCAGCTGCGGTCACGATACCAGCCATGGGCGGCGAGGAACGGCCAGAGAAACCATGCGACCACCATGCCGATACCGCGACCGATCGCGGCAAAGACGCGCTGGAAAAACGCGATGATCGGATCAAGCATGGTCATCTCCTAGGCCGTAGAGGCGTTTACGAAAGGCGGGCTTGTCTTTCAGATAAGTGTCGGACAGGCGGGATACAACATAATCGCGATAAGCTTCCGGATACTGGTCATAAGCCTTGTAGAAGCCCTGCTTGTCGAAGACGAAGCGTGAGACGAAATCCTCTGGCGTCAGATGCGCGATCAGCCGGTTGGTGAGCCACTGGTCGGGATGGCCGGGCTCGGCGCGCACCAGCCAGAGACGCAGCTTCGGATCGATCTCCGCCATTCTAAGGTTGCCGGTGCGCGAGAGCGTTCTCAGCGCTTCCTGCAGCAGCGGATAGACGCCGCGATCGCTGATCGCCTTAGCGTTTCGATGCAGGAAAGTCTGCATCCAGACAGGATCGATGCGCGTCAAATCCGGCACCGGATCAAGGGCGGCGGCAACCGACAGCAGCGCCATCTCCAGACGATGAGCAAAAAGACCGGAGCTTTCCACCCAGCTTGCCCGTGGCAATTCGAGCCGACCGGTGCGTGCCAGGAAATCGGCGACCTGAGCGGTGTCATCTATCGAGATGTAGCTCACCTGCCAGGGACGGGACCGACGGAAGCCGGGGGCCTGCGGGTCGCAGATGACGGTCGTGATCTTCTCGTCGACGAAGACGAAGACGCCGCCGAAATGATCGGCCCAGAAGGCATCATGGCGAAAGACGAGTTTATCAGGCACCAGCGTGTTCTGCCTGATGTCGCCGGTCTCCTTCGCCAGCGACACCATGCGCTCCAGCATCGCGTCGTCGCGCCAGGCATCCGGGCTCGTTACCAGCGCGTCGCAGAGCTGCCGCAGTTGTCCAGCCTTGCCAAGCAGATCCTCGGCCGACAGCACCCTGAACTTCACCTCGTTGATCGACAGCAGGTCATCAAGCGTCTTCACCTCGGAGACGCTGTCCTCGATCTCGCCATAGAGCGTGTCCTTGAGCGTGATCGCATGGATGGCGCGGGCATTGGCCGCGAAGAACTCATGCATCAGGCCGGCGGTGTTGGAAAAGCTCGTATGCACCACCGGCAGGCTATCCTGTTCCGGTGTGAGGATGATGAAGCGCCGGTTGACCTTGAGCGGATCGAGATAATCGGGATCGCCCAGTTCTGCCGCCACCTGCGGCGAAAAGCCGGTGATGTCGATGTCGAATTCGGCGAGCTTGGTCTGGGGCAGGTCGAAGGCGGCAAGTGCCTTGTTGTAGCGCGCGACCAGATGCGGCTCGCGGATGGCAAGCAGACGGCCATAGATGAGTTCAGCTTCGAGGAGGCGGTTCATGCGGTATCTGTGACCTTCCTGTCCTCGTGCCGCCAGTAGAGGTCATCGAGGTCGAGCTTCAAGACATCGGCGATCGCTTTGAGTGTTGCGACACTGCCGTCCTTCTTGCCTGTTTCGATCTCGGACAGATAAGCGGTGCTGATTCCGGCAGCGGCAGCAAGGTCCTTGGCCGCCATACCGCGAAAATCGCGCCAGACGCGGATCGGGCTTTCACCTTCACCCATCCGATTGACGTACTCGGCAGGGATCAGCTCTTCCTGGCCCGCAGCAAGCTTCCTCTCGAAATCGGCGACAGCCAGACTGTCTTCCAGATCCTCGATGCGCTGGATCAGTGCTTCATAGTCCTTGCGGCTGAGTACGATCATCTCTTCGCCATTTGGCGTCGTAAACGATGATGCGATCGTCATCAGAGCTCTCCTTCATAGGCTTCACCGCGTGCTGCGACACGCACCACGTCGACGACGGTTCCGTCTTCACGGAAGATCACGCGCCAGTCCCCGATCCGCAGGCGATGGTAACGGCTGTCACGTAACTTTTTGACATTGTTGGCGAGTGAAGCCGGTTCGGTGGCATACTGAAGAACCTTCGACCGGATACGTCGCGCCTCGTTAGCCGGCATCCGGTTCAAGCTACGAATGGCATCCTTGCTGTAAACAACGTGCCGCACATCCTACCCCTCAACCCCGGTCCCGACAACCAAATTCGCAAATAGCGAATTTCACCACATCCCCTCCCCCTTCATCTTTTCGATCTCGCCGATCGCCCGCTCGCGCTGCCGCTCGCGGCGGATGATCTCGGTTACGGCTGCGTCGTCCGACTTGTCGGCATAGCGGAATTCACTGTCCGCGTAGCGGTTGATCTCTTGGCAGATCATCTCCATCGTCACCGGGCCGCGCAGCTCCGTGATCATCGCCTTCTTCTCGTCGTAGCTCTTGTGGACGAAAGCCTCGGGCCTTTCGAACCAGGCATCGGGCAGCTCGACATCCATCGCCCGCATCTTGATCGCATCGGTGATGTTCTTGATGGCGCGGCCGGTGAAGCGTGGTTCGGCGAGCTTGATCGCATGCAGATAGGCGCCGATATCGGCCAGCGTCTCGATTTTGCCATGGGTCGCCTCGTAGCGTTCCCAGACGACGACGAGGCCGTCTTCCTTCGGTCGGTCATGCTCGCCATAGGAGCGGCTGACCGCCTGCTGGATCTCCTGGCCCGCGAACAGCTGGTGTTCTCCAAGCGGGATCGAATGGTTCTTGCCGACGAGCAGCGAGAAGATGTCGATATAGTCCTCGCGCGTCTGCGGCCCGTCGACCAGCCAGCGGGCCCCGGCGCGCTGGCGAAGCGCATCGTCGACATTTTCCGGATAGTTGGAGAACATGCCGAAGGTGGAATTGCCGCGAACAACCGTCGAGGCACCTGCAAAGCTTTCCATCAGCACGGCGGTCACCTCGTGCTGGCCGGCAGATGCCCGGTCGTCGGAGCGCTTGGCTGTTACCTGATCGACATCGTCGATCGTGCCGAAGCCGATGACGCGCGGGTTGAGCACGTTGTTGACGAAGGATTTGCAGTTCTGGCCAGACTTGCCCTGGTAGGACGAGATCTGGTCGACCCCGAAATTCTCGTAATGGAAGGCATAGCCCGCCATCTTGCAGTAGTCGTTGAGCAAGCCCGCCAGCATCTGGATCAGGATCGTCTTGCCCGTGCCCGGCATGCCATCGCCGATGAAGGTGAAGAGGAAGCCACCGAGCTCGACGAAAGGGTTCATCTGGCGGTCGAAATCATAGGCCATCAGCATCTTGGCGAGCTTCAGCGCCTGATACTTGGCGATGTGGTTGCCGATGATTTCTTCCGGCTTCTTGAAGCTCATCGTGAGCGGCTTCGACTTCACGCCCGGCACGGCGTCGAAACCATCAAGGGTGAAATCGTCCTGATCGACGCGGATATGGGCGTTTTCGAAGATGCCAAGATGTTCGAAGCGCGCCTTGCGGGTGAGAAGCCCGTCGAGCGCGAGGTCGGCGAGACCGCGCACCCTGCCAATCAACGTGGTGTCATCACCCGCTCCTTGTACGGCTGCGTCGATGCCGGCGACCATGCTTTTCAAGGCATCCTGGGCGGTGTCGAACATGAAGTCCGGCGCGCGGATGCCGTCGAGCTGCTCGCCCTCGCCCGCGACATTCGATTTCAGATAGGCGGCAAAGGCGAAGGCCGCGACATAGGCCTGGGACGCAAGCAGCGCCTTGAAACGGCCGGCCTCCTCACCCTGCAGGGGTGCTGAAAAATTCCGGGCCTGCAAAGGCTCAAGCTCGCTCTGCCTGGCAAAGACATCCGCTATCGCAAGCGCCACCTGCGCACCACGCCGCACGCGATACAGGACCGTGTGCTGGGCAGGCGTCAAATGCGGATCGGCGGTGCCGGCCGATTGAATGGTTTTGGTAAGCTCGATCTCGCGGGTCCGCCGCACAGATCCCGTCGAGACGGTCGAGACAAACCGCCGCCCGGTTCCGGCAATCGGCGTGCCGGAGGGGCCGTCGCCCTGGTCGAGTACGACGATCCGCGTCACCAGCCCTTGGGCCACGGCGAGATGCTTGGCGATATCTTCTTCCCGAAGTGTCGTCAGCCCTGCCGTCAGTTCACTCATCGTCAGACCTCGCTCACGACCTGGTTGCCGGAAATCACATGAACCTTGAAATTGCCGAAGATCGGCTTGATCTCACCCGCTGCATAAAGCGCCTGATAGGCGTCATGGGGCACCAGCGCGTGTTTCTCATAGGTCGAGACACCCATGCGGGCGGCTTCGAGATCATGGGTTTCGATATGAAACTCCTGGATAGCCGGCGTCGAGGAGAAGAAGCCTTTAACCGCCGGCTGCTCGCGCTTGGAAAACACCTCCTGCACCGTCCAGGTCATAACCCAGGCGTTCTCAGGCCTGCGGACCCGGTCGAGGATCTCGTTGACGCGGCCGGAGTTCTGGGTCAGCCCCGTGGAATAGAGCGGCCCGAGCACCACGCGCCGGACCGACTTCGGATGCAGTGTCGGGAAATCGCGGTCCATGTTGGTGGCGATGGTCGCAGGCGTCAGCGAATAGGCGGAATTCCTGGCACAGAAATCGTCGAATGTGCGGGCGAGCTCGGGATTGAGCAGACCGCCCACCGGAAGCGGGATCTCGACCTCTTCATTGGGCTTACCCTCGGCCGTCACAAGGATCTTCGCGACATTCTCCGAGGAATCCTCGACCGTCGCCAAATAGATCATCGGCAGGGTGCTCACCCCGTCGAAGGCGGCCCAACTGACGAGATAGGAGGGTCGGCGCGATTGCGGATTGACGCTGACGGCAACCGTGGTCGGAAGAACGAATGGCGAGAAGATCTCGCCGGCACTCACCTGCTCCAGATAGAGGCGCTCGGCGATCTGCTGTTGCAAGGCTGCCGGAAACTCCTTCTGGCGAAGGATGAAATCGGCCATCTCCTCGCGCAGTTTGGAAACGGCCGGAATGGTCGAGAGCCGTGTGGCGGCCCCCGCTCGGTCGTTTTCCAGCTCCAGCACGTTCTGGAAGATGGGAAAGCCGCTCTCGGCCTGCGCGATCTTGAACTGGCCGGTAAAGCCGATGCGGTTCTGCCAGGAAGTGAAGGAGTTCCGGAGGCGATCAAGATAGGGCAGCAGGTGAAGCGTTGGCGGCCCTTTGTCGCCGAAGCGGCGATCGGACTGGCCGAAGAATTGCTCGAGCCCCGAAAATGCCGAGGCCATGATGGTGAAATAGTGCGTGACGGCACTGTTGCGATCGACGGCGTTCATGCCCCTCCCCCCATCGACAGGACTGCGCACCGCGAAGGCGGCAAGCGGCCGGATGGCCGCGTCCACATCAACGACATGCTCAAGGCTTCACGTAGTCGGCCGCATTGTGCTTGTCGAGAACGGACTGGAAACGCCGGGCAAAGGCCTCGTCGGCAAGCTTCTTGCGGCGCTGGATGTCCTGCGTCGAGAGCATGTTCTTCTCATGCAGCTCGAGGAGATCGCCGATATGCCGCTGGGCGGCAGCCCCGATGCCGGCCATGGTTTCCTCCGCCGCCGTATCGACCTGGCTGCCGAGTGTGTTGATCCGATGCGCGACTTCCTGCTGGGCAGCCGTCTTCAGCGAATCCTCGAGTGCCTTGTAGAGCACTATGCGCTGCTCGGTATCGATGCTCAGCTTGTTGATCAGCGTGTTCTGAGCCGCGATCTGGTTGTTCAAGCTGTCGACGAAGGTCTGGAACATCGATGTGTAGCGCTCCAGCGTCTGGCTCTCGGCCAGCAGCTCCTGCTCGCGGGCCTGTGCCTGATTGTAGTCGGTCGCAAGCTTCGAGCGCTGGGCTTCGAGTTCCGCGCGCTCCGACGTGTCGGTCGAAGCGGCGATCTTGTTCTCGATGTCGAGCAGTACCGGATTGAGCGTTTCAATCTTCGTCTGCGTCTCTTCAAGATTTGCGATCGTCTGCTTGCGCCGCTCGATCACCTGCACGAGGCTCGCCTCTGACGTCTTATAGCGCTCTTCGAGAACCGTCTTCTGTTCCTTGAGGATGCCGACGATGCTGTCGGACTTGGCGAGCAGTTCTTGCAGGTTGCCGGCAAGCGACATGTTGCGGACACGCTCGGTGCGCATGCGCTGCGCCTTCTGCTTGGAGAAGATACCGATGAACTTTTCCATGCCGGAAAAGCTCTTCATGCTTTCGAACTCGGCGCCGAAGACATTGGTCGCATCTTCCAGCCCAATGATCAGGTCGGCGATATTCGCCTCCATCACCTTCTGCTGGTTGAGTACATCCGAGATCCGGGCGTTCTCGATGTCGAAATCCTGGCCGACAAGCTTGGAATCGCTTTTGGCCAGCGTATCCAGCACCACGCTCGACTGGTCGATCTTTCCACGCATCTCCGAGACGATCTTACGCGTCTTTTCGATCTCAGTGTCGAAGCCCTGCAAACTCGCCATGTTGTCTCCCTGTGCCGTCATCCCGGCGGCGCGCCGGACTCGTTTGTCACCACCTTAGCGCGTTTCCCCATGCAGGGAAGTATCGCAACGCACAAGCAGAGGCGGCCTTCATCCGATATGGATGATCGCCGCCTACACACAAGAGGCGCTAGCAGAGAAATGCGACAGCCGCGAAACGGCTGTCGCATCAGGAAGTTGTGCCCGGATTACTGACCGCCGGCGGCCGGGTCCTTGAGATAGGCGATGATGTTGGCGAGATCATCGTCCTTCTTGACACCTGCATAGGCCATCTTGGTGCCTTTCACGACGGCCTTTGGCGCCTTCAGATATTCGGAAAGCAGCGCTTCATCCCAGACCTTGCCCGCACCGAAATCGGTCATGGCCTTGGAATATTTGTAATCGGCGATCGAAGCGACCGGGCGGCCGACCACGCCCTGCAGCGTCGGACCAACCTTGTTCTTCGCTTCGGTCGCGATGTGACAGGCCTGGCAAGCCTTGAAAGCCTTGGCGCCGGCGACGGGATCGCCAGCTGCGAATGCTGGAAGGGGAGCGGCAGACACGGCAAGTATCATAAGCATGGTAGACGGCTTCATGGAAACTCCTTGATCCATAGAACGGCGCCAGCGCGTCGCATGCATATGGCAGCACCAATTCGCACGACACGCAATCGATTGCTTTGACCGCCATCAAAATCCTTGGCTTTTTTTCAGGAACCCGAGTTCCCTGCCCTGCAGGGGCTGCAAGTCGCAAACAGGGCCGGTGCTGCGACGCAAACGCGCGGGCATCCTTGCAATTCTCCGGTATTGAATGTTGACTTGGGAACATGAATAAAAAAACCGGGAGCCTTTCCATGACGTCTCTACTCACTTGTCGCCGCACCCTTGCGGCCGCCGTTTCGCTGATTGCCGTCAGCGCCATGCCGGTCTCCGCCCAGGAGCCCGAAAGCTGCTCGACCGTCCGCTTCTCGGATGTCGGCTGGACCGACATCACCGCGACCACCGCCACCGCCTCCGTTCTCCTCAAGGCGCTCGGTTATGAGCCGACCACCACGGTCCTCTCCGTTCCGGTCACTTATTCCTCGCTGAAGAACAAGGATATTGACGTCTTCCTCGGCAACTGGATGCCGACGATGGAAGCCGACATCGCGCCTTACCGCGAAGACAAGTCGGTTGAGGTCTTCGGCCCCAACCTCGAAGGCGCGAAATACACGCTGGCCACCAATGCCAAGGGCGCCGAACTCGGCATCAAGGATTTCACCGACATCGCCAAGCATGCCGACGCGCTCGGGGGCAAGATCTACGGCATCGAGCCGGGCAATGACGGCAATCGCCTGATCCTCGACATGATCGACGCCAACAAGTTCGAACTCGGTGACTTCGAAGTCGTCGAATCCTCCGAACAGGGCATGCTGGCGCAGGTTGCCCGCGCTGAAAAGGATGGCCAGCCGGTCGTCTTCCTCGGCTGGGAACCGCATCCGATGAACGCCAACTTTGCGCTGACCTACCTGTCTGGCGGCGATGACGTCTTCGGGCCGGACTTCGGCGGCGCGACCATCTTCACCAACACCCGCGCCGGCTACACGGCCGAGTGCCCGAACGTCGGCAAGTTCGTGACCAACCTCAAGTTTTCGCTCCAGATGGAGAACGAGATCATGGGCAAGATCCTGAATGACGGCCAGGACGCCGAAGTGGCCGCAAGTGACTGGCTGAAGGCCAATCCGGCGGCTGTCGAGCCCTGGCTTTCTGGCGTCACCACCAAGGATGGCGGCGACGGCCTTGCTGCTGTGAAGACGGCACTGGGTCTCTGAGCCCTGTCCAATGATGCTGGAACCGCGCGACCGGAAGGGGGATCCGGTCGCGCGGGATCCTGGGTATTGAACCTGCGGCTATCAGGGGACGAACATGGATTTTCTGACAGACAATAAACTGCCCATCGGGCCCTGGTCGAAGAGCTTCGTCGACTGGCTGACCGATAACGTCGATTTTGTATTCGATTTCATCGCAACAATTCTCAGCGCGTCGATCAACGCGATGCTCTTCGTGCTTCAGGCCCCCTATCTCAGGGGAACAGCACTGGAAGACTTCTATCCGCTGTTCATGATCGCGCTGTTTTCGCTTCTCGCCTGGTTCATGCGCCGCTCGCTCGGCGTCACCGCCTTCACCTTCTTCGGTCTGCTCTTGATCTATAACCAGGGCTACTGGAAGGAGACCATGGAGACACTGGCACTGGTGCTGGCAGCCACCGGTGTGTGCATGGTCATCGGCGTGCCGATCGGCATCGCCTGCGCCCGGCGCCCCTGGCTCTATGCCGTCGTTCGTCCCGTTCTCGACCTGATGCAGACGATCCCCACCTTCGTCTACCTCATTCCGGCGCTCATCCTGTTCGGCCTCGGCATGGTGCCTGGCCTGATCGCGACCGTGATCTTCGCCATCGCCGCCCCGATCCGCCTGACACGCCTCGGCATCATCTCCACCCCGCCCTCTCTGGTGGAAGCGGCCGTGGCCTTCGGTGCGACCCCGACGCAGGTGCTGCGCAAGGTCGAGCTGCCCTTCGCCATGCCGCAGATCATGGCGGGACTGACCCAGACCATCATGCTGTCGCTGTCGATGGTGGTGATTGCCGCGCTCGTCGGCGCAAGCGGCCTCGGCGTGCCGGTCGTGCGCGCACTCAACACCGTCAACATCGCGCGTGGCTTCGAGGCCGGTCTCTGCATCGTGATCCTCGCCATCATCCTCGACCGGATGTTCCGCATTCCCGGAGAAGAGACATGACCGACGCCGTAATCTTCGACAATGTCGACATCGTCTTCGGCGACAATCCCCAGCGTGCGCTCGAAATGCTCGATCAGGGCAAGAGCCGTGACGAAATCGGCGCCGAGACCGGCCTCGTGCTCGGCGTGGCCGGCGCCTCGCTCACCGTCAAGGAAGGCGAGATCCTTGTGCTCATGGGCCTTTCCGGCTCGGGCAAGTCGACCCTGCTGCGCGCCGTCAATGCACTCGCCCCAGTGGTACGCGGAAATGTCAGCGTGCGCACGGAAAACGGCTATGTCGATCCCTACAAGGCTTCTGCTCAGGTGCTGCGCGATCTTCGCATGCACACCGTCTCCATGGTCTTTCAGCAGTTCGGCCTTCTGCCCTGGCGCACAGTGGCAGAGAATGTCGGCTTCGGCCTCGAACTGGCCGGCATACCCGAAGCGGAGCGCAAGGAACGAGTCGCGACGCAGCTCGAGCTCGTCAACCTCTCGACCTGGGCCGACCGGAAGGTGAACGAACTCTCCGGCGGCATGCAGCAGCGCGTCGGCCTTGCCCGCGCCTTCGCGACCGGTGCCCCGATCCTTCTGATGGACGAGCCCTTCTCGGCGCTCGACCCGCTGATCCGCACCCGTCTCCAGGACGAGCTTCTCGAATTCCAGGCGCGGTTGAAGAAGACCATTCTCTTCGTCAGTCACGACCTCGACGAGGCCTTCCGCATCGGCAACCGCATCGCCATCATGGAAGGCGGTCACATCATCCAGTGCGGCACGCCACAGGAGATCGTCCAGAACCCGACCAACCAGTATGTTGCCGACTTCGTGCAGAACATGAACCCGATCAACATGCTGATCGCCTCGGACGTGATGCGCGCCGGCGTGACCGGCGAGCAGCACCAGGTGACCGGCACCACGGCGCCGGCAACACCGCTCGTCGACATCCTGGATGCCCTGTCGCGTCAACCTGGCACGATCGGGGTCGTTGACAACGGCGTCGTCATCGGCACGATCGATGCACAGGATGTGGTGAGCGGGCTGACGAAACACCGCCGCAAGGCTTAGCGTGCCCTGCCCCGCATCGACATCTGACGCATGCGGGAGACGGACATGAACGACAAGCCCCAGGTTATCCGGGATACCGACGACGATGCGCGCCGCCAGGCGCGCATTCTGCTGCGGGGGGCGCGATTCGCGGCAATCGGCGTGATCGATCCGGAGACCGGCTTTCCCTTCGTCAGCCGCGTGCTGCTCGGCATGGACAGCGACGGCGCCGCCGTCATTCTCGTCTCCAGCCTGTCCGCCCACACGACGGCCCTGCTCGCCGATGCCCGCACCTCGCTTCTGACAGGGGAACCGGGCAAGGGCGATCCGCTGGCCCATCCGCGGCTGACACTGCAATGCACGGCCGAAGCCGTCGAGCGCGACAGCGACACGCATCAGAGACTGCGAAGCCGCTTCCTCGCCCGCCATGCGAAATCGCAGCTTTACATCGATTTTCCCGACTTTCGTTTCTTTCGCTTGCGCCCCGAACGGGCGAGCCTCAATGGCGGGTTCGGCCGTGCCTATCATTTGAGCAGCGAAGATTTCCTCATCCCGCAAATCAATGATGATTTGTTTGAAAGTGAGGCTGCCTTACTGCGAGAATTAGGGGGGCGGCATCCAGATCTCGCAACGCGCATTGCGATGAAAACTCATGGCGCACCTGAGGGCGACTGGCGCATTGCCGCCATCGATTCGCATGGAATCGACATAGTTTTCAAAGACTTGCTTATTCGATATGAATTTGTGACGCCGATCACAAATGTCCAGCATCTGCTATTAGAGTTACCTAAATCAGTATACGCAGTACCTTAAATTTAGGCATATACAATTTTGATGATGCTGGTAGAGTTTAGCCTCCAATTAAGTGATGGATTTTCAACGACTGCCACTCCCCCCAAGGGCGCTCGACCAAGGAAAGTTGAACTGAGATGAAAACGAAAGCTTTGTCCGAACAATCGACCGTTGCTGCAGGCTTGCTGTCCGCCATGGCAAACCCGAAGCGACTGATGATCCTCTGCAGCCTCGTCGAAGGTGAGGTTCCCGTCGGTGTTCTGGCGACCCAGGTCGGCCTGAGCCAGTCGGCTCTGTCGCAGCACCTCTCCAAGCTTCGCGCACAGAAGCTGGTGAAGACGCGTCGCGACGCACAGACGATCTACTACTCCTCGACCTCGGAATCGGTGATCAAGATCCTCGCAACGCTCGAAAGCATCTATTGCCCTCCGGCAGCGAGCAAGACCGCCGCCTGATGACAGCGCTGCCAGACGCGACCCGGTCGAGGGTGGGAGGAGATCGGTTCGCCGTCCGCTCGCGCGGATGAGCCTCTCTGGCGTTTCATGTTTCAAAGCCCCGGATGGCATCGCCTCCGGGGCTTTTTTGTTTGGCTTCCCAAGCTACGAGCCTTCGAAAGCGGCAGATTGCGGACGCTGTGCGTTTCCATCACCCGAATTCAGCGATCCATGACCTTTGTTGATGCGCGCCAGCCGGTGTCTTGACCATGCCTTGCGCCCTGATAACGTGACGGCGCAATCAACGGATTTCGGCCCTTGCAGCCGGCATCAGGGAGAATGGCCGCCCGCGACTAAAGGGCCATGGAGAACACGATGTCTAACCGCCTGAATTCCACGCCGAACGACCTGCGCGCCTTCTGGATGCCGTTCACGGCGAACCGCCAGTACAAGAAGGAGCCGCGCCTTTTCGTCGGCGCCAAGGACATGCATTACACCACCCATGACGGCCGCCAGGTGCTCGACGGCACCGCCGGCCTCTGGTGCGTGAATGCCGGTCACTGCCGCCCGCTGATTACCGAAGCGATCCGCGAGCAGGCCGGCGAACTCGACTATGCACCGGCCTTCCAGCTCGGCCACCCCAAGGCGTTTGAACTGGCCAACCGCCTGATCGATCTAGCCCCGGACAACATGGCGCATGTGCTCTACACAAATTCCGGTTCGGAATCGGTGGAGACGGCGCTCAAGGTGGCGCTCGCCTATCAGCGCGTGAAGGGACAGGGCTCGCGCACCCGCCTGATCGGTCGTGAGCGCGGCTATCACGGTGTGAATTTCGGCGGCATCTCGGTCGGCGGCATTGTCTCGAACCGCAAGATGTTCGGCACGCTCCTGACCGGCGTCGACCACCTGCCGCACACCCACCAGCCGGCCAAGAACGCCTTCACCAAGGGCATACCCGAGCATGGCGGCGATCTCGCCGACGAGCTGGAGCGCATCGTCACCCTGCATGACGCCTCGACCATCGCTGCCGTCATCGTCGAGCCGGTCTCCGGTTCGACCGGCGTTCTGATCCCGCCGAAGGACTATCTGCAGCGCCTTCGCGAGATCTGCACCAAGCACGGCATCCTCCTGATCTTCGATGAAGTCATCACCGGCTTCGGCCGCCTCGGCGCACCGTTTGCTGCCCAGTATTTCGACGTGAAGCCCGACATCATGGTCACCGCCAAGGGCCTGACCAACGGCGTCATCCCGATGGGCGCGGTCTTCGTCACCGCCGAGATCCATGACGCCTTCATGCAGGGACCCGAGCATATGATCGAGTTCTTCCACGGCTATACCTATTCCGGCAACCCGATCGCCTCTGCAGCCGCCCTCGGCACGCTCGACACCTACAAGGAAGAGGGTCTGCTGACCCGCGCCTCGGAAATCGCCCCGTATTGGGAAGAGAAGCTGCACTCTCTGAGGGATTGCCCTAATGTCATCGACATCCGCAATCTCGGCCTGATCGGTGCGATCGAGCTGAAGCCGATCGATGGCGAGCCGACAAAGCGCGCCTTCAACGCCTTCCTCAACGCCTATAACGACGGCCTGCTGATCCGCACCACCGGCGATATCATCGCGCTGTCGCCGCCGCTGATCATTACCCACGAGCAGATCGACGAACTGTTCGACAAGCTGCGCAAAGTGCTGATGAACAACATCTGAGGCCTGCACTCGGAACCAGACGCAAGGAAGCGGCCCGCGTGGCCGCTTTTTTGTAGCTTGCGCGAAGCTGACCATCGGATTCGCGCGCGCTTGTCGCCTGTCGTACCATCCCGTATCTTCTCGAGAATCGCACGTTCGATCCTGGCGCAGATGATCGCGAAAGGCTCGGGCGACGAGTTCAGCACATCCGCAATCGTCATCACCGACATCACGTCGCGAAGGCCGCAAGCGGATCTGGTCCCTGGAGGAAATCCGTGGTCGACCTCTTCAAACGCATGTTCGGTAAAGACGTTTCCCTCGCAAACTCACCCGCAAGGGCTGCCCCGGAACCCGAGGCGATCGCTGCAGCGCGGGCCGACGAAGCCCGCCTTGCCGCTCGCCGGGCACAGATCAGCAATGATCTCTTCGAACTTCAGCAGATCGCCATGGCCGAACTTGCCTTGCGCAAGGAACAGGACGCAGCCGCCGCCAAGGCCGGCTTCGAAGCCGAAGACGGCGTTGGTGGCCGTATTCTGACCGTCTGAAGACGGGCCCTTGCCGTCAGGCCAATTTCTGCCCTGACAAAGCTGTGACGTGATCGCACACCACGGCATCGGCTCTTTTGCTGCTCGTCGTTTTTGTCTAAAGCGATCATGGGGAGCAACAAAAGAACCCAAACGGCACGAAAATCGACAGAGATCGGTCGCGCCGACCCAAGGAGCAGGACATGAAATTTCAACTCTTCGCAAGCGCAGCCTTGGCCGTGCTGATCGCCAGCGCCCCCGCTGCCCGTGCCGAAATCGTGATCGGCCTGATGGCGCCGCTGACCGGCCCGCTGGCCGCCGTCGGCGCGCAGATCAAGAACGGCGCCGAAACCGCCGTTGAGGAAATCAACAAGAAGGGCGGCATCAACGGCGAACAGGTAAGCCTGAAGATCGCTGACGATGCCGGCGAACCGAAGCAGGGCGTCTCCGCCGCAAACCAGCTCGTCGGTGAAGGCGTGCGTTTCGTCGTCGGTCCGGTGACGTCCGGTGTTGCCGTCCCCGCCTCCAGCGTTCTTGCCGAAAACGGCGTGCTCATGGTCACGCCGACCGCGACCGCCCCTGACCTTACTGCTCGTGGCCTGACCACGGTGCTGCGCACCTGCGGCCGCGACGACCAGCAGGCCGATGTTGCCGCCAAGTTCGTGCTGGCGAGCTTCAAGGACAAGAAGATCGCCATCCTCGACGACAAGGGCCAGTACGGCAAGGGTCTCGCCGATGCCTTCCAGGCAGCCCTCAACGCCGGTGGCGTGACCGAAGTCTTCAAGGATTCGCTGACAGCAGGCGAAAAGGATTTCGGCGCGCTCATCACCCGCCTGAAGGCCGAAGGCGTCGAGGTCATCTACTTCGGCGGCTACCACCCGGAGGCCGGCCTGATGGTCCGCCAGATGAAGGATGCTGGTCTTTCTGCCCAGCTGATCGCCGGTGACGGCCTGTCGAACAACGAATTCGTCACCATCGGCGGCGACGCTGCCGAAGGCACGATCTTCACCAATGCCGCCGACGCGCTGAAGTCGGACGACAGCAAGGCCGCGGTTGACGCGCTTGCCGCCAAGAACATCCCGGCAGAAGCCTTTACGCTGAACACCTATGCCGCCGTCGAAGTCATCGCCGCCGGCATCGCCAAGGCCGGCAGCACCGACGACGCGGAAGCCGTGGCCGCAGCCCTCAAGGACGGCTCGGAAATCCCGACCGCCATCGGCAAGCTAACCTATGGCGAAACCGGCGACCTGACCTCGCAGAGCTTCGCCGTCTACAAGTGGGAAGCCGGCAAGACGGTTGCTGCCGAATAAGCGGACGTGTTCCGAGACACTGAAAAGGCGGCCCGCGAGGGTCGCCTTTTTTGTTGGATCAAAATTGGCGGCAGCCAACTTCCGCCTGCAGTCACTCGGCGGATGTCTGAGGCTGTGGATCGGCGATTTCCACCTGCGCAGGTGGCCCGCCCATCAGCTGACTGATCCAGCCCATGGAGCGCGAAGGCGCAGCGAATGTTGCGACAGCAATGGCGATCGGCACACCGATGAACGTGCCATACGCCCCCCAGAGGAAGGTCCAGAGGAAGATCGATATCAGGACCACGAACGGCGACATGGACAGGGCATCGCCTGAAATCCAGGGCTCGATATAATTCCCGAACAGGAATTGCAGCACCATGAGGCTGAAGAAGACGAAAATCGCGAAGCTCGGATCGAGGAACTGCGCCAGCACGAAGAGGCTCGGCACGATGGTCGCGATCAAGGGTCCGATGAACGGGATGAAGTTGAGCACGAACCCCATGACGCCCCACTCCAGCGCATAGGGCACCCCGGAGATCATCAAGAAGATTGCGATCAGGATCCCGGTCATCAGACTGATCAAGGTGCGTACGGCGATATAGATCCGCCACCGACGGGCTGTCTCACGGCACGCAGTCAAAATATGGGCGGAAACCTGCCCGTGCGGCAGCCGTTCGACGACGCGCCGCGCCCGCGAAATCTCGATAAGGCCGACCATGACATAGGCCAGCACCACCAGCCAGAAGGTCATCGTCTGCGCCATGCGCGTCACGGCTTGCTGCGCAAGCCGCAGCAACCAGGGCACACTGACCGTATCTGCCCAGATGCCAGCAATGCCGATACCGTTCTCCTCGAGCCAGGCGGCCGCATTCCGATAGAGTTCCTGGTAGTAGGTGGCGTTATCGCTGATCAGTCGCCAGATGGTGTTGAAGGCCCAGATCGTCGAAGAACTGAGGCCGATGATCACGGCGACAATGCCGATCAGCGTCAAGGTGATGGCAAGCGGTGCCGGCATGACGGAAGACAACCGCTGCTGCACGGGCCAAGCGAAGGCAAGAATGAAGATCGCAAGCGACAGCGGAGCAAGAAATGCACCCGCCGCATAGGCGGCCCAGAGACTGAGAATGATGGCGATGATCGTCAGTTGTGGTCGTGCCGCTGCTGCCTGCAATGCTTTGCTCCCCGCCTCGTTCTTCCACCAGCGCATTCCGCATGCACCGATGCGACGCATGGCGCCGGGGCAAGTGAAGCGCATCGCGGCCGGAGGCACAAGTCACGCCCCCGTTGGCGCGCCTCACTCCTCGTAGATCATCTTCCGCGTCATGCCGCCATCAAGCGTTAGCACTGCTCCGGTCATGAAGCCGGCATCGGCGAGATAAAGCACGGCCTTCGAGACATCTTCCGGCCGACCGACACGGCCGGCGGGGTGCTGGGCGTGGTCTTCCGACCGCAAATCGCGCTCTCCCGAGATCCAGCCAGGCGCAATACCATTCACCCTGATCTTCGGGCCAAGACTGAGCGCGAGAGCATGTGTGAGCCCGAAGAGACCACCTTTCGAGGCGGCATAGGCTTCCGTATTCTTTTCCGACATGAAGGCACGCGTCGACAGCATGTTGACGATGGATGCCCCCTCACCCATCAGGGGCACAGCAGCACGTGTCATCAGAAAAGCGGCTGTCAGGTGGCTGTCAGTGACCTTGCGCCAGTCGTGGAGCGAGAGACTGCTGATCGGGCCCCAATCGGGACTGGCAATGCCGGAATTGTTGACGAGCAGATCGAGACTTGTCCAGCCGAGCTCGGCGAAAGCAGCCGCAACGGCCGCCTCATCCGAGACATCACAGATAACCGAACGGATGCCGGCCGGAGCCTGCTTCAGATCGAAAGAGGCCACCTCGTAACCGGCGGTCTGGAGGGCGGTGCAAACTTCTGCGCCGATGAGGCCGGCACCACCTGTAACGATTGCATGTTTCATGAAGCCCTCAACGGCGGCGGACGAGGAAAGTTTCGCGTGGAGTCGATAGCATCACAGCAATCGGTCGCGATACTCCGCCGACGGCAGCCAGCAGCTGTCGCGTTTGCCGAAGAGCCGGTAGCGATTGCGCGCGATCAAGAGGTAGAGCGGGTCGCGGATGAAGCGGGGGATGAGCCGAAAGACCGACAGGACCTTCCATGGCCAGCCGAGGCCGGCATAGATCGACAACACGGCATCGCTGTCACGCAGCATATGCTCGCCATCGACCACGATGATGCTGTCAGGATTGCCAGGATCGATGCCGAAGCGGCGGTAGAGCGCCGAGCCCACCTCGCCCTGCATCGAAGCCAGACGAAACCGCTTCTTGCCATCGTGTGAAAGCACGAATTGCGCATTGGCCGAACACAGGATGCATTCGGCATCGAAGAGGATGATTGGGCCGCCGGCGGGTATGGTGTCCATGTGAGACAGGCTAGGCGCTTTCGACACCGACGACAATGCGGCAAGCCGTCTTTCGGCAAGGCAGTTCGTGACAGACGCTGCGACAGAGGTAGGATAGCGAAACATCGCAAATTGCGGACTGAGGTCGGGAGGATCGACATGAAGAAGGGCTACAAGGACTTGCTGGCGGAGGCCGAGGCGCTGGTCGAGGCGGTGGATGCGTCGGAGGCAGCGCGTCTGCATTCGGCGAGCAATGTCGTCTTCGTCGACCTGCGTGACCCGCGCGAGCGCGAACGGGAAGGCACGATCCCGGAGGCCTTCTCCTGCCCGCGCGGCATGCTGGAATTCTGGATCGATCCGGAGAGCCCCTACCACAAACCGGTCTTTGCCGAGGAAAAGCTCTACCTCTTCTACTGCGCCAGCGGCTGGCGCTCGGCGCTGGCGACGAAGACGGCACTCGAGATGGGGCTAGAAAATGTCTGCCATCTGGAAGGCGGCTTTTCCGCCTGGCGAGATCGGGGCCTTCCGGTCGAGGCCGTCGTGGCGAAGACCAAGGGCTGACGGCCACACGTTGAATACCGAGGGCCCTTGCTCTATCTTGAAGCGTGAAAGCCGCACGATCGCCCCCCTTCGCATGACGGCGACGAGGTTCGATCGATGGTTCCCAACGGCCCGCTCTCGCCTGGTCCATGACAGGAGGTCATGGCGGTGTTTCGGGCCCAGTCTCGTGAGGAGACGATCATGGTCGAACGCATCAGCCGGACATCTCCAAGCGCCGCCTCTTCGCAGACGGAAGGCGGCCACACGCTGAACCTTGGTTCCGACGCGCAAAACGCCTGGGTCGCTGCCCGCCAGTCGAAGATCAATCACGACCTCGAAGAACGACAACAGCGGGATGCAGAAGAGAAGATCGCTCACGATTCACCGGCGGAAGACGGCGGTGATGTCGAAGAGAAGCGCCTGTCCGGCGAGAGTGAGCGCATCGGCACCCAGAATTTCGATGAAAACACCCCGTTCGGCGAGCGCGTCGTGATCGTCTGAGACGGGTTGTTTCTCGAAAGGTTGCCCAGCCAAACCAGCCCTGCAGGGTTCGAGATGGGGTACTCGACATATCCGCGTCGCACTTTGCCGCCAATCCCTTTAGGGTGCGGCCAAACAGACGAGGACCATCAATGCCCCATACGATTCGCATCGCCAACCAGGAACTTGCCGTCGAGGTCTCGACGCTTGGCGCAGAGATGCAGTCCCTGAAGACCGCGGATGGCCGGAATTTCCTGTGGGACGGAGATGCTGCTTGGTGGACGGGGCGGTCACCTATCCTCTTCCCGATCGTCGGCAAGGCGCCGGACGATAAGCTGGCGATCAACGGCCAAACCTATTCCATGGCGCAGCACGGCATCGCCCGTCGGCGGGAATTCACGATTGTCGAGCAGACGGCGACGGCCTGTCTTCATGAACTGGTTTCAAGCGACGAGACGCTCGAGGTCTATCCCTTCGATTTTCGGCTGACGCTGGAGCACCGCCTCGACGGGCGCAGCCTGTCGGTGACGGCGACAGTTGAGAACACCGGCGACGGGCTCCTGCCCTTCGGCATCGGTTTTCACCCCGCCTTTCTCTGGCCTTTGCCGGGAGCCGAGGGCAAGCCGCATCATGTTCAGCTCGACAACGGCGCCGAACCTGCGGTCGTGCAGCTGGAAGCCGGCCTGATCGGCAAGCGCCTGCCCTCCCCGTTCACGGCCGGAAGGCTCGATCTGAAGCATGCACTCTTTGCCAATGATGCGCTGGTCTTCCCTGAAGATGCGGGCACGGGGCTGACCTATGCCGCAGAAAGCGGGCCCTCGATGCATTTCACCTTCGAGAACCTGCCCAATATCGCCCTTTGGCAAAAGCCCGGCGCGCCCTTCCTCTGCGTCGAACCCTGGCACGGCATGGCGGCCCATGCGGGTGGGACCGCCGAACTGGTTGAACGGCCCTATACGGTGGCCCTGCCGGCAGGAGATGTCATGCGCTTCGGGTTTTCGGTCGAGATCAGAGGGTAAGGAAGGAGGAGCGTGGTGGCCCAGGCGTCGTCAAGACGACTGATGGAGATCGCCGACGCGCTCCCCCTGTCGCCCGGGATGCGCGTGCTGGAAATCGGCTGTGGACCTGGCGTTCTCGCCAGGCTCATCGTCGAGCGCATGCAAGGCGAGGTCTTTGTGCTTGGCATCGACCGGTCCGCGAAAGCGATTGCGGTCGCCAGGGCTAAGATCCAGCACGCCGCCTATCCGACTGCCCTCGCCTTTCGAGAGGCAGAGGCCGAGGGCTTCCAGCTCGCCGAGAACGAAGCTCCCTATGATCTTGCGGTCGCGGTCCGGGTGGGTGCGCTCGATGGTCGCCACCCGGAGGCCGGCAGGATGGCGCTTCGGCGCCTCCGGGCAGCGCTGACTTCGCAGGCACGCCTTTTCATCGACGGCGGCAACCCGCTTCGGGAAATTCCGCTGACGGGGCTTACGGACTAGCGCCCGATACACCTCTTGCCCGTTGCCATGCTTCGGATACTCTCCACCGGTCAACAACCGTGGAGAGGGCAGGCCTATGTGCAATCATTGCGTGATCGAGACTGTGAAGCAGAACATGTTGTCGAGGCGCTCCCTGTTCAAAGGCATGGCCTTTGCAGGCGCAGCGGCCGCCACCGGCGGGATTGCAAAGCCGGTGCTGGCGCAGCAGAGCCCGAGCAAGGTGGTGGACCTCACCCATGCCTATGACGCCACCTTTCCGACCTTCGACGGCAATCCCGGCATCGAATATGAATGGGCGGTGGAATTTGAAGGCAACGGCTACCAGCTTCACAAGCTGACGATCTTCGAACACACAGGCACCCATATCGACGCGCCCTTCCATTTCAGCGCCGACGGCAAGAGCGTCGACCAGATCGAACCGCAACAGCTGGTCGCCCCACTCGCGATCATCGACATCACCGACCGCGCCAAAGAAGACGCCAATGCGACCGTCGAGGCGGCAGACGTCGAGGCCTGGATCAGCGCCAATGGCGAGATCCCTCAAGGCGCGGTCGTGGCACTTCGCTCCGGCTGGGCGAAGAAGGTAAGTGAACCCGCCTTCCGCAACGACGGTGAAGGCAAGTTCGCTTTCCCCGGTTTCGGCAAGTCTGCGACCGACCTGCTCGCCACCCTCGACGTGGCCGCAATCGGCGTCGACACGCTCTCGCTCGATCCGGGCAATTCGGCCGACTTCGCCGTGCACAACAGCTGGCTGCCGGGCGGGCGCTACGGCATTGAGTGCCTTAACAATCTGGAGGAGCTTCCCGTCACCGGAGCGACGATCATGGTCGGCGCCCCGAAGCACAAGCGCGGCACCGGTGGGCCGGCCCGCGTCCTGGCGCTGGTTTGAGGACGACCACATGGCTGTCCTCCCTCTCCTCAGCGACGAGGAGGCGAGCGCGGAAGCGCTCGCCGTCTTCAACGATATCAGAACAAAACGCGGCACCGACTACGTCAACAACTTCTGGCGGGCGCTCGCCCATGATCCGGACGAACTCAAATCCGTCTGGGACCGACTGCAGACCGTGATGGCACCCGGCGCTCTCGACCCGCTGGTCAAGGAACTGATCTACATCGCGGTGTCTGCGACCAACAGCTGCGCCTACTGCGTTCATAGCCACACCGCCTCCGCCAAGTCCAAGGGCATGACGCCCGAAATGCATGCCGAACTCCTGCAGGTCGTTGCCATGGCAAGCCGTACCAACGCGCTGGCGGTGGCGCTCGGCGTGCCGGTGGACGCGCGGTTTGAGGCAGAGCCTGCGGCGAAGGGGGATTGAGCCGCAGCACGACAGATCGAGATTGCGGCTCTTTCCCTCTACCCGTCCCAGTCGCTACAGTGCGGGGAACAACAGAATCGGAGACGCCGCATGACCGACCTTGAACGCCGCATCGACCAGGGCACCGGCCGCGAGCCGGCGGATTTCGTGTTGAAGGGCGGGCGTTTCTTCGATCTGGTCACCGGCGAACTGGTCGCCTCCGACATTGCGATCTGTGGCGAAACCATCGTTGGCACCGTCGAGAGCTATGAAGGCCGCGAGGTCATCGACATCACGGATAAGATCGTCGTGCCCGGCTTCATCGATACGCATCTGCATATCGAAAGCTCGCTGGTCACGCCGCATGAATTCGACCGTTGCGTGCTGCCCTATGGCGTGACGACCGTGATCTGCGACCCGCACGAGATCGCCAATGTGCTGGGCACCGAGGGCATCCAGTTTTTCCTGGATTCCGCCGAACAGACGATCATGGACATCCGCGTCCAGCTCTCGTCATGCGTGCCAGCGACGCATCTGGAAACCTCCGGCGCCGACCTACCCGTCGAAAGGCTCCTACCCTTCCGCCATCATCCGAAGGTGATTGGGCTTGCCGAATTCATGAATTTCCCAGGCGTGATCCACAAGGATCCGATCTGCATGGCGAAGCTCGAAGCCTTCCAGGACGGCCATATCGACGGTCATTCGCCGCTCTTGTCGGGCCGCGATCTGAACGGCTATCTCTCAGCGCGCATCCGCACCGACCATGAATGCACGACTGCTGCGGAAGCCATGGAGAAGATCCGCAAGGGCATGCATATCCTTGTGCGCGAGGGCTCGGTCTCGAAAGACCTGCACGCGCTGATGCCGATCCTCACCGAGCGGCTGTCGCCCTTCCTCGCGCTCTGTACAGATGACCGAAACCCGCTCGATATCGCCGAACAGGGCCATCTTGACTACCTGATCCGCGAGGCCATCAAGAATGGCGTCGAACCGATCGCTATCTATCGCGCCGCTTCGATTTCTGCCGCCCGCGCCTTTGGTTTGCGTGATCGTGGCCTCGTGGCACCGGGCTGGCGTGCCGATCTCGTCGTCATCGACAGCCTCGAAAACTGCAAGGCGGAGATGGTCTTTTCCGCCGGCCGCCGCGTGACGGACGCGCTCTTTGCCACCCGCAAGCCGGTTGCCCCTGTCGGCCTAGACAGCGTCAAGGCGCGGGTGGTGAAGGCTGCGGACTTCGGCGTGCCGGTCGCAGAGGGCGAAACACCCGTGATCGGCGTCATGCCCGGCAAGATCATCACCGAGCATCGCCGCTACCGCCTGCCGACCTCGGGCAACCAGACATCCGTCGATCTCGAAAATGACGTGATCAAGGTCGCTGTCATCGAGCGCCACGGGAAGAACGGCAACCATGCCAATGGCTTCGTCCAGGGGTTTGGACTGAAGAAGGGGGCGATCGCCTCGACCGTCGGCCATGACAGCCACAATATCTGTGTGGTCGGCGTATCCGAGGAGGACATGGCAATCGCCGCCAACCGGCTTGGCGAGATTAAGGGCGGCTTCGTTGTGGTCGAGGACGGGAAGGTCACCGGCGAGATCCCGCTCCCCGTCGCCGGCCTGATGAGCCTGGAACCCTATGAGAGCGTACGCGACACACTGCACAGCTTGAGAAAAGCTGCCTATGCCCTTGGAACGACACTCGAAGAGCCCTTCCTCCAGGTCGCCTTCCTGCCGCTGCCGGTCATCCCGCACCTGAAGATCTCCGACAAGGGCATGGTCGATGTCGACAAGTTCTGCCTGATCGGGTGAGGATTGGCAGCGGACCATAGAAGTCTTATGTTTGAGGCGAGGATGAAGCCATGACCCGTCTCGAACGTCTTGTAGAAATGGTCCGCGAACTGTCGCCGGAGGAATTCGACACCTTCGCGGCCTCGGTGGCAGAACTGCGCGCCGAGCGCTGGGATCGGGAGATCGAACACGATTCGGCAGCAGGACAACTGGACAAACTCATCGAGGGCGCGTTGGCATCTCACGCGGGTGCGCGAACGCGGCCGCTGTGAACCACCACACCACACCGGAGTTCTGGGCTTGTTACAACGCGCTTCCAGAAGCGGTACGCAAACTCGCCGACCGTGACTTCGATCGCCTGAAGGCCGATCCCCAGCATCCATCTTTGCACTTCAAGCAGATCGGCAAAGTCTGGTCGGCGAGGGTCGGCATTGGACATCGGGCACTTGCCGTCCGGTCGGGCGAGGAATGGATCTGGTTCTGGATCGCCTCTCATGCGGATTACGATAAACTGATCACTCGATGATCGCTGTATGCTAGAGGCATGTGGTCCCGCCGCATCACCCAGGAACACAGGATCGTCTACGCCGTTGTCGGCAAGGGAGAAGACCAGACGCTGGTTGTCCTGCAATGCCGCTATCATTACTGACGAGGGCCCATGGCATCCCAGACTGAAGGCAATCGAATCAAGCCGTTCCGCCAGCGCCTTGTTCGCCTCTACTACGGCCGCGACACCGCAGCGATCCGCTTCCAATTCACCCTGATGGTGATCGACATTGCGATCATCGGTTTCTTCCTCGCCGGACCCTATCTGCGGGAACGTCCGAGCTACCTGATCCTCGACTACATGATCGCCGCCTGGATCGCGGTGGAGCTGATTGCGCAATGGTCGGCTTCCTGGTCTACGCGCCGCTTCCTGATGCGGCCGATGACATGGATCGACATCTTCGTGCTTTGCACTCTGCTCTTCCCCTATTGGCTATACAATTTCGCCTTCCTCCGCGTCGCCCGGATATGGGCCGTGGTCCAGAGGCCGGTATTCGGGCTGATGCTCGCCAGGCTGGGGCTCAAAGAACGCGTCGATGTGGTCAAGGCCTTCGTCAACCTGATCGTCTTCCTGCTTCTCGTCAGCGGATTCGTCTACACCTTCTTCTTCTATCGTGAGGATCCCGGCACCGGTTTTGTCGATGCTCTCTACTTTACCGTGGCGACCGTGACGACGACTGGTTTCGGCGACATCACGCTGCCGGGCACCTTCGGCAAGCTCACCTCGATCGTCACCATGATCATCGGCATCTCGCTCTTCGTGCGTCTGGCGCAGGCGATTGTCCGGCCGAACAAGGTGACCTTCCCCTGCCCTCAATGCGGCCTTTCGCGGCACGATATCGACGCGGTGCATTGCAAGGCGTGCGGTCACATCCTGAACATCCCCGACGAAGGCGCGACCTGAGGCTCAAAGCCGCTTGCGGAAATAGACGACCCGCTGGGTCTCTTCGAAGCCCAGCGCCGCATGCATGGCATGGGAAACGGTATTGTGCAGCTCGGCGTCGGAGGCGAGTTCGCTCAGGCCTTGATCTCTCGCCCAATCGGTGACGGCCGCGACGAGGCGCGCCGCCACGCCTTGGCGACGGACAGACGGATCCACCACAATGCCCTCCAGGAAGGCCACCGGCGAAGTCTCGGTGCCATTCACGTAGTCCGACCGCACACTGGCCTCCGCAAGCCCGATCGCATTGCCGGCGGGGCTGAAACAGAGGAAGGCGGCAAGCCTATCCGGCTGCGCCAGCGCATCGACGACTTCAGCCCTATGTCCTTCGATCGAAAGATGCGGCCAGAGTTGATGGCGAAGCGATGCCCAGGCGTCGAGATCTTCTTCTATCGCTCGCCGAACTGCAAACCCGGTCATGACAATCGCGCGCAAATACCGTCCAGCGACCCGAGGCGGATCTCGCCATCCACCACCGAGCCGGTCAGACCGGGCATGGGAAACACCTCGCGCACGCCATGGCCCTTGGGCAAGCCGATCTCCTGCGGCCCCCGGCGGAGATTGAAGACGAAGAGCAGGCGGTCGTCACCCTTGGAGCGGATGAAGGCGAGCACATCCTCATTGGTCGCCAGAAACTCCATGTCCCCGTCGATCAGCGCCGGATGGCATTTGCGGAAGGCAAGCGTCGAGCGATAGTGAGCTAGCACCGAGCCCGCATCCTTTTCCTGCACATCGACCGAAAGCGCCTGATGCTCCGCCGACACCGGAAGCCAGGGCTTGGCCGTGGAAAAGCCGGCCTGCTTCTTCGCCTTCTCCCAGACCATCGGCGTACGGCACCCGTCCCGCCCCTTGAAGGCCGGCCAGAAGCGGATGCCATAGGGATCGCGCAGATCCTCGAAAGCGAGTTCTGCCTCGGGCAGGCCAAGCTCCTCGCCCTGATAGAGGCAGATCGAGCCGCGCAGAGCCGAAAGCACTGATATGGCGAGCCGCGCCACGGCTTCCCGCTCCTGCGGCTGCTGGACGAAACGGCTGACATGCCGGGTGACGTCGTGGTTGGAAAAGGCCCAGCAGACCCAGCCGTCCTTCACCTGTTTCTGGAAACTCTCGACGCAGTGGCGGATATGGCTCGGCGTGAAGTCTGGCCCCAGCAGGTCGAAGGTGTAGCACATATGGAGCTTGTCGCCGCCGGACGTATAGGCCGCGACCGTCTTCAGGGAACGGGCTCCATCGCCGACTTCGCCAACCGTGGTGCGATCAGGATACTGGTCGAGCAATGCCCGGAAGCGCTTGAGAAACTCGATGTTCTCAGGCTGCGTCTTGTCATAGAGATGGCTCTGCATGCCGTAGGGATTGACGTCGGGCGCATCGAGGCCAGCGTCCTCGCTGTCCGGGACATGCGGGGGATTGTCACGCAATTCCTTGTCGTGGAAATAATAGTTCACGGTATCCAGCCGGAAGCCATCGACCCCGCGATCAAGCCAGAACTTCACCGAGTCGAGTACGGCATCCTGAACGTCCTTGTTGTGGAAGTTGAGATCCGGCTGCGAGGCGAGGAAATTGTGCATGTAATACTGCTTGCGCACCCCGTCCCACTCCCAGGCGGGACCACCGAAGACCGAGAGCCAGTTGTTCGGCGCGGTCCCATCCGGCTTGGCAGCCGCCCAGACATACCAGTCGGCCTTCGCATTGTCCCGGCTCGCGCGGCTCTCCTTGAACCAGGGATGCTGGTCTGACGTGTGCGAAATCACCTGGTCGATGATCACCTTCAGTCCCAGGCGCTTTGCCTCTGCCATCATCGCATCGAAATCGACAAGCGTGCCGAACATCGGATCGACGTCGCAATAGTCGGAGACATCATAACCCATGTCGGCCTGGGGCGACGTAAAGAAGGGCGATAGCCAGATGGCGTCAACGCCAAGCGAGGCGATGTAGGGCAGCCGCGCAATGATGCCCTTGATGTCACCGATCCCGTCGCCATCCGTATCCTGGAAGGAGCGCGGATAGACCTGGTAGATGACGGCGCCCCGCCACCAGTCGGCCGCATTGGATCGGGGGGATTGAGCGGGTGACTTCGTCATGGGCGGATCCTTTGAGCGGGAATCGTCAGGTCGCGCCTAGGGAATCGGGTTCGGAGACCGATGTCAAACGCCCCTTCTTCGACTGACATCAGACTGTAATATTGGACCCGCATAAGGCGGGGAGAGCTTGTGAAGGGTGACTCGCCGCTTCGGCGGCCCTTCGGATGGGGGCGGACACGCCATGCCGAGACTGACCATCGTGACCGATGCCTGGCACCCGCAGGTCAATGGCGTCGTCCGCTCGATCGAGACGACCAATCGCGAACTGCAGAAGATGGGCGTCGAGGTCTCGATGATCACGCCGGCACCCTTCCGCAGCGCCCCCATGCCGACCTATCCGGAGATCCGCCTGTCGCTGGTCACGCCGAGCCGCATCGGCCGGATGCTGGAAGAGCAGCAGCCAGACTACATTCACATTGCCACCGAAGGCCCGCTCGGCCTGATGGCCCGTCGCTGGTGCCTCAAGCACAAGCGCGCCTTTTCAACCACCTATCACACACGCTTTCCGGAATATGTGGCAGCCCGTCTGCCGGTGCCGCTTTCCTGGCTCTATGCCTATGTCCGCTGGTTTCACAATCGCGGCGGCGGTTGCATGGTGGCGACCGAAAGCCTCAGACGGGAACTGGCAGCACAAGGGCTCACCAATCTTAGCCTCTGGAGCCGCGGCATCGATACGAGCCTGTTTTATCCACGCGAGAAAACGGAAAAGCCCTTCGGCCTGCCCCGTCCGATCTTCATGACGGTCGGGCGCGTCGCGGTGGAAAAGAACCTGCCGGCCTTCCTCGACCTGGACCTGCCGGGATCCAAGGTGGTGGTGGGTGACGGCCCTGCCCGCGCCGACCTTCAGGCGCGCTATCCCGACGTGCATTTCACCGGCATGAAACACGGCGAGGATCTCGCCCGGGCCTATGCCGAGGCCGATGTCTTCGTCTTCCCCTCGAAGACCGACACCTTCGGCAACACCATCCTCGAAGCGCTGGCCTCCGGCGTCCCCGTCGCCGGTTATCCCGTGACCGGCCCCATCGATATCATCCCTTCCGGCTCAAACGCCGGCGCCATGGATCACAACCTGCAGATCGCCTGCATTGCAGCCCTTCAGGCCTCGCCCCAGGCCGCACGGCGGCTCGCCGAGACCTATTCCTGGGAAGCGGCCACTCAGCAGTTTTTCGACAATGTCGTGGAAGCGAAAGAGCAGCGCCGCAGGCGTGGTCTCAGGCAGCGCTTCGGCATCCGCCCGCGGGACGCGGACAGCTATCAGGCACCTGCAACCGAGTGAGGCTGGAGGTCAGCGGCGCCGCTTGCGGCCCTCGAACGGGTTCTCACCCGCCTTGAAGTGGATGCGGATCGGCACGCCCGGCATGTCGAAATCGGCGCGCAGACCATTGGTCAGATAGCGCACATAGCTTTCCGGCAGCGCATCGGGACGCGTGCAGGAAATCATGAAGGCCGGCGGGCGGGCCTTGACCTGCGTCATGTATTTCAGCTTCAGGCGGCGGCCAGAGACGGCCGGTGGCGGATGCTGGGTCGTGACGCTATCCAGCCAGCGATTGAGCTTGGCCGTGGAGATACGCTTGTTCCACACCTTGTCGGTGTCGACGATGTTCTGCATCAGTTTGTCGAGGCCGTAGCCGGTCTGGCCGGACATCGGCACCGCGCGGATGCCGCGCGCCTGCGGCAGAAGCCGCTCGGTCTTTTCACGCAGGTCGGCCAGAACCGCTTGTGGATCTTCGACGAGATCCCACTTGTTGAAGGCGAGCACGGCGGCACGGCCTTCGCGGAGCACGAAATCGACGATCTGGATGTCCTGCTTTTCGAACGGAATGGTCGCGTCGAAAACGATGACCACGGTTTCGGCGAAGCGGACGGCGCGCAGCGTGTCGGCGACCGAGAGCTTTTCGAGCTTTTCCTGCACACGCGCCTTCTTGCGCATGCCGGCGGTGTCGAACATCTTGATGGTGCGGCCGCGCCAGTCCCACTCGACCGAGATCGAATCGCGCGTGATGCCGGCCTCAGGCCCGGTCAGAAGACGATCTTCGCCAAGGAAGCGGTTGATCAGCGTCGACTTGCCGGCATTCGGACGGCCGACGATGGCGACGCGCAGCGGCTTGGTGTCGTCGTATTCGGGCTCGAACTCTTCGTCTTCGTCGCCCTCGCCCGCGGTCAGGACAACATCGGTTTCCGCCTCGTCGTCGGGCTCTGGGAAGGCGCGATCCTCGCCGATCGCTTCGACGATGGCGTCGCGCAGATCGATCATGCCTTGTCCATGTTCGGCCGAGATCGGTACGGGTTCGCCGAGACCGAGCGTATAAGCGTCGTAGAAGCCGCCGTCAGAGCCCTTGGCTTCCGACTTGTTGGCGACCAGCACGACCGGCTTGCCGCGACGGCGCAGCATTTCGGCGAGCGTCTGGTCTACGGGCGTGAGGCCATACTTGGCATCGACGACGAAGAGCGACAGATCCGCCTCGTCGATTGCCATCTCCGTCTGCGCCCGCATGCGGCCTTCGAGCGTGTCGGCGCCAGCCTCTTCGAGACCAGCCGTATCGATGATGGTGAAACGCAGGTCCACGAGCTTGGCCTCGCCCGGACGGCGGTCGCGGGTCACACCCGGGGTGTCGTCGACCAGCGCCAGCTTCTTACCGACGAGGCGGTTGAAGAGCGTGGACTTACCGACATTCGGGCGCCCGACGATGGCGACTGTGAAACTCATGGGAACGCTAGCTTTCCGGCCTTAACAGGCCTTGTCGTTGTTACGGCGCCTTGCCCGACGCCTTGATGTTGTCGAGCAGCATCTGGGCGCGGTTGGCGACATTGCGCGGGGTTTCCGCATCTTCACTGATCTGTTCGAACCATTCGCGGGCGCGGACCATGTCGCCGGCCTTGTAGGCGGCGAGACCCAGCGCTTCGCGGGCGGCGTGGCGCATGGCATTGGTCGGCGTTGCCATCGACTCGACGAGCGCCGAGACATCCTGGTAGGTGCCGGTATCGACGAGCAGCCAGGCAGCGCGGATCTTCGCCGTATTGCGCACGGCATCCGGGATCGAGGCATCGTCGCCGATCGTCTTGAAAGAGGCAATGGCGCCGGCCGGATCGCCCTTTTCGGCCAAAACCGAGGCGCCACGGAAACGGGCGAGCACGCCATAGGCGCCGTAGCCCTCCTGCTCCAGCGCCTGAAGTGCGGCTTCCGCCTCGTCGCGCTTGCCCTGGTCGGCCAGAGTAAGCGCCGCCAGGAACTTGTCGCCGGCATCCGACGCCTGGGTCGAATCCCAATGGGTCCAGAGACGATGGCCGGCCGTGCCGAGCACGATGACGACGGCGACACCGATGATCCAGCGGCTGTAGCGCTTCCAGGCATTGCGTACCTGGTCGGAGCGAAGCTCCTCGTTCACTTCGCGGATAAAGCTGTCGTTCTGGTCAACCATTCATACTCCCGGACGTCGCCGGCCTTTCCATGCAGTCTCTCATGCGTGAGCGGCCTTCTAGCCGATTTTTGCCCGCTTGTAAGGGGAAAACCGCCAAGAGCCTTAAGCCGTCACATGGCAAGCGGTGCCACACCGATCAACAGTTTGTGCAGCCACATGGTGATGACGGCCCAAGCGACGATACCACCGACCACGGCAATCGCATCGAAGCGGGCCGAAACGAAGGGCTTGAGCACGAGATCGCCGGCCCGTACACGCCGCTTGTAGTTGATCCTGAGGACCACGCCCCAGGCGAGAAGCGCGACGAACAGGAGAACCGACGCCAGGTCCCCATTGGCGAGCAGATGGGCAGCCGCCCAGATCTTGATGGACAGCACGATCGGGTGCTTGGTCTTGGTGGCGATATGGCCCGCCGGCAGGAAGCCGGCCACCAGACAGATCATCGCAAACAGCATCAGCGTTGTCGTCAGGTGGTTCATGCCGACAGGCGGGAACCAGAGATTGATGACGGGCGCGGTCGCATAGCCCCAGATCAGGACGACGAGTGACACGAGGCTCATCACCGAATTGATCACCCGCCAGCCCGTCTCGCCAAAGCGGTCGATCATCGACAGCCGGAAACCGGGCGCGACGACGCGGATCAGATGGGTAGCGAGAAACAGGATGATGCCAAGGATGAGAAGCGTCATGGGTCAGAACCTTTCAGGTCGAGTTGCCCAAAGCCTTACTGGTCCGGCGATCGAATTTCCAGAGCGTTCAAAGCTTCGCCGCATTTGGATGGGAGGCAACGCACCCTTTTGATTGCCGGGTAAATGTTGATGTTTCGTAGCCTGATTGCCTTTTCCCTCGCCGCAATGGCGACCACCGCGCTCGCCGGGGAGCCTGCCCCTGCGGCAAAAGGCGCAGATGAACAGAGGCCGAAACAACTGCTGCTCGTCTCCTTCGATGGCGCCCATGACAACAGGCTCTGGGCGCGCAGCCGCGAGATCGGCCAGAAAGCCAATGCCCGTTTCACCTATTTCCTCTCCTGCACCACGCTGATCCCGCGTGCCCGTGCTGGCGACTACAAGGCCCCGGGCATCAAGGCGGGCCGCTCGAATATCGGCTTTGCCATAAGCACGGAGGAAGTCGGCAACCGGCTGGACCACATCTGGAAGGCCCGCAGCGAAGGCCATGAGATTGCCAGCCATACCTGCGGCCATTTCGACGGCAAGGACTGGACGAAGGCGGACTGGCTGAAGGAATTCGAGGCCTTCGACCGGGTTCTGACGAATGCGTGGAAGGACAACGGCCTTGCCGATCGCGAACCGGAAGGCTGGGCGGACTTCGTCACGCAGGACATCACCGGTTTCCGCGCCCCTTATCTCTCGGCACCCGAAAGCCTGTTTCTAGCCGAGCGCGAACACGGCTTCCGGTATGACGCAAGCATCGTCACCCACGATCCGACGCTACCCGTCGAAAAAGCAGGCGTCGCCCGCTTTGGCCTGCCGCTGATCCCGGAAGGTCCCAGAGAGCGACGCATTATCGCCATGGACTACAATCTCTTCATCCGCCATTCCGCCGGCATCGACCATCCCTCGAAGGCCGACGAATTCGCCGAGCGCAGCTATCAGGCCTTCCGGTCGGCCTTCGATCGCCAATATGACGGCGAACGCATCCCCCTTCAGATCGGCCTGCATTTCGTCGAGATGAACGGCGGCGCCTACTGGACCGCGATGGAGCGGCTGGTAACGGAGGTCTGCCCTCTGCCCGATGTCGCCTGCGTGACCTATGCCGAAGCGCTCGACATGCTGGAGGGCCGGACCAACCCGGCGGCAGCCCCCGGCGCCATGTGATCGCATGACGCATTTACTTCCCGGCCGGCAAACCCGATATGCCGGTCAAACATCTCGGGGAAATCCATGAAGATCCTGTTCTTGCTTGCCTGCGCCTGCGTGATCGCCGCCACCATCGGCGCTGTCGCCATTGGGCTTTCGCTGTTCACCCAGCCGGAAGCCTATGCCGCCCTGCCCGCGGGCTTCACCACGGCAGCCTTGGTGTCGCCAAGCTTCGGCTGACAACCTCCTTCATCGCAAACGCAAAGGCCGCACCGGTTTCCCGGCGCGGCCTTTGCCATTTGGTCGCGTTGTGTCGGTCTCAGTAAGGCCGATCTGCGGCAATCTCGCCCTCTGCCGCCTCACGCTCGAGGTAGCGCTGGTCGATTGCCGGCAGCGGATCGCCTTCGATCGCTGCCTCGAACGCCTTCAGACGCTTGTGGATCGAGAGCAGTTCAATGATCGTTGACCAGTAGCTCACAAGATACTGGAAGCTGTCCGTCACCTGGCCGAAGGCGGTGGCGATCTGCTGCCACAGGCCCATGGTGATCTTTCCGGCAACGATCGTCGGGATCAGGATGAAGGTCAGGAAGATCGCGTCGAGCTGGCCATAGGTGTAACGCGCGACATTGAAATAGGTGTAGTGCCAGTACATCCGGAAATAGTTGCGGCGGACATTGCTGAAAAGCTCGCGCATCGTGATGGGCTCGGCCCGCTCGGCATTATCCTCGCCATAGACGAGTTCCTTACGGAAAGCAGCCTCGACGCGCTGATTTCGGAACTGCAGGCCCGGCAGCTTGATGCCGGCAACCATCAGCAGGATCGTGCCGAAGGCAGACCAGAAGATCGCCAGCCAGAACAGCGCATGCGGCACCGCGCCAATGATCGGCAACTCGCTGACATTCTCCGACATGCGGAAGAGGATCGGCAGGAAGACGACCAGCGTCATGACCGAATTGATCAAGGCAACGCCCAGTCCTTCCAGGATGTTGGCAAAACGCATCGTGTCTTCCTGGACACGCTGCGAGGCACCCTCGATGTGACGCAGCTTGTCCCACTTCGACAGGTAGAAGTCATTCATCGCATTGCGCCAGCGGAAGACATAGTGGTTGGTGAAGAAGGCGGTGAAGACCGAAAGCGTCACGCCGACCATACCGATTTCCAGGAACCGCAGTTGCAACTCATAGAGCTGGCCGGCCGTCACCGTGCCGTCGCCGTTCAGCGCCTGCTGGAAGAGGTCGAAAAAGGGACCGCGCCAGTTGTTGACCGCGACCGAGATCTGCACGCTGAAATAAGCGATGAAGATGATGAAGGCCGAGCCCCAGATCGACCAGTTGGTCCAGGGATGATCTTTTGCAATCAACTGCCAGGCGACCCCGAAAATCAGCACGAATATGGTGAAATACAGATAGAACCAGAGATTGTCTGGCGTGAAGAAGAAGGCGAGACCGACCGGCGGCTGCTGCCCCTCTGCAAGCGGCGGAAGACCGATCGCGGCACCGATCTGCGGTCCGACCGTATACCAAACGATGATGCAGACGAGGGTCCAGAGCGCAGCCGACGTGAAGAACAGTTTGGGCTGAGGAAAGAAGGAGTGAAACACGCGGAAAACCTTCGTGTGGGAGAAGTCCTGTAGAGCCAGCCGGAACCTAGGGCAGATGGTTCCGTGCAGCAATGGCATCGCCAAATTGTGGCAGAATTACCCCCGCGAAAATTAAGGGTCTGTAAGGTTGGATGGAAGGCGTGTGTCTCAAGCTTGTCTTGCCTCCAGCCCAAAAACCGCTAGGGAAGTGCCAAAGCTTTTTCAGGAGTGCCCCATGAGCGATCTCAGCCTGCAGCAGGCCATCGACAACATCTACACCTCGATCAACAACGACAACGAAGACATCGATCTTCACATTGCAGCCCTGAAGGCCGCGATGGCGAAGGAAGGCGTCAAGGAAGCCGTGTTCGAGCCGTCCAAGCTCGCCCAGTCGAACCGTCAGGGCCGCAAGATCATGCAGTCTTACTTCAAGAAAAAGGGCGTCGCCGTCGCTTTCTCGAAGGCCGACTGAGACACACCAGAAGCCACGGCGCTCGCCCTAGTCGGCGAGCGTCATCACCAGCGGTCCGTTCTTGGTCACCACGATCGTGTGTTCGAACTGCACGGTCGGCGCGCGCGGCTCACTGTAGAGCGTCCAGTTGTCCTTGTCGCCGTCCTCGGCCCATTGGCCGCCGAGCGAGAGAAACGGCTCGACGGTAAAGACAAGCCCCTCCTCCATGATCCGCGTTTCATCCGGATCTGGCCAGGTCGAAAGCTCCGTCGGTTCCTCGTGCAACGAGCGGCCGACGCCGTGGCTGGCGAGATTGGTGATCAGCGTATAGCGGTTCTTCTTGGCAAAGGCGCCGATCGAATTGCCGATATCGGCCAGCGGCCGTCCGGTCTTCACCTGGTTCAAGCCCACCCAAAGCGCCCGCTTGCCGTCGCGCAGCAAGCGTTCCTGCTTGGCCGTGCCCGGCGGCACGATGAAGGACGAGCCGGTATCGCCGAAGTAACCGAGCTTTTCCGCCGAGACGTCGATGTTGACGAGGTCGCCCGCCTTGATGACCCGGTCGCCCGGAATGCCATGGGCGATCTCTTCATTGACCGAGATGCAGGTCGCACCGGGAAACTGGTAGCAAAGCTCCGGCGCAGACTGAGCGCCATTGTCTTCCAGTAGCTTTCGGCCGATCAGATCCAGTTCGCGCGTCGTGATCCCCGGCTCTAGCGCCGCCGCCATCACCTTGACGGCGGTCGCACAGATACGGCCGATATCCTTGAGACGGACGAGGTCCTCTTCGGTTTCAACAATCATCAGGGGTCCTCGCAGTCTTCGGGGCGCAGGCCCTCAGGGCAGCAGCCCACGGGGGCAAGGCCGCTGCTTACGCAGCCGACGCCTTCTCCGTCAATGCCTGGCGCACCAGGGGAGCTACTTTCGTGCCGTAGAGCTCGATCCCGCGCATGATCTCGACATGCGGCATCGGGCCGATCGCCATCTGCATCAGGAAGCGATCGTTCTTGAAGATGCCGTGCATGGCGACGATCTTTTCGGCCACGGCTTCCGGATCTCCGACGAAGAGCGCACCGCGCGGACCGCGCGAGGCATCGAACTGCGCCCGGTTGGTCGGGCCCCATCCACGCTCACGGCCTATCCGGTCCATCACCACCGCCTGCGGCGCGTAGAAGATGTCGGCCGCCGACTGCGTCGTGTCATGGATGAAGCCATGCACGTTGATGCTCGTCTTCAGCAGCGCGGGATCAACACCGGCCTTGGCCGCACTCTGACGATAGAGATCGAAGAACGGCGCAAAGCGATGTGGTTCACCGCCGATAATGGCAAGCGCCAGCGGTAGGCCGAGATAACCTGCGCGCGCTGCCGACTGGGGCGTGCCGCCGATCGCGATCCACAGCGGCAGCAGATCCTGCAGCGGACGCGGATACACGCCGCGACCCTGGATGGGTTTGCGGGTCTGACCTTCCCAGCTCACCACCTCGTTTTCGCGGATCTCCATCAACAGCTGCAGCTTTTCGGCAAACAGCAGGTCGTAGTCTTCCAGGTCGTAACCGAAGAGCGGAAAGCTCTCGATGAAGGACCCGCGACCGACCATCATCTCGGTGCGGCCGTTGGAGAGCAGATCGACCGTCGCATATTGCTGGAAGACACGCACCGGATCATCAGAGGAGAGCACCGAGACCGCGCTGGTCAGCCGGATGTTCTTGGTCTGCACGGCCGCAGCGGCAAGAATGGTCGCCGGCGAGGACGCCATATAGTCAGGGCGGTGATGTTCGCCGAGACCGAAGACATCGAGCCCAACCTCGTCCGCCAGCCGGATTTCCGCCAGGAGTTCGTCGACACGGCGCTTGGCATCGGCCCCCTTGTTCGCGACATTCGGGTCGACATCGGCAAATGTGTAAAGTCCGAGTTCCATGGGAAGACTCCTGATTGCGTGTATTGGCTCAGACATAGAGATTTGCGGCTGCAGACAAAAGGGCCCGCCATCGAACAGTGTGTCTCCCCGGACTTGCTCTATAGGAGGGGCGTTGTCGGCTGCGGCAAAACGCCGTTGCACTGGAACTTCCTTTAGGACTAACCTTTCCCTTCGCGGGCGCAACATCACGCCCGTGATCCATCGGCATCCGTCGAGAAGGAACCATTCACATGAAAAGAACTGTTGTCATCACCGGCTCCACCAGTGGAATCGGCCTTGGAATCGCCCGTGCCTTTGCCGCTGAAGGGGCGAATGTCGTCATCAACGGCTTCGGCGATGCCGCCGAAATCGAGAAGGCGCGCAAGTCTCTGGAAGCGCATGGCGGCAAGGCGCTCTATCACGGCGGCGACATGACCAAGCCGGCCGAGATCGCCGACCTGATCGCCACAGCCGAGAAAACCTTCGGCGGTGTCGATGTGCTCGTCAACAATGCCGGCATTCAGCACGTCTCCCCGGTCGAGGATTTCCCGATCGAGAAATGGGACCAGATCATCGCGATCAACCTGACCAGTTCCTTCCACACCGTGCGTGCGGTGGTCCCCGGCATGAAGGCGAAGAAAAAAGGCCGCATCATCAACATCGCCTCGGCCCACGGCCTCGTCGCCTCGCCCTACAAGTCCGCTTATGTGGCAGCAAAGCACGGGATTCTCGGTCTGACCAAGTCGGTCGCGCTCGAAGTCGCCGAGTTCGGTATCACCATCAATGCGATCTGCCCGGGTTACGTGCTGACCCCGCTTGTGGAAAAGCAGATCCCCGATACGGCCAAGGCCCGCGGCATCACCGAAGAACAGGTGAAGACCGAGGTGATGCTGCGCCTGCAGGCAACCAAGGAATTCGTATCGATTGACGAGGTCGCTCAGACCGCGATCTTCCTCGCGAGCGAAGCTGCCCGCCAGATCACCGGCACCTCGATCTCCATCGATGGTGGCTGGACCGCACAATAGACTTGAAAGATAACGCTGCGCCGCCCACCATTGGTCACGTGGTCGGCGCAGCGCCGGCGTCCGCAAAATGGACGTCTCCAGGGGGACAAAAGACATAAATGACAGACTGCATTCGTTTCATCCTGAACGGCGAAGACATCGCCCTTACCAGCCTCGATCCCACCGAGACGCTGCTCGACTTCCTGCGCCTGAAGCGTCGGCTGACCGGCTCAAAGGAAGGCTGCGCCGAGGGCGACTGCGGCGCCTGCACGGTGTTGGTCGGGCGGCTCGTCGCAGGACGGCTACAGTATCAGACGGTCAATGCCTGCATCCGCTTTGTCGGCTCATTGAACGCCACGCACGTTGTCACGGTCGAACACCTCGCAGCCAAGGACGGGACGCTGCATCCCGTGCAGCAGGCCATGGTCGACTGTCACGGCTCGCAATGCGGTTTCTGCACCCCGGGCTTCGTCATGTCGCTTTACGGGCTTTGGCTGACCTCGGAAAACCCCAGCCGTGCCGAGATCGAGCGCGCGCTTCAGGGCAATCTCTGTCGCTGCACGGGTTATGAGCCGATCGTTAAGGCTGCCGAACAGGTCGCCCGCATCCGCCCGTCTTCCCTCTTCGACCCGCTGGAACGCGAACGGGCCAACATCATCGCGCGGCTGGAAGAGATCTCGACCCGCGAGGCGATCGCGATCACAGGCCCCGATGGCCGGCGCCTCGTCGTGCCCGGCAGCGTCGAAGGGCTGGCCGAAACGCTGGCTACCCATCCCAAGGCGACCGTTGTCGCCGGCGCCACCGATGTCGGTCTTTGGGTCACCAAGCAGATGCGCGTGCTCGACCCTGTCGTCTTCATCAATCATCTGGAAGACCTGCGGAAGATCACCGTCACGCCAGAGGGCATCACGCTCGGCGCCGGTGTCAGCTATACCAGCGCCTTCGAAGCGCTGCGCCGCGAAATCCCCGCCTTCGGTCGTCTGATTGAACGCATCGGCGGCCAGCAGGTGCGCAACATGGGCACGATCGGCGGCAATATCGCCAACGGCTCGCCGATCGGCGATAGCCCGCCGGCCCTGATCGCGCTCTCCGCCACTGTCACCCTGCGCGCAGCCTCAGGCACCCGCACCATGCCGCTCGAAGATTTCTTCATCGACTACGGCAAGCAGGACCGCCAGCCGGGCGAATTCGTCCAAAGCATGTTTGTGCCCCGCCCGAAAGCTTCGAGTCACGTCGCGATCTACAAGATCACCAAACGCCGCGACGAGGACATCTCGGCGCTCTGCGGCGCCTTCCATCTGGAGAGCGATGCCGATGGCACGGTCACCCATATCCGCATCGCCTTCGGCGGCATGGCGGCAACCCCGAAACGCGCCCGCGCCGTCGAGGCAGCCCTTTACGGCAAGCCCTTCACCCAGGCGACCGTGGAAGCTGCCCGCGACGCCTTCGATCTCGACTACAAGCCGCTCACCGACTGGCGCGCCACGGCGGAATATCGCCAGCTGACGGCGAAGAACCTGCTGACGCGGTTTTTCCTGGAAGTGTCCGGCACGCCGCAGGAACTGCAGCGCTTTGCGGTGGAGGAGGCGTGATCATGGATAAGGCGACCTACGAGACGACGAAGTACATCAAGGGGCCGATGCACCAGTCGCTCCGGCATGATTCAGCGCACAAGCATGTCGCCGGAAGTGCCGAATATATTGACGATATTCCAGAACCCGCAGGCCTCCTGCATGGTGCGCTTGGCATGGCGGACCGCGCCCATGCGGAGATCCTGTCGATCGATCTTTCGGCGGTGAAGGCCTATCCCGGCGTCGTCTGCGTGCTGACGGTCGACGACATCACCGGCGTCAACGACGTCTCCTCTGGCGGCCGCCACGACGAGCCGCTGATCGCGACCGACAAAATCGAATTCCACGGCCAGACTATCTTCGCCGTCATTGCCGAAACCCGCGACGCAGCCCGAAAGGCCGCCCGTCTCGCCAAGGTCGAGTACCGCGACCTGCCCTTCTGGACCGATATCGACGGCGCGTTGGGAAATGGCAGTCCGCTCGTCACGCCGGGCATGACCCTGAAGCGCGGCACACCGGAGACCGAACTCGACAAGGCCAAACACCGCATCCAGAGTTCGATGCGCATCGGCGGCCAGGAACACTTTTATCTCGAAAGCCATATCGCTCTTGCCATCCCCGGCGAGGACGACGATGTCACCGTATGGTCCTCGACACAGCATCCGTCGGAGATCCAGCACATCGTCGGTCATGTGCTCGACATCCCCTCCAACGCCATCACCGTCAACACGCGGCGCATGGGCGGCGGCTTCGGCGGCAAGGAGACGCAAGGCAACCAGTTCGCGGCACTCGCCGCACTCGCCGCCAAGAAGCTGAAGCGCGCCGTCAAATTCCGCCCCGACCGCGACGAGGACATGGGCGTCACCGGCAAGCGCCACGACTTCAAGATGGATTTCGACGTCTCCTTCGACGATAGCGGAAGGATCCATGCGATCGAAGCCAATTTCGCCGCCCGCTGCGGCTATTCCTCCGACCTCTCCGGCCCGGTCACCGACCGCGCCCTCTTCCATGCAGACTCAAGCTATTTCTATCCGCATGTGAAACTGACCTCGCAGCCGCTGAAAACCCACACCGTTTCCAACACCGCCTATCGCGGCTTCGGCGGGCCGCAGGGCATGCTTGGGGCAGAGCGGGTGATCGAGGAGATCGCTTATGCGTTGGGCAAGGACCCGCTCGAGGTCCGCAAGGCCAATTTCTACGGCGAGAAGGGCTCCGGCCGAGACGTGACCCCCTACCACCAGCAGGTGGAAGACAACATCATCCTCAAGGTCGTGGAGGAGCTGGAAACCTCCTGCGACTACCAGGCCCGCCGCCAGGCGATCCTGGAGTTCAACCGGACCAGCCCCGTCATCAAGAAGGGCATCGCGCTCACACCGGTGAAATTCGGCATCTCCTTCACCATGACCGCCTTCAACCAGGCGGGCGCGCTCGTCCATATCTATCAGGACGGCTCGATCCATCTGAACCATGGCGGCACCGAAATGGGCCAGGGCCTCTACACCAAGGTCGCCCAGGTCGTTGCCGATTGCTTCCAGGTCGATGTCGACACGGTGAAGATTACCGCAACGACCACGGCCAAGGTGCCGAACACCTCGGCCACCGCCGCCTCTTCCGGCTCGGATCTGAACGGCATGGCAGCATGGGACGCCGCCCGGCAGATCAAGGAACGGCTGATCGCGTTCGCAGCCGAGAAGTATGCGGTCCCGGCCTCGGAGGTCGAGTTCTTGCCCAACCAGGTCCGCGTCGGCGGTGAGATCTTCTCCTTCGGCGACTTCGTCAAACAGGCCTATTTCGGCCGCGTCCAGTTGTCTGCCGCCGGCTTCTACAAGACACCGAAGATCCACTGGGACCGGGCTGCCGGTCGAGGCACACCCTTCTACTACTACGCTTACGGCGCCGCCTGCACGGAAGTCTCGATCGACACGCTGACGGGCGAATATCTGATGGAGCGCACCGACATTCTGCATGATGTCGGCAAGTCGCTCAATCCGGTCATCGACATAGGCCAGATCGAAGGCGGCTTCGTCCAGGGCATGGGCTGGCTGACGACGGAAGAACTCTGGTGGGACGGCAAGGGGCGCCTGCGCACCCACGCCCCCTCGACCTACAAGATCCCGCTCGCTTCGGACCGGCCAAAGATCTTCAACACACGGCTCGTGCCCTGGTCTGAGAATACCGAGCCCACCATCGGCCGCTCCAAGGCCGTCGGTGAACCGCCGTTCATGCTGGCGATCTCGGTGCTGGAGGCGCTGTCGATGGCGGTGGCTTCGGTTGCCGATTACCGTGTTTGCCCAAGGCTTGATGCGCCGGCGACGCCGGAGCGCGTGCTGATGGCGGTGGAGAGGTTGAAGCGGGCCTAGCTCTGGCGTGTTGCTGCCCGCAACAGATAGAGAAAGGCCGCGAGGATCAGCACCGGTAGAACCAGCAGCTTAACCAGATAGGCCGTGGCGATGCCGATCGATGCGGAGAAGAGGTCGGCCGAGATCGCGACGCCATCCTGAATCACCTGCGCATTCGCAGCGGCGGTGGCGGCCATGTCGGAGGCCGCCTGCAATGTCCCGGTAAAGGCCGAACCGAGGCGGTCGAACATCCCCTCCTCCGCAGGTGGAATCCGGTCGGTCGGAGACAGCGTCGGAAGCGCTGGCGCTGCCTCCCCCTCGATCCCGACCAAATCGTGCTGGCCGCTCATGCGATCCAGAACTTCCGTCGCATTGGTCCAGGCTCGGTCGGTGATCGCATCACCCGCATAAAAGGCGATCGTATAGGATGCAGGCAGGAGGACCGCCCCGAGCACGCCAAGGACGAGAACGGCCCTGGCCAACCGGTTAAGGATGGGTGGCACCCGACGCGCGGTAAGGGTGAGCCCGGCGCAAAACAGCGCGCAAGCTCCCAGAGCGATCGACGCGACCTTCGCGACCGGCACCAGAACGAGCGACAGGATGCCGGAGACGATCGCAAGGCCGAAGAGAAAGTCCACCAGGCGCTCGATCGTGTTGATGACAGGCTGCAGCAATTGCCCCGGGCTTGCGGTCACCGATGCGACGCCAACGCCGCCGGTGATATCGGCATCGCGCGCCACACTCATCACCGAATTCGCCACGCGCAAGGTCCCATAAAGCGCGCCGCTGCCAATCATGACGTCGCGGCTGAACCGGGCAGCAATGTCTGCCAGCGGATTGACGAGAAAGAGCGCCACCGCAAAGCAGGCAACGAGAAGCCAGATGATCGTTCCCTGCGTCCTGGTCATTCGAACTCCCATGTCGTCGATGCGAAACCATAACATGGTCGGCATGTTACGGGCGCAGAGAAACCATGGTCGGATAAACCAAAAGCCACGCTGTCCAGTTCCCCGCCGAAAATGCTAGGATCGCCGCATCATGAGCCTCACCACCCTCCGCGTATTCCTCGCCGCCCATCAAAACACCGTCCTCGTCGAGGTCGCCGAGACCAAGGGATCGACGCCGCGCGACAACGGCACGATCATGCTGGTCGCGGAAACCGCGCTGTGGGGCACGATCGGCGGCGGGTATCTGGAATTCCTGGCGATCGGCCATGCGCGCAGGCTGCTCAGCGGCGAGACGCTTGCTGCAACCCTTGACGTGCCGCTCGGCCCGGAGATCGGTCAGTGCTGCGGTGGACGGACACTTCTGAAGTTCACCCGGCTCGACAGGGACGGCAACCAGATACTCTTGCAACGCCTCGCCGAGGAGCGGTCACATTTCCCCGAGGTCATGGTCTTCGGCGCCGGCCATGTCGGCCTCGCGCTAGCCCAGGCACTCGCCCCTCTCCCGCTGAACGTCACGCTCATCGACTCGCGGCCGGAAATCGATGGCGAACCGCCCGAAGGCATCACCTTCCGCCGCGTCGCCATGCCCGAGGCAGAGATCGGGAAGTTGAAACCCGGCGGTGCCGCCGTCATCCTCACCCACGATCATGCATTGGATTTTCTGATCGGCAAGGAAGCGCTTGAGCGCACCGACCTCGCCTATGTCGGCATGATCGGTTCGAAGACCAAGCGCGCTACCTTCGCTTCCTTCTTGGAGCGCGAGGGCGTGGGGCGTGCAAGCCTGGACCGGCTGACCCTGCCGATCGGCGGCAGCACGGTGAAGGACAAGCGCCCGGCCGTGATCGCGGCGATGGTCGCAGCCGAATTGCTGGGTGTGCTGCTGAATACAGAGTGAGTGACATGCGGAGCCGATTGGGTTTATGCTGAAACCCAATCATGAGGATACCATGGCCACCGGATCACACCTGACGATCGAACTCAACCAGGATGTCGAAGCGAAGCTGTTGGAGCTTTCCGCCGCGACCGATCGCAGCCAGGCGGAACTGGCAAACGTTGCGCTGATGAGCTATCTTGACCGGGAGCTGAAGACTGTCGACGGCATTCGCCGAGGGCTGGCTGATATCAAGAGCGGCGATCTTGTTGACCACGACAAAGCCATGGACGAGCTCGACGCCGTGATCGAAGCAGCCGAAGCGGCACGACTGTGACGCGTCGGGTCCGATGGACGCGAACGGCCCTCGATGACCTGAAATCCCAAATTGCCTTTATAGCAGCTGATCATCCGACGGCGGCTAGATTGGTTGCCAGGTAGATCCGATCGAGCGGAGAACTGCTGGGGCAGAAACCGACAGGACGTCCGGGACGTGTCACGGGGACATGGGAAAAATCGGTCCCCGGCCTCCCTTATATCCTCGCCTATACGATGATAGCCGCCGAGACTCCTGAAACGGTCGTAATTCTTCGCGTGATCCATGCGGCCCGTGATTGGCAGTCAGAAAGCTGGCCAGCCTGACATGTGCATGAAGTGCCTGATTCAAGACAGGAGAACCGCGCCTCAAGCACCTGATAAATCGAGAAATCTTTCATATCGATCCAAGCCGCATACGGTCAAGCAGCCGTCTCTGAGACGCCTCTATGCCCCGCTGCATGTCAGCCTCAGCCTCCAACCCCACGTCCCGTCTGAGGTCTTCGGGCAGCTCGTCCACCGAGAACCGCCGGCGCCGTTTGCCCGGCGAGAAGACACCCCGCAGCCATTGTTTGATACCCTCTGATCTGGGCATGAACCGTCCTATCGCGGACACCATCTCTGCCTCCACGCGTTTGATGTCGTCTTGTTTTATGACGCAATCATGCCCGCGGTTGCGGGCGCGATCCAATTCAATTACGCTTTCCATGGATAAAGAGAGCTGATCCATGAAACTGTCGCGACAACTGCCGCTAAACGCGCTTCGTGTCTTCGAGGCCGTCGGGCGGCTCATGAGTTTCACCCGCGCGGGCGACGAGCTCGGCATGACCCAGACGGCCGTCAGCTATCAGATCAAGCTGCTGGAGGAGCATGTCGGAGAGCCACTGTTCTGGCGCCGACCACGGCAGATAGGGCTGACGGAGACGGGCCAGCGGTTGCATCCAAAAGTGGCGGAAGCGCTCGGCCTTATGGCGGATGCTGTCGCGGACGCCAGGCAGGAGGCGGAAGACATTTTGGAGATCCGCTCGACGCCGACCTTTGCCTCACATTGGCTGGCGCGCCATATCGGAGCCTTCCAGCTTCAGCATCCGGGTTTGGCCGTACGCATCCTACGCATCGAAAAACCGATGGACCTTCGCGAGGACAATGCCGATGTCGCCATCTGGCGCGGCGAGAGACCACCGGCGGATCTGGAGGCGCAGGAGCTTTTCCGCCTGCAGTTCGCGCCCATGCTGAGCCCGAAGCTGGCCGAAACCATCGGCGGCGTGAAGACGCCGGCAGATTTTCTCAAACTGCCACTGATCATCGGTGGCGGCGAATGGTGGCGGGCATGGCTCAAGGCTGCCGGCATCGACAACACGAGCCTTGGCATCACCACAATCGATACCTATGGCGCGCTGGACCTAGAAGGAAACGCGGCCATTGCCGGCCATGGCGTGGCGCTTCTCAGCCGTTTCTTCCACCAAGATGATCTTGATGCCGGCCGTCTGATCATGCCGTTCGACATTTCCAAGAAAGACGACAAGACCTACTGGCTGGTCTATCCGAAAAGCCGGCGCAAATCGGCTAAGGTGCAGGCATTCCGCCAATGGATGAATGAAACGCTGCCGCCCTGGATCGCACCTGCGGGATCAGCTGATCAATAAGCCATGTCCCACACATAGAAGCGGCGCAACATGTCCTCGTTGAGATCGAGATAAAGTGTGGGAGTAGTCGTTGTTGCAGCGCACTCTCCCTCTTTCCTTCATGGCAAAATTTTCGCAATGTGGCTGGTCGGGAATGTGAAGGAATTCTGCAATGTATGAATACGCGATTGCCTGGGAATGGCTGAACTTTGCCGTCCGCTGGCTGCACGTCATCACGGCCATCGCCTGGATCGGCTCGTCCTTCTATTTCATTGCGCTCGATCTCGGCCTGGTGAAGCGCCCAGGCCTGCCCGTCGGCGCCTATGGCGAGGAATGGCAGGTGCATGGCGGCGGCTTCTACCATATCCAGAAGTACCTGGTCGCGCCCGCCTCAATGCCGGAGCATCTGACCTGGTTCAAATGGGAAAGCTATGCCACCTGGCTCTCGGGCTTCGCACTGCTCGCCGTGGTCTATTATGGCGGCGCCGATCTCTTCCTCATCGACCGCACGGTCCTCGATATCGAACCATGGCAGGCCATTGCCCTGTCCGTCGGGTCGCTGGCCGTCGGCTGGATCCTCTATGATCTCCTGTGCAAGTCGCCGCTCGGCCGCAACACTTGGGGCCTGATGGCCTTTCTCTATGTCGTGCTGATCGCCATGGCATGGGGATATACGCAAGTGTTCACCGGCCGCGCCGCCTTCCTGCATCTCGGTGCGTTTACCGCCACCATCATGTCGGCCAATGTCTTCTTCATCATCATCCCGAACCAGAAGATCGTCGTCGCCGACTTGATCGCTGGCCGCACGCCCGATCCGAAATACGGCGTGATCGCCAAGCAGCGCTCGCTGCACAACAACTACCTGACGTTGCCCGTCATCTTCTTCATGCTGTCGAACCATTATCCGCTGGCCTTTGCCACGGAGTTCAACTGGATCATCGCAGCCCTCGTCTTCCTGATGGGCGTCACCATCCGCCACTGGTTCAACACCACCCATGCCCGCAAGGGCAAGCCGACCTGGACCTGGCTGGTAACGGTACTGCTCTTCATCGTCATCATGTGGCTCTCGACGGTGCCAAAGGTGCTGACGGGCGAGGAAGAGCAGGTGGGGCTTTCGACCCGTGAACAGACCTTTGTTGCAAACGGCCATTTCGAAGCCGTGCGCGATGTCGTACAGGGCCGCTGTTCGATGTGCCACGCAGCCGAACCCGTCTGGGAAGGCATTGCGCGGGCACCGAAGAACGTGAAACTCGAGACGGACGGCGAGATCGCTGCCCATGCCCGTGAAATCTATCTCCAGGCCGGCCGCAGCCATGCCATGCCGCCCGGGAACATCACCGATCTCTCGAGCGAAGAGCGCAAGCTGCTCGTCGCCTGGTACGAGACGACGGTTGAAGGCAAATGATGACAACTGAGACCCTGATCCGTGGCCGCCTCCTCTCTTTCAACCGTGCACCTGAGCATGCCGGCGACAGCGAGAGCTATCTCTACGAGGAAGACGGCGCGCTGCTGGTCCGCAATGGCAAGATTGCTGCTGTGGGCACCTATGCGGAGGTGAAGCCAAAGGCCGGTGGAGAAGCGACCGAGATCGACCATCGCCCGCATCTGATCCTGCCTGGCCTGATCGACTGCCATGTGCATTTCCCGCAGATGCAGGTGATCGCCTCCTATGCCGCCAATCTCCTGGAATGGCTGAACACCTATACCTTCCCCGAGGAATGCCGCTTCGTCGAAAGCGCGCATGCGCAGCGGATCGCGACGCAATTCTTCGACGAATTCCTGCGCCAGGGCACGACGACGGCGGTGGCCTATTGCTCGGTACACAAGGCGTCTGCCGATGCCTTCTTTGCCGAGAGCCTGAAGCGCGGCACGCTGATGATTGGCGGCAAGGTGATGATGGATCGGAACGCACCGCAGGGTCTGCTCGACACACCGCAGCTTGGGTACGACGAGACCCGCGCCGTGATCGAAGAGTGGCATGGCAAGGGCCGCAACCACGTCGCCATCACCCCCCGCTTTGCCATCACCTCGACACCCGAGCAGATGGCGATGACGCAGAAGCTGGCGGAAGAATTTCCGGACCTGCATATCCAGACGCATCTGTCCGAGAACCACGACGAGATCCGCTACACCTGCGAACTCTATCCTGACGCCACTGACTATACCGACATCTATGCGCGCTATGGTCTGCTGCGGAAAAAGGCCCTCTTCGGCCATGCGATCCACCTATCGGAGCGCGAAGCGGATGCCATGGCGGAGAGCGGTGCGGTCGCGGTCCATTGCCCGACCTCGAACCTCTTCCTCGGCTCCGGCCTCTTTCCGCTGAAGGCAATCCAGCGCAGAGAGAAACCCGTGACGGTCGCGGTCGCCACCGATATCGGCGGCGGCTCCAGCTATTCCATGCTGAAGACCATGGACGAGGCCTACAAGATCCAGCAACTGCTCGGCGAACGCATGAACCCGCTGGAAAGCTTCTACCACATGACGCTCGGCAATGCCGTGGCGCTCGATCTGGCAGACAGGATCGGCACGCTGGACGAAGGCACAGACGCAGATATCGTCGTGCTCAATGCCGCCGCGACCCCCGCGATGCGACTGCGGATGGAAACCGTCACATCACTTACCGAAGAACTCTTCCTGCTGCAGACACTGGGCGACGATCGCGCGGTGGTGGAAACCTATGTGGCAGGCAAGGCTTCGAAGCCCCAATCCGGCCTTTGAAGCAGCCCCGAGGGAGGGAGCGGATCCATGCTGTTGACCAACCTCGCGCTCGGCACGCTGATGATCTCGCTGACGGTGGTCATCCACACCTTCGGCCTGATGGGCGTCACACATGTCATGGCCTGGGTCACCGACCGCATTCGCCTGCATGGCCACAGAAGCCGCCTGCTCGCCATGAACACCGTTGTCATCGGCGTGTTTGCCGTCTTGACGGCGGAAGTCTGGCTCTGGGCCGCCGCCTACAGCCTGCTCGGCGTCGTCGACGATTTCGAGACCGCCCTCTACTTCTCCACCACGACCTTTTCCACCGTCGGTTTCGGCGACGTGGTCCCGCATCCGGAATGGCGCATGCTGGCAGCTCTCGAAGGTGTCAACGGGTTCCTGCTGATCGGCTGGTCGACCGCCTACCTGATTGCCGCCGGCATCCGCGTCGGACCGTTCCGCTCGGGCGAGCATTTCTGACCACAGCAAGAGGTAAAATAGTTTTACCTCTTGGGCGTAATCTCTGTTCCCAGCTGCCTTTCGGACATGATATGGCGGTGAGCATACTTTTCCGGAGAACCTGTCGCATGGCCCCGATCCTCGAAATCGCAGATCTGAAAACCCTTGCGCGCAAACGCGTGCCGAAACTCTTCTTCGACTATGCCGATAGCGGCTCCTACACCGAGGGCACCTACCGCGCGAACGAGAGCGATTTTTCCAGGATCAAGCTGCGCCAGCGCGTGCTGGTCGACATGAGCGGCCGCACACTCGAAACGACCATGGTCGGCGAGAAGGTGAAGATGCCGGTGGCGCTTGCCCCGACCGGCCTGACCGGCATGCAGCATGCCGATGGCGAGATGCTGGCGGCGAAAGCGGCGGAAGAATTCGGCGTGCCCTTCACGCTGTCCACCATGAGCATCTGCTCGATCGAGGACGTCGCCTCTGTCACCACCCGCCCCTTCTGGTTCCAGCTCTACGTCATGCGCGACCGGGACTTCGTGATGAACCTGATCGAGCGCGCCAAGGCGGCCAAATGCTCGGCCCTGGTTCTGACTGCCGACCTGCAGTTGCTCGGCCAGCGTCACAAGGATATCAGGAACAGCCTCTCCGCCCCGCCGCGATTGACGCCGAAACACCTCTTCCAGATGGCCATGCGCCCGCGTTGGTGCTGGAACATGCTGCAGACCCAGCGCCGCACCTTCCGCAATATCCAGGGTCATGCCAAGAATGTCTCCGATCTTGCCTCGCTCGGCGCCTGGACCAACGAGCAATTCGATCCCAAGCTGTCCTGGAAGGATGTCGAATGGATCAAGAAACAGTGGGGCGGCAAGTTGATCATCAAGGGCATTCTTGATGTCGAAGACGCCAAGATGGCGGCAAAGACTGGCGCTGACGCGATTGTCGTTTCCAACCATGGCGGTCGCCAGCTCGACGGCGCGCATTCTTCCATTGCCATGTTGCCGAAGATCGTCGAGGCCGTCGGGCACAAGATCGAAGTGCATATGGATGGCGGCATCCGCTCCGGCCAGGACGTGCTAAAGGCCGTGGCGCTCGGCGCCCGGGGCACCTATATCGGCCGGCCCTTCCTCTATGGCCTCGGCGCGATGGGCAAGGATGGGGTGAGCAAGGCGCTGGAGATCATTGCCAAGGAGATGGATGTCACCATGGCGCTCTGCGGCAAACGACAGCTTACCGATGTCGACAAGTCGATCATCGCGGAAAGCCCCTTCTGATTGGTCTCAGGAAATCCAGCCGCTGGAGAGGGCACTGACCCAATCCATCATGCCGTGGCGGCGCGCAAGCTCTGCCATGGCGAGATTGTCGTAGCGCACCAGCCGAAAGCTCGGCTGCCAGCCGCGCGGCGTCTTCTCCAGGATCGCATAGCTGGCAAAGGGCGTTGCCGCCTGAGCCTTGTGATAGACAGGCACATCATAGTCGAAGCCGGGGCAGCCGACACTGCCGGGATTGACGATCAGCCTGCCGTCGCTGAGTTGCACGGCGCGCGGAATGTGGCTGTGTCCGCAGAGCAGAAGCCTCGCATCGACACCGTCCGCCAAGGCTTCGATCTCGGCCAGCGGCTTCAGGTGGAAGATGCCGTCGGCCGACAGCGTCTCGGTCCAATAGGTGTTATCGTCGCGTGGCGTCGCGTGACAGAGGAAGACCTCGTCACCAAGGCGAGCCGTTTCCGGCAAGTTGCGGATCCAGTCGAGATGAGCGGGCGTCAATTGCGGATAGCTCGGCTTTTCCCAGTCCCCCATTGCCTCGAAGGGCCGATCGATGAGCGCTCGATCATGATTGCCGCGCACAGTGAGCGCATTGAGCGGCACCAGCAATTCAGCGGTCAAACCAGCCTCGAGCGGCCCGGAAAAGCTGTCGCCGAGATTGACGATCGTATCGACTCCCTGCGCCCGGATATCCGCGAGCACGGCTTCGAGCGCCAGATGATTACCATGAATATCGGCGATCGCCGCAAATCGCATGCTCAGCTTCCTCGATAGGTGGAGTAACCATAGGGCGAGAGCAGCAAAGGCACGTGGTAATGCGCCGTAGTGTCGGAAATGCCGAAGCGGATCGGGATCACGTCGAGGAAGGGCGGATCCGTGAGCGTGGCTCCCGTCCCCTTCAGATAATCCCCGGCATGAAAGAGCAGTTCATACTGCCCGACCTGGAATTCCTCGCCGATCAGCATCGGCCCGCCGTCGACGCGCCCGTCGTCATTGGTGAAGACGGTCTTGATCAGCTCCGCCTCCTCGCCATTCATCCGCATCAACTGGATGCGAAGTCCCTGGGCGGGCTTGCCGAGGGCCGTGTCGAGGACATGGGTGGTGAGGCCGGTCATATCTGAGGCTCCCGAATCATGAAGGGGGTATCGAAGAAATACTCTTCGAGATTGTTGCCGGGTCCGTCGCGATCGACAACCAGGAAATCGCTGACCTCGCCGATCGCCATCAAGGGATGGTGCCAAGTGTTGCGCCGGTAGTTCACGCCCTGATGCGGGCTGGCCAGAAACACCTGCGGCTGACCCGGCTTGCCATCTTCATCCGAGGAGACGGCCACGAGAAACGGCCGGCCCGACAGCGGCGAAAAACTCTGGCTGCCGAAAGGATGACGCTCCATCATGCCGATCTCATAGGGAAAGGTGCGTGGCTGTCCGCGGAAGATATTGACGATCACCCGGGCGCCCTCGCCCGCTATCTCCGGCGAAAACAGCGCATGAAAGCGCTCGGTCGTGCCGCCATTGATCAGTCGCATGGTCGAAGGATCGGCCCCGATCACCTCACCGAAGGGCGCGAAGTCGGATGCCGTCAGGGGACGGATGGGGAGGTCGATGGGCAAAGGGGTTATTCTCCCTGGATATGCGGATGGCGGAGTTGGTCGATCTGGCGAACCAGTTTCGGAAGGTCACGCTGCACCGTATCCCAGACCTGACGCCAATCCAGCCGGTCATATTGATGGACCACAAGATTACGCAGCCCCCGCATTTGTGCCCAGGCGATCTCGGGTTGCTCAGAGGCAATATCGGGAAACCGCGCCTGGATACGGGCGGCGGCTGCAGCAATCAGAACGAAGGTCATGGCCACCGCGCGCTGGCGCAGCAGATCATTCTCGAACGCCTCGAAACTCACCCCATCGAGGAACCCTATGGCTTCCGCCGCGGCCTCCTCCATGTCTATGAGATTATCGAGCAGCCGCTCTTCGGGCGTCATATGGCGCGAGCCTCAGCGAGGATCCGCGCTCGCAGCCGCTCTTTCAAGCCGCCCGAGGAGACGATGTCGACCCGACAGGGCAGCAGGTCCTCCATCTCGGCCTGTAGCCCGCCGAGGTCGAATAGCGTCATGCCGGGAAGGCCATCCACCAAGATATCGAGATCGCTGTCCGGCCCGTCTTCGCCTCTGGCGACAGAACCGAAGACGCGGGGGTTTGTCGCCTTGTGACGTGCCGTCACATCGCGGATCACTTGCCTGTTCTTCTCCAGCACTTCGGACGGTCGCATGGCCCATCTCCTTAGGATCAAGTGTAATCCAAAGCCGGAAGCCGCGGAAGCCTCGACCGTTTGCCCCCCCCGAACGAAAACAGCGCCGAGGTCACCCCCGGCGCTGCAATCTTATCACTCAACCTGAAATCAGGCAGCGTTCTTGGCGTAATCAGCCGTCGGCACTTCGGCGATCGTCTTCAGGACGACGGAAGCGATCTGGTAAGGGCAGCCCTGGGAGTTCGGGCGGCGATCTTCGAGATAGCCCTTGTAGCCGTTGTTGACGAAGGAGTGGGGAACGCGGATCGAGGCGCCACGGTCGGCAACGCCGTAAGAGAACTTGTTCCACGGAGCCGTTTCGTGCTTGCCGGTCAGGCGCAGATGGTTGTCCGGACCGTAGACGTCGATGTGGTCCTGCCAGTTCTTGGCAAAGGCGGCCATGAGGGCTTCGAAATATTCCTTGCCGCCCACTTCGCGCATGAAAGTGGTCGAGAAGTTGCAGTGCATGCCCGAACCGTTCCAGTCGGTGTCGCCGAGCGGCTTGCAATGGAATTCCACGTCGATGCCGTAGGTCTCGCAGAGGCGAAGCAGCAGGTAGCGGGCGATCCAGATCTGGTCGGCGGCCTTCTTAGAGCCCTTGCCGAAGACCTGGAATTCCCACTGGCCCTTGGCCACTTCGGCATTGATGCCCTCGTGGTTGATGCCGGCTTCGAGGCAGAGGTCGAGATGCTCTTCAACGATTTCGCGGGCGATCGAGCCGACATTCTTGTAGCCGACGCCGGTGTAATACGGACCCTGCGGAGCCGGGTAGCCCTGCTCCGGGAAGCCGAGCGGACGACCGTTTTCGTAGAAGAAATATTCCTGTTCGAAACCGAACCAGGCGCCTTCGTCGTCGAGGATCGTGGCGCGGCTGTTCGACGGATGCGGGGTGACGCCATCGGGCATCATGACTTCGCACATGACGAGAGCGCCGTTGGTACGAGCCGGGTCGGGGTAGATGGCGACCGGCTTCAGCACGCAGTCCGACGAGTGGCCTTCGGCCTGCATCGTCGAGGAGCCATCGAAGCCCCAGAGCGGCAGCTGTTCCAGGGTCGGGAAGCTGTCGAATTCCTTGATCTGCGTCTTGCCACGCAGGTTCGCTACCGGCTTGTAGCCATCGAGCCAGATATACTCGAGCTTAAACTTGGTCATGGTGCTCTCTCTTCAGTCTCGCGCCACTCATCGGCGCAACAGAGGGGTGATTCTCCGGCGTGCCCGGGAGTCGGAAACTAAAAAGCAGGAAGCGTGCCAGTTTGGCGGTGGCAGCCGAGAGCAGGCCATTTTGTCGCAGGCGGGACCCGGAAACCCTGCAGCAGAAGGCGTTTCTTTAACAGATTCCGCTGATACTCAGGAACCGGAGTGCCGTGTCGGGTGTTTTTCGAGCACAAACGACCACGAAAACAGTGTGATGATTTTAAATTCATCACTTTTTCTTCGCGAATACTGCCCACAAAATAGGCATTTTGCACTTTTCATATGCAATACGGTTTAGAACGTGGTATCTAGAGATCATCGAGACAACACTCGGTGAAACGAGAGGTAGTAGCATGACAACGAACATGGTTCGGGAATCGGCGAAGATCTACGAATTCCCGGTGCGTGACCTGGCCCGGCTGAACGCCATGCGTGAGCGCCAGACGCCGAAACCCGTGATCTATGAGAGCGGTTCGGCAAGCTGGTATCACGAGGAAGCGATCCGCGAAGCCGAACGGGCGCCGAAGCAGTAAGGGCAAAAGCCCAACAAGAAAGCCGCCCGCATTGCGGACGGCTTGAAGCATGCGACGAGCGGGCCTTTGCCCGCTCTTTTCGTATCTATCCTACATTCAAGCCTTCGTGCCGAAAAGGCGCAGGCGCATCACGCCGCCATCCGGATGCACGCCGATCCGCACATGCGTCACCGGCCCGATCTTTTGCAGCTGGTCGCCTTCATAGAAATGCTCGGCATCCATCTGCATCTTCTGCCGCGTTAGGATCGGCTTCCACTGTTCGGACGCCGCAATCTCCGCTTCGGAGAAGGTGTCGCCGGCGTCAGGCAGATAGGCACCCAGCAGCTCGCAGGTATCGGGATAATTGCCCTTGTAGAAATGCGTATCGATCAGCACCCGGTTGATCACACCTGGATGGCCAAGGCGGATGATCGCCCAGTCATGGCCGGGACCGCGGCGACGCTTTGTTTCCCAGCCATCACCCATGTTTGTGCCGCGACCGGGCGACAGGATCTTGTCGGGATGGCCGTAATGGGCGTCCGACCAGGCAAGCGACTTGGCGCCATGGAAGATATAGGCGAGATCGATCTCTTCCGTCGCGCCGACCTTCGACCAGTCGAAATGGGCAGCGCCATAGACGCGCAGCCGCGCCACGCCGCCATCGGGGTAGATGTGCAGGCGCAGATGCGTCCAGACCTTCGACGTGTCGGAATTGGCAAAGAAATGCTGGGCAGACGCGCCGAGCGGAGACTTCGGCACCAGCTCTGTCCAGACGGTCGCATCGGTCGGATCGCCGCTTTCAACGAAAGCTGCCTCGATCGAGCCATGCGGCGGGTAGTTGCCGGTAAAGAAGCGGGTATCGACATCGAAACCGAAGATTCGGCCCGGCATGGCAAGACGGATGATCGCATAGTCATGGCCCGGCACACGCTTGCGACGGCTTTCCCAGCCATCCATGTATTTGCCGTTATCGTCGTAGAGGTCCGGATCGAAACTCGCGGGCTCATCGTTCAGCATGCGCGACACCGGCGCAAAGAACTCGTCGGTCGAGAAGATGCCCACGGCACCAAGGCGGGCCGAGGCAAGGTTGACGGCACCGGCAGCGAAATCCGGCAGGACGACGGTCGAGGTCTCAAGCATGTCAGTGTGTCTCCGGAAGCAGGGCTTCAAGGCGAAGCCTGGCGATTTTTTCCACCTGCTGGCAGGCGGTGTCGAATTCCTGGTCTTTGGCGTTGGCGATGCGCGTCTCGAAGGCGGCGAGAATATCGTCCTTCGTCAGTCCCTTGACCGCGATGATGAAGGGAAAGCCGAATTTCTCGACATAGGCCGTATTCAACGCGGTAAAGCGGGCATGTTCGTCAGCCGACAGCCGATCGAGACCGGCACCGGCCTGTTCCCGCTTGCTGTCCTCCGTCAGTTCACCTGCAATAGCGAGTTTGCCCGCCAGATCGGGATGCGCACGCAAGACGCCCAACCGCTCCTCTGCGCTCGAGGTGCGGAAGATCATCGCCATCGCGTCATGCACGTCGAGCGCCGTCAGCGGCGCCTCGATCATGCCGGCATCGAAGGCACGCTCCGCAATGAAGGGCGAATGTTCGAACACTCCGCCGAAACGCTGAACGAAGTCCGCTCTGTCCATGCCATCAATCCAGTATCATGTGAGGCCGCAGCTGAGACAGCGGCGGCAGGGAGGGCCCGCTTGCGCATCCCGCGAAGCAGTTGACGACAAGGATTAGCCGAGCCCCCTGTCCTTGTCGAGTTTCCGAAGGCGACAGGCACTTTCAACGCAAACAGCAGGTCGGTTCGCTTGTGCAGCAGCGCTTGCGACCTATCTACAGCTCGCTCCTCCCATTCCATTTGAAAGGATACCCCATGCCGATTGCCAAAGGCTATGCCGCAACGGATGCCTCCAAGCCATTGGTTCCCTTCACCTTCGAGCGTCGCGAACCTAACGCGGACGACGTGGTGATCGAGATCAAGTTCTCCGGCATCTGCCATTCGGACATTCACCAGGCGCGCAACGAATGGGGCAACTCGACCTTCCCCATGGTCCCCGGCCACGAGATTGCCGGCATCGTCACCGCCGTCGGCTCGAGCGTTTCGAAATACAAGGTCGGCGACCGCGTCGGCGTTGGCTGCTTCGTCAATTCCTGCCTGCATTGCGAACGCGATCTCTACCGCGAACAATATATGCCCGGCCTCGTCGGCACCTATAACTCCACGGAAGTCGACGGCGTCACCCCGACGCAAGGGGGCTATGCCGATTCCATCGTCGTCCAGGAAGACTATGTGCTCAGCATTCCCGACAACCTGCCGCTCGACAAGGCAGCACCGCTGCTCTGCGCCGGCATCACGCTCTATTCGCCGCTCAGCCACTGGAAGGCCGGCCCCGGCAAGAAGGTCGCCGTCATCGGCATGGGCGGCCTCGGCCATATGGGCGTCAAGATCGGCGCGGCCATGGGCGCCGACGTCACCGTACTCAGCCAGAGCCTGTCGAAGAAGGAAGACGGCCTCGCCTTCGGCGCCAAGGAATATCACGCCACCTCGGATCCGGAGACCTTCAAGACGCTCGCCGGCTCCTTCGACCTGATCCTCTGCACCGTCAGCGCCGAGATCGACTGGAACGCCTATCTCAACTTGCTGAAGGTCGATGGCACCATGGTGCTGCTCGGCGTGTCGGGAAACCCGGTGCCCGTGCATGCCTTCGCGCTGATCGCCGGCCGCCGCTCGCTCGCCGGTTCGATGATCGGCTCGATCCAGGAAACCCAGGAAATGCTCGACTTCTGCGGCAAGCACGACATCACCCCGGAGATCGAGATCATCGACATCGCCCAGGTGAACGAAGCCTATGAACGCGTCATCAAGAGCGATGTCCGCTACCGCTTCGTCATCGACATGGCGACGCTCGCCAAGGGCTGATCTACGAGGATGGAATGAGAAGGGCCCGGCATCGCTGCCGGGCCCTCTTTTCGTGGAGAAACCTGCCCTCAAACGCGACGTCATCCTCGGCCTAGTGCCGAGGATCCACCGAGGCCGAACTAACCAGATACGTTGCAGATGCTCGGGACAAGCCCGAGCATGACGACCGCAGGGTAGACGGCGTTAATCCTGAAGCTGATACCCATTCCGCTCCGGAAACGGCCAATCAGCCAGTAAGGCCATGTCCGGCCTGTAGATCTCCACCTTCAGCGGATAGCACTTGGCGACATCGCTCGAATGGCTTGTGCTGCAGTCGCCACCCGGGCAGGCTGAGAGCGCGCCCAGGAGATCGATCTCCGCAAACATCTCAAGAAAGTCGCCGGGACGAACCGGGCTTGCCTTCATGAAATACTGCTGCGTATCGCGGGTGAAACCGGTGCACATGAAGACGTTCAACACGTCATGCACATGCGGTTCGGCGGCCTTGATGTCGATGCCACGGTGATGCGCCAGCGCACGGCAGAGGTTGGAATGGCAGCAGTGATGATAGTCGCCGCCTGAGAGTAACCGGTTGGTATAGGGGTCGCAACGCGTGCCGATCACGTCATGCACGCCGCCACCGAATTCGTCGAAACCGTACCAGCCGAGCGTATCATGGCTGATCGTCGCCATGGGACGCAGCGACGGCAGATTGCTCCAGAGACGGTTGCCGGTGGTGACATGGGTCGCATGCAGCGCCCGCGTCTTGCCGGAGAAGAAGCGCTCAGAAAGGTCGTTGGCGTTCCAGAGGTTGAGGTCGCCGACCTGCGGCCCCTCGACGCTGACGATGCGGAAGAAATGCCCCTTCGGCACCTCGAACGTATTGCCCTCGCGCGGCGGCACGATCACCTCGCCGACCTTCTCCATCGTCGCCCGCGCCTGCTCCAAGATGCTCATGTCGGGTGCTTTCAACGACTCGACCGGATAGCAGACGACGGGTTTAACAGCCCGGCGGGCAGCCGCATCGGCGGGAACGGGGATGTTGGCGTTGAAGGGGGACATGGAAAACTCCGCGGATCGGCATCAAGATCTGATCCGCAAGGTGCCCCACCTGCCCCATCAAGACAACTGCCTCTCTTCTTGCCCCATGACCAAGTCTGGCTTAGTCATAGAGCCATGAAACTGCCGCCGCTCCCAACACTCCGCGCCTTCGAGGCCGCCGCCCGTCGCGAAAGCTTCCTGCAGGCTGCAACCGAACTCGGCATGACGGCGGCGGCCGTCAGTCAGCATGTGAAGGCGCTGGAAGATTGGCTGGGCCTTGCCCTCTTCGACCGCCGCCCGCGTGGGGTGCGCCTCACCGCTGACGGCCGCGAATTCGGCGCTGCCTGCTCGGAAGGTCTCGGCCACATCGCCCGCGCCGCAGAGCGGCTGACCGCCCGCAAATCCTTGGCCCGCGCCAGCCTCGCCTGCATGCCCTCGGTGGTCACTCACTGGCTCGGCCCCCGCCTGCCCCGCTTCCGCGCCGCACATCCTCAGATCCAGGTCTCGATCGTCTATCCGTTGGGGTCATTGACCCCGGATGAAGCCGGCGCAGACCTGCTGATCGGACACGGGACACGACCGCCGGGTCAGGCGGAGCGCATCCTCGACGCCGCCACCCGGCCCACCTGTGCGCCCGCCTATCTGGAGCAGCACGGGCCGATCACAACACCCGCCGACCTGCTGAAACAGAACTTGCTGCACGACGCGACCGAGGCCGCCTGGCAGTCCTGGCTGGCGGCGCGCGGGATCAAGGGCCTGACACCGTCAGGACCGCTCTATGCCGATTTCAACCTGCTGGTCAGTTCGGTCCTCTCAGGCCTCGGCATCGGTCTCTGCCCAACCGCCCTGATATCAGACCATCTGGCAGCCGGCACGCTGACGGTACTGTTCGAGGAAGCCGCCGACGAGGACAAGGCCTATTGGCTGCTCTCAGGCACTGACTTGCCCGAGCCTGCCGCGATTTTGCGGGACTGGTTGCTGGCGGAAGTTGCCGACTAGCACCGTCACCAAGCCGGCTTGTGATGCTTGTGCCAGTGCTCGGCGATCTCGATGCGCTTGGGCACCCAGACCTTCTCATGACCCGTCACATAATCGATAAACCGCGCCAGCGCTGCAGCCCGCCCGGGACGTCCGACGAGGCGGCAGTGCAAACCGACGGACATCATCTTCGGGCTACCGTTCTTCCCCTCTTCGTAGAGCACATCGAAGGCGTCCTTGAGATAGGTGAAGAACTGGTCGCCGGTGTTGAAGCCCTGCGGCGTGGCAAAGCGCATGTCGTTGGTCTCGAGCGTATAGGGGATGATCAAAAAGGGCTTGCCCTCCAGATCCGGCACCCAGAACGGCAGGTCGTCGGAATAATTGTCGGAGGAGTATAGAAAGCCCCCCTCCTCCATCACGAGGCGCAGCGTGTTGTCAGACGGCTTGCCCTGATACATGCCAAGCGGATGCGAGCCGGTCAGTTCCTTGTGCAGGCGAACCGCCTCGCGGATATGCTCGCGCTCGACGTCTTCTGGAAAGTCCTTGTATTCGAGCCAGCGATAGCCGTGGCTGGCGATCTCCCAATCGGCTTCCTTCATCGCGGCAACGGCTTCCGGGTTGCGCGCCATGGCAAGCGTCACGCCATAGACGGTGACCGGAACCTTGCGCTCAGTGAACATCCGCCAAAGCCGCCAGAAGCCGGCGCGCGAGCCGTATTCGTAAATCGACTCCATGTTGAGATTGCGCTGACCGGCCCAGGGCTGTGCGCCGACGATCTCTGACAAAAGGCATTCCGAGGCTGGATCGCCGTCGAGAATGCAGCTTTCGCCACCCTCCTCGTAATTCACCACGAACTGCACCGCGATCCGCGCCTCCCCCGGCCATTTCGGATCGGGAATGTCGCGGCCATAGCCGATCAGGTCGCGGGGATAGGGAGCAGTCGTCATCGGTTCACCTCTCGTGTTTTGACGCGAGGCTATTGGCGAGGACGGCGCCTGTCGAGATGGAAAACGCGCATTTTGCTGCAGCGCAAACCGGTCAGGCAATCTTCCGGCTCGAAACCCGGCCCAGCGGATGCAGCGAATGCACGGTAAACGGTGCGCCACGCTCGGTTTCGACGAACAGGGCGAGATTGGCAATCACAACGGGCTCAGCGAGGGCGGGATCGAAATGCGCCTTCAGAGCCTGCTCGATTCGCGGAAAATCGCGGGCGAGCAAAGGTCCTGTGAGCGTCATGTGGAACCGGAACTCGTCCATCACGTAAGGATGTCCCCAGCGGCTGAGATTGGTGAATTGCGGTGCCGAGAGCCGTTCGGGATTGCGCCGGTCGATCTCGGCCTCGGAAAGCGGCGCACGAAAGCCGTCGAAAGCCTGGACGATGGATGCGGCCAGATGATCGACCTCCGGACAAGGGCGCTGAAGGATCAAGCCATAGACGTCACCGATGCGTCCGACCGACAGCCCCTGCAGAACCACGGGCTCCATCCGGCCGGAAAAATGCATCAGGTCGCGCAGGAGAGAGGCCTCGTTCGCGCCTTCGCTCAGGCGGAATGGCGCCTTGAAGGTCGCATGAAAGCCGAAGCGTCGCGGAAGCGCCGTGTGAAAGGCAATCTCGTGCACGCCCAGGCCCTTCAGCCCCGGATGCTCCTCTGCCTCGCCGGAGAACACGTTGCGGCCGAGCCAGCGTGCCGCTGCATCGGCAAGCGGATCACGGGCAGGCGGCGTAAAGCAGATGGCATAGCGCATGTCGAGCACCTCACACTGGCTCGCGACGGCACTTTAGCAGATGCCGTTACAACCCGGTGGATAGGTGATTTGCATGACAGTATCACGAAGCGCGCGAGACAAAATCGCGGCAGAGTCCTGAGATAATCCCTTTAATTTCAGGGTATTTCGGTAAATTCCTCACCGCCTGCGCGGCGCGCAGCCACCGAAACGTGATGGGCAAGGGCAAAGCCGTGAGGCAGGGACATGGGCTCACCGGCAATCGAATCGAGAGCGGCATCCGCCAGCAAGTGCGCGATACCGAAACTCACCTTGAAGCCGCCGGTCAGCGCATGCACATGCGGATGATCGGGATGCGGCCCGACCATCGGATCTCGATCGACCGCCTTGGGTCTGAGACCTGCCCAGCGTTCGACCACCTCCGCTCCCTGCAGCGCCGGTGCAAGCTCCCTCGCCCCGGCGATCAGGACATCCAGCTGCGCGTCCGTCGAGAAAGGGTCGTCGAACGTGTTTTCGCTGGTGCTGCCGATGGCGACCCGCCCGCCTTCATGCGGCACCACATAGAGGCCGTCGAGATAGAGGAGCGGCAGGTCCGCCGGCAGGTCCAGTCTGAGCAGCGCCGCCTGCCCTTTCACGCCGCGGCCAAGAGGTCTGCGAAGCGCAGGTCCGATGGCGTCGAGCAGCGGGAAGGATCCGACACCGGCTGCGACCAGCAGATCGCCGTAACCGACCACTGTCCCGTCGGCGAGCTTCACTTGCCTTCCCCCGGCATTGATCGATTGCACGGCGGCACCGACCAGCAACCGCACACGCCCCGATCGCTCAAGACGCGCCCGGATCGCCGTGGTGAGAGCACGCGGTGAGACGCGGCCCGCAAGGCGATCGAACACCACACCGGCCTCCGAAAAACTCCGCGAGGGCCAGTCGGCAAACGGGCTCTCGTCAAGGACGGTCCAGTCGAAGGCCCTGCCCTCCTGGTTCCAATTCGTAGCCGCCTCGCCCGAATGCCTCTCGGCAATCGGCCTCAGATGCGGCTTCGGCAAGGGGATAAGACGACCGCAGCGCTGATAGCCAGCCGAGAGCCCAGTTTCGTCCTCGAGCAGAGCGATCTCCGCCTCGAGCGACAACAGCCCCTCGAATTGCAACTGCTTCTTCTCGTTCCAGCGATCCGGCATATGCGCCATCAGGGCGCCGAGCAGGCCGCCGCTCGCACCGCTCGCAATACCGTCACCGTCGATCAGGATCGTATCGATGCCACGGCGCTCTGCTTTCAGCGCCGCCCAAAGTCCCATGATGCCGCCACCGACGATCACGAGATCGGCGCGCAATTGACCTGACATCGCAGCCGTTTTATCGGACATCACCATGACCCATTCAAATTATCCGCCAGGCACCGGCGACACCCAGGCACCGCTGGCCTGGCACGACGGCGATATGCCCTTTTCCACCGCCTTTGGCGATCATTTTTATTGCCAGACCGATGGCCGGCTCGAATGCGGCCACGTCTTCCTGGCCGGCAACGGACTGCCGGAACGCTGGCGGGATGCGGACGATTTCACTATCGGCGAACTCGGCTTCGGCACAGGGCTCAATGCCTGCGAGACCTGGCGCCAATGGAAGGAGCATCGTCGTCCCGGCACTCACCTCCACTTCGTCTCCTTCGAACTATTTCCCATGCAGGCCGAAGAGATCGACCGCGCCCTCTCCCGGTGGTCGGAGATCGATGCCGAGCGCGAGGTCCTCGTCGCGCGCTGGCCGACGGATCCTTCAGGCGTCGTTAAAATCGATCTTGATGACCAGACGCGTCTCTCGGTCGTCTGCGGCGATGCCTTGAAAAACCTGACGGCAAGCACACTGACCTTCGATGCCTGGTTCCTCGATGGCTTCGCCCCCTCGCGCAACAGCGCCATGTGGTCGGCGGACCTCATGCAGCGTGTCCACGACACGACGCGAGTGGGCGGCAGCTTTGCGACCTATGCCGCAGCCGGCTTTGTCCGGCGCAACTTGATCGCAGCGGGTTTTGACGTCAAACGTCGACCGGGTTTCGCCGGCAAGCGGGAAATGCTGTGCGGCGTCAGGCGCTCGGCCTGATCAGCCTTCGGCGGCGAGCCCGGTGACGGGCCTGCCACTCCATTGCTCGATCTTGCGCATCAGAAGTTCCGGCGAGATCGGCTTGGAGAGATAGTCATCCATGCCGGCAGCAAGGCAAGCCTCACGGTCGCTGTCGAGCGCATGGGCGGTGACGCCGATGATCGGGGTCCTTCCGCCGCTGAGGGCAGCCTCTTCCTCGCGGATCACGCCAGTCGCCTGATGCCCGTTCATGACCGGCATCGAGACATCCATCAGGATCAGATCCGGCGGCTCGCTGCGCCAGGCCTGAACGGCTTCTTCGCCATTACCAACGATGCGATAGGCAATGCCGCTTCCGGTCAGGATCTGGCGGAAGACAATCTGGTTGACGGGATTGTCTTCGGCGATCAGCACCCTCAGGGCCCCATCGTGGGAAAGCACTGAAGCTATTGGCTTGGCCTCAACAGCCGATGGCGCGCGCGGAGCCAGTGGTGCAGGCGGCGACGAAAGGGGACGAAGGCGTGGCGCGTTCACGCCGTGAACCCGCGCCGTTCGCACCACGTCGATGATCGCGCCGCGAAGAACGTTGGCCCGCGCCGGCTTCATCAGATGTGCCTGGATCTTCAGGCTTTCGAACAGCCTGTCATCGCCGACCATGTCCATCGAGGTCAGGAAGACGAGTGCAATATCGTCGAAGCGACGGTCGCTGCGGATTGCTTTCGCCACGTCGATGCCGTTCATGTCGGGCATCTGGTAGTCGATGACGACGACGTCGATCGCCAGCCCTTCCGTATGGGCGGCAGCGAGAATATCAAGGCCGGTCAGCCCGTCCGGAACCGCGAGCCCGTCGAAACCCCACATATCCAGCTGCTCGGTGATAATGCGGCGGTTGACGGCGTTGTCGTCGATGACCAGCACCCGCGCATCCTTGACCGTGGCCGGCAGTTCCTTCTGGCCGCGGCGCTCGGCAACGATGGCGAGCGGCAATTCGACGGAGAAGGCTGAGCCGCGCCCAACCTCGGATTCGACCTGCAGCTTGCCCCCGAAGAGGCGCACGAGACCGCCGGTGATCGCGAGCCCGAGACCGGTACCCTCGTGGCGACGGGTCGACGATGTGTCGACCTGGGAGAATTTCTCGAAAATCTTCGCCTGCATGTCTTCAGGAATGCCGATGCCGGTATCCTCGATGCGGAGCTTCAGGATCGCCTGCCCCTCCGCCACGGCATCCGCAGACACCTCGACATGCACGTGGCCCTTCTCCGTGAACTTGATCGCATTGCCCAGGAGATTGGTGACAATCTGCCGGAAGCGCCCCGGATCACCCATGAAGGTGTGGCGCACCTTCTGGTCGCCGGAGACCACGAGTTCGATATCCTTTTCGGCAGCGGCGGCAGACAGCAGCGTCGCCACATCCTCGATGGCCTCGACCGGATCGAAGGGAGACTTGCGCAGCTTGAGCTGTCCGGCGTCGATCTTCGAGAAGTCGAGAATATCGTTGATGATGGTGAGCAGTGCGTTGCCGGACTTCACCATGATGTCGACAAAGGTCTTCTGGCGGCTGTCGAGTTCGGACTTGGAAAGCAGTTCCGCCATGCCGAGAACGCCATTCATGGGCGTGCGGATCTCGTGGCTCATATTGGCGAGGAAGTCGGACTTCGCCTTGTCGGCCGCCTCGCTGCGCGCCAAGAGCACTTCGAGTTCGGCTTCGCGCTCCTTCAGCTCGGTGAAATCGGTGAGCACGACAACACAACTGCGGTCGCCACCGAAGGTCGCTTCCAGCTTGACCCAGGTCTTGCCGTCGACGAGGAAATTGGTCGAGACTGCGTTTGCTGTCTGCACGGCCGATTGCCATTGCTGCAGAATGTCGTGCGCTTCCTCGCCGAAATCGCCACGCGCCGCGCAATATTCGAAGATCGGCCGCCAGCTTTCGCCCGACGCCACCAGGTTTTCGGGCAGGTTCAGGATGCGGCTGAAGGAAGGATTGACCTCCGCGATCCGGCCTTGCTCGATCATCATTAGGCCTTGCGTCATCATCCGCATGGATTCCTGGACGAAGCGTCCGAGCCGCTCCAGCTTTTGCTGCGCCTGGTCGATCTCGCGTTCGCGCGCCCGCATCTCGGTGAGATCGGAATAGGTGAGCAGGATCTTGCGGTCATGCAACCGCGTGATCGTTGCCAGAACGAACTTGCCATCGTCATAGGCGAGTTCGGTGACATGCGAGCCTTCCAGCGCATCGAACTGCGCAACGCGGGCGCGATAGCCTTCCTCGAACTCGATACCAGGCCAGGCATAGCCGAGCTTGTGGTTCATCTCGCAATAGGACCGGAAGCTCAGCCCGCTCAGCTGCATGTTAGCCGGCCAGCGCCAGATGTCCCGGCACTTCTCGTTGGCGAATTCGACCATGTAGTCGGAATTCATGATCACCACGCCGACAGGCATGACCTGCAACATCGAGACGATGTCGGCATAGAGCGACTCGGCACGCGCTTGGGCCGCGACGAGCGCAAGCTGCCCCTTCTTCAGGATGGAAATGTCGTTCACCGACCCGACGATGTAGTGCTTCTTCTCGGCGGTAGTGATCCGGCTCAATCGCGTGATGACAGAGATCTCCTCGCCGTCTCGAACCACGACTTCGCGGTTCTTCTCGATCATCTCGCCCGTTTCGAAGATGCGGAGGTTTTCCTCCTTCATCAACTGGCCCTGCTCCGGCCATAGCTCCTCTTCGGTCAAACCGTAAATGTCTTCCCGCCGCTGGCCGTGCAGGTCCTCATAGGCAGTGTTGACGTAGATCATCCGCCTATTGATATCGCGGATGAAAACCGGAACCGGCATTTGCTCAAGTGCAGCACGGTAGAGGAGCGTCTCCTCCTCGCGCTGCAACATGTCCGAGATATCGGAGTAGGTCAGGAGAATGCGGCCACCGTCAATGCGACGACTGCCGCCAGCGAGCGCACGTCCGGAAGGGGTCTTGACGTCGATCAGCGCGCCCTCGTTCAGGCCGAGAACCTGTTCCATGCGAAAGGCCACACGCTCTTCGAGTTCCTCGGCGCTGACGCCGGGAATGCCGCGACCGATCGTCCGTGTCAGGAACTCCCGGTACGTCATGCCCTCCAGGGGTATGGGCGGATCAAGTTCCGCCATTTCGACAATGGCGGGATTGGCGAAGGCGATATTTGCATCGGCATCAAGGACGATGATGCCGACAGGAAGCGAGGCCATGAGGCTCTGGAGTTGCGACTGCAGCGATTCGGATTCCCGCCGCGCAGCTTCCAGTTTCTGCTGCTCTTGCCTAAGCAGCGACAGATCTGTGATCGAGCCGACAATGTAGCGGTCTCCGTCAGGGCCGGTCACGGCACCGGTACGGGAGAGAACCGGCACGCGTTCCCCGTCCGCACGGATGAAGGTTTCCTGAACTTCCTCCGTAATACCGCGTTCCAGAACGCGGCTATTTCCCTCGAAATAGTCCTGCCCAAGTTCGCGGAAGTTTTCCTGTTCTGTCCGACCGAGGAGCTCCTCAAGTGGCCGCCCGACCATATCGGCATAGGCGCAATTGGCAAAAATCAGCCTGTGATCGGCGCCGCGGACATAGGTTGCGACCGGATACTGTTCCAGCACGGCCTGAAACAGAGGGGCAGACGGCAACGCGGCCGGTGTGATAGGCGTCGCTGAAACGGACGCGACGCTCTCCTCCATGAAAGCGAAGAGATAGATCCGGTCATCGTCGTCGAAGAAGCGTTCGATATGCAGGACCCGCGTCGGTCCGCCCGGTTCACCCCGCAGCTGCAGCGCCTCGTCCTCCCCGAATACGAGAACCCGCCGCTCGCGATCGTCGCGCAGGGCGTCCAGATCGCCGCCCAGGATTTCCCGATCGCTGCGACCGACGAAGCTTTCGACCGACAGGTTGTGCAGGTCGGCAAAGGCCGCATTGACCGCGACATAGCGCAGCTCGCTGTCCTTCACGTAGGAAGGCAGATCAAGCACCGCGATCTTGTCGCAGACCAAGTCCAGCAAGTCGCTTCCCCGGATCAAATCAGTTTCTCCCTCCTCCGATCAATGACGCGGAATGGTAAACAGCGGGTAAGCGAACCACCATCCCAAGCTTTAAAAGCGAAGCAGAATGAACGCGTATCGGTCTCGGATCCCGTCATCGGCACCACTGTTCCAGATGAGCCGGTTTTTCGTCGCAAACGGCAATGCCTTTTCAGCCGCGAACCTGCGAGACTTGATGTCGAGATTGACACAATGGATCGACCATGAGCGACATTACCACCTCCGCCTTGTCCGAGACTGATACGCTATCCGTCGGCGGTGAACGCCGCCGGCGAACCGGCGGTCGAGGCGCTGAACGCATCCGCACCGGTGCGGCCGGCAAGTATCGCAATCTCGTCAATCGCCTCGCAAAGACGGAGCTCCTCGATCCGGCGGCGCTCGACGCGATGCATGAGGCCTCGCTCACCATCCTCGAAGAGATCGGCATGGACATCATGCTGCCCGAGGCCCGCACCATCATGAAAGCGCATGGCGCCGAGGTCACTGAAGGCTCCGACCGCGTCCGCTTCGACCGCAACCTGATCATGGACATGATCGCGTCGGCCCCGCGCGAGTTCCAGATGTTCGCCCGCAATCCCGAGCGCAACGTCAAGATGGGCGGCAACAACCTCGTCTTCGCCCAGATCGCCTCCGCCCCCTTCGTCGCCGACCGCGAAGGCGGCCGCCGCGCCGGCAACCAGGAAGACTTCCGCAAGCTTGTGAAGCTCGCCCAGTGCTACGACGTGATCCACACGACCGGCGGCTATCCGGTCGAGCCGATCGACATCCACGCCTCCGTGCGCCACCTCGACTGCCTCTCCGACATGGTGAAGCTGACCGACAAGGTCTTCCACTGCTACTCGCTCGGCAAGCAGCGCAATCTCGACGCCATCGAGATCGCCCGCATCGGCCGCGGCGTCTCCATGGAGCAGATGGAGAGCGAGCCCTCGCTCTTCACCATCATCAACTCGTCCTCGCCGCTCCGGCTCGACGGCCCAATGCTGCAGGGCATCATTGAAATGTCGTCCCGCGGCCAGGTCGTGGTGATGACGCCGTTTACGCTGGCCGGCGCCATGGCACCCGTCACCATCGCCGGCGCCGTCGTCCAGCAGAATGCCGAAGCCCTTTGCGGCATCGCCTTCACCCAGATGGTCAAGCGCGGCGCACCCGTCGTCTATGGCGGCTTCACCTCGAATGTCGACATGAAGACCGGCGCCCCCGCCTTCGGCACGCCGGAATACATGAAGGCCGTCATCGTCGGTGGCCAGCTCGCCCGCCGCTATGGCATTCCCTACCGCACCTCCAACACCAATGCCGCCAACACGCTCGACGCTCAGGCCGCCTATGAGAGCGCTTTCTCGCTGTGGGCGCTGACGCAAGGCGGCGGCAATTTCATCATGCATTCCGCCGGCTGGACCGAAGGCGGACTGACGGCCTCCTTCGAGAAGTTCATCCTCGATGTCGACATGCTGCAGATGGTGGCGGAATTCCTCACCCCCCTCGACGTCAGCCAGGATGCGCTGGCGCTCGACGCCGTCCGCGAAGTCGGCCCCGGCGGCCACTTCTTCGGCACGGCCCACACGCTCGCCCGCTACGAGAGCGCCTTCTATTCGCCGATCCTCTCCGACTGGCGCAACTTCGAGACCTGGACCGAGGCCGGCCGCCCGACCACCTACGACCACGCCAACCGCATCTTCAAGGAGAAGCTGGCCTCTTACGAGCGTCCGCCGATCGATCCGGCCATCGAGGAAGAGCTCGACGCCTTTGTGGCGAAACGCAAGGCCGAAGGCGGGGTTGCGACGGATTTCTGATCAGTCAGGACAGCTGCTTCAAGTAAGCCTGATAGGTCTGATGCGGCTCAGGTTCGAAACGGTCCGGCATGACCTTCCAGTCCTCGACCCGGTCGAGGCGGAAGTCGCGGAAGCCGGCGCGCATCTCGCACCAGGCGGTCATCACCCAGATCGCGCCAAAGGCGGCGAGCCCCAGCGGCCAGAGGACGCGCTGGCTGCGCTCGCCGGGCAGCGAGTGATAGGCCACCCACACCTTGCGCTTGGCCGACAGCGCCGATCGGACATCGCCGAGGCAGGCCGGCACTTCCGGCTGGGCCGAGGATCGGAAGGCGTGGATGGGTGCCGAGATAAGGCGTTCGGCATGATCCTTCGGCAACATGCCGAGCATTTTCTCCTTCGCTTCCCGCGCCGCCTGGCCGAGCCTGGGATCCCCGAGCATCTCGACGGCGCGAAGCCCGAAGGCGAGCGCTTCCAACTGTTCGAAGGTGAATGTGAGCGGCGGCGCGTCGAAAGCCTCGCGCAGCATGTAGCCCACCCCGCGTTCACCCTCGATCGGCGCGCCGGAGGCGATCAGGTGATCCATGTCGCGATAGATAGTCCGCGGCGCGACCTCCATCTTCTCGGCGATCTCGGCTGCGGTCATCGCGCGACCTGTCGCGCGCATCAGCTGGATGATCCGGAACAGGCGGTCGGCGGGGCGCATGCAGGCCTCCTTCGAAGGTAATGGCCAGAAGGTTGTCAGTTGCTCTGTGCTAGGTCAAGCCATCATCGTCAACGGGAGAGCCACATGACCACCAACACCATCCTAGAAATCGCGGTCTGCACCGTAACCGACAAACCGGCCGCGGAAGAGGCTCGTCGTGCCGCCATGGCTGCGGTCAAGACCTATCCAGGCTTCGTCAGCTGGCGGCCGCTCAACTCCATGGATCAACGCGACATGATCGCCGACCTCGTCGAATGGGCCGACAAGCAAAGCGCCGACGCAGCAGCCGCAAAGGTTCAGGCAGATCCGGCCTTCGCACCTTACATGGCAGCGATCACGGGTGTTACGCTAATGCAGCACTTCGAGACGCAGGACACTATCCGAGACAATGGCTGAGCCGCTGAAACACCTGATCGGCCCAAACACCGCTCGCGACACGGCAGAGGCCGTGGCGCGGGCGAGTGAGACTTTCGATCGCGCCGCCTTCCTCGCTGACATCCTGCCGGTCATCGACGACCTGGAACTGATGCAACGTGGTCAATGCATTGCGGATGCGCTGCACCGCCATCTGCCGGACGATTTCGAGCAAGCAGCCTCCATCCTGCATTCTTGCCTCCCAGGACCGGAACAGGGCGGCCTCAGCGGCTGGGCCCTCCTCTCCTTCAATCAGTATATTGCCGCCCATGGCCGCCGCGATCTCGTAACCTCCCTCGGCCTTCTGAAGGCACTGACGCCGCATTTCACCGGAGAATTCGGCATCCGCCCCTTCATTGCCGAAGAGCAAGACAGGGCCCTGGCGATTATCGCCGGCTGGGCAAACGACCCGAACCACCATGTCCGGCGACTTGCCAGCGAAGGCACCCGCCCCCGCCTCCCCTGGGCCATGCGACTACCGCGGCTGGTCCGGGAACCATCCCCGATCCTGCCAATCCTCGAAGCCCTGATTGACGACCCCGAGGATTATGTCCGCCGCTCGGTTGCCAACAGCCTGAACGACATCGCCAAGGATCACCCGGATCTGGTAGCAGACTTCGTTGAACGGCATAGGGCCGGCGCTTCCAAGGATCGGCTTTGGCTGCTCAAACACGCCTCGCGCACGCTCATCAAGAAGGGCCATGCCAAGGCGCTCGCCAATTTCGGCTTCGAGCCACTCTCCGATGTCACCGTGACACTGGCTCTTGCAAACGACCGCGTGAGCTTCCCCGGAGAGCTCGGCTTCGAGGTCCGGCTTCGCAACAATGGAATTGAGGTACGCACCGTTCTGGTCGATTACGCCATCCACCATCAGAAGAAGGACGGCTCGCTCTCGCCCAAGGTCTTCAAGGGCAAGAGTCTGATGATACGGCCCGGAGAAAGCCTGGCGTTCGCCAAGCGCCACACCTTACGGCCGATCACGACGCGGGTCTATCATCCTGGCGTTCACAGGCTGGAAGTCATGCTGAACGGCGTCGTTCAGGCCGGGGCAGATTTTGAGCTGACCGCCCTGCAAACACCGATGACGGGAAGCGGCGCAACCATTGAGACACGATAGAACGAGAGAGGCCCGCCGGAAGCGGGCCTCGAATAGATTGAGATAGCGGTCCTGCGCCTCAGTCGTTTTCGATCTTCAGCAATTCGCCCGAGACGGGATGGAAGGTCGCTTCGACACGCTGACCGTCGCGCATCCCCTTCACCTCATAGCAGCCGTCATCGACGGTGATCTCCTCGGCCCTGACATTCGCAGCCAGAGCCTTCTGCTCCATGTCCCCGAGCGACATCCGCGCATCAGCCGCCACATCCCGGCAGGACGGATCGTCATCGGCCTGAACGGATCCGATCGAAGCGGCAAGGATAAGGGCAGATGCGGCGAGAAGGGTCTTCATGGCTGTCTCCATTTGTCATTCATCGGGTGACGCAGTGCCAAAGGGTACAGATCGCGGCTGTCACCGAAGGCCGTCCCGAAACGGGCGTCGTCTTGTTGCAAACACCCGTCAGCCGTATTTGTTCACCTTGCGACTGCGACACCGGAGCCAAGGAAACGGACGAACCGATGGCGCACGAGGGACGACGCCGAGGAGACTGTTTTGTGCATTGCACTTGACTTCTCAGGCAAAAGGTATCATTTGCAGGTCAGCTTTTACCTTCCGGCCGCCGCGTGAGCGTGCCCAGCGACAACTGAGACGCGACGAAGGATAAGGCGCATGACATCAGGGCGGACATTCCGCCGATGCGCTTGGAAAGCTTTTTTCCAACTTACAAGTTCCCAAATCACGCGGGGTTCTTGACGCCAGTGCCAACCGGCTCGCGAAGAACGCGTTCCGGGGTTTGTGCATTTGGCGCCCCGAAAGGTATGACTTTGACAACTTTCGATGATCTTGGCCTCTCCAAGAATATCGTCGCGACGCTGACGACGCTTGGCTTCACGACCCCCACTCCGATCCAGGAGAAGGGTATCCCCGTCGTTCTCGGCGGTCGTGACCTGATCGGTCTCGCACAGACCGGCACCGGCAAGACAGCCGCTTTCGGCCTGCCGATGATCGAGATGCTCCTCAAGGATGAGAAGCGTCCCGACAACCGCACCACCCGTGCCCTCATTCTCGCTCCGACCCGCGAACTGGTAAACCAGATCGGCGACAACCTGCGCAGCTACCTGCGCCGCCTGCCGCTGAAGATCAACCAGGTCGTCGGTGGCGCCTCCATCGGCAAGCAGCAGCTGCAGCTCGAAAAGGGCACCGACATCCTCGTGGCCACGCCTGGCCGCCTGCTTGACCTGATCGCCCGCAACGCGATCTCGCTGCGCGCCGTGCGTTACCTCGTTCTCGACGAAGCCGACCAGATGCTGGACCTGGGCTTCATCCATGACCTGCGCAAGATCTCGAAGATGGTCCCGCCGAAGCGCCAGACCCTGCTCTTCTCGGCGACCATGCCACCGTCGATCGCCGATCTCGCTGCAAGCTTCCTGACCGACCCGCTCAAGGTCGCCGTGTCCCCTCCGGGCAAGGCCGCCGACAAGGTCGAGCAGCACGTGCATTTCGTCGCCGGCCAGAACGCCAAGACGGAAATGCTCAAGAAGATCCTCAACGACAATCCGGATGGCCGCTCCATCGTCTTCCTGCGCACCAAGCACGGCGCGGAAAAGCTGATGAAGCACCTCGACGCCACCGGTTACTCGGTCGCTTCTATCCACGGCAACAAGAGCCAGGGTCAGCGCGAGCGGGCACTGAAGGGTTTCCGTGACGGCGAGATCAAGACGCTGATCGCCACCGACGTTGCCGCCCGCGGCATCGACATCCCGGCCGTCTCCCACGTCTTCAACTACGATCTGCCGGAAGTGCCGGATGCCTATGTTCACCGCATCGGCCGTACGGCCCGTGCTGGCCGTGACGGCATCGCGATTGCATTCTGCGGTCCCGACGAAGGTCGCCTGCTGCGCGACGTCGAAAAGCTGATGGGCATCGACATTCCGGTCGCGTCCGGCGAACCGCCGGCAAACCTTGCACGCCCGGCTCGTCCGCAGCGTCGCGCTGGCGGCGGTGGCGGCGGCAACAACCGCAACCATCAGGGTGGCCCCGGTCGCGGCAAGTCGGAAGGCGGCGCCAAGGCTGATGGTCGTCCGGCCAAGTCCGGTCACCGCAAGGGTGGCAATGGCGGCGGACAGAACCGCAACGCCAATGGCGGCCAGGGTCGTCCGGGCAATGGCAGCGGCCAGGGCCGTCCGGCCCGCTCCGGCACTGCCGGCGGACGCCGTCGCGAAGCCTGAGCCAAGGCTTGAACCTGTTTGAATCTGAAATGGCGCGGTTCACACCGCGCCATTTTTCATAGCATCAGTCTTTCAGGATGACTGGCTCGACCGAGCTCTTCCGGTTGATCAGATAGACGCCGACCATGACCACTGAGGTGCCGATCATCATCGGTACCGTCAATTCTTCTCCGAACGCGATCGCTGCCTCAAGCGCGGCAAGCGGCGGAACGAGATAAATGAGCGACGCTGCCTTCGACACGTCTCCGCGACGGATGAGGTAGAGCAGCAGCGCGACGGCCCCCATCGAAATGCCGACCACCGACCAGGCGAGCGTGGCGAAGAAACCGAGGCTCCAGTCGATCCGCAGGTTTTCCAGAGCGACGGCCGCCGGAATGGTGACGATCAGCGCACCGACATATTGCAGCGTCGCGACCGACCGGAGGTCACCCTCTTTGACGAAACGCTTCTGGTAAAGCGTGCCGACCGTCACGCAGGCCATGGCGAGCACGTTCACTGCAACCGCATAGGCCGGAATGCTCGACGCATCGATGATCAGCATCTTCGGCAAGACCGCGATCGCCACACCCAGGAAGCCGATGACCAGACCGACCCGCTGTCCGGTATTGAGACTTTCCCCGATCAGATAGGCCGCGGCAATCCCGGTCATCAACGGCTGCAGCCCTGCAATGATTCCGGACAAGGCGGCCGGCACGCCCTGCCCGATCGCCCACCAGACCATGCCGAGATAGAGCCCGTGCAGGAACATGCCGGATACGATGGCATGCAGCCACCCGGCCCGCTGCTTTGGCCAGGAAACGCCGCCAATCCGACAGACGACATAAAAGAGGACGACGGCCGTGCCGTAGCGCACCACGAGAAAGGTCAGCGGATCCGCAAAGAATGTCGCGTATTTGGCGGAAATCCAGCCGGTCGACCACAGGAGAACGAAGAGGACAGGCGCAAGCCGGGCAAGGGTCATGGAAAAGTATCTTTCTTGGACCGGATCGCAACAGCCGGCAGAAAGCTTCGATACTGCGGCACCAGGCAACGGTCAAAAGAGTTTTCCTGCAGGCAGCTATGAATTCCGTTCAAGCGCGTCTTTGCAAAAAATCTCTCAGGCCGGCATGCATCTTTTTTCGGCAAATCCGGCCGGATAATGCCTGTCGAATTTTACGATATGCCAAATCACGCGGGAGTAGAGCCGCCGGGACCGGCAAAACAGTCGGGAACCTGCACAGGCTTTACGCGATTGCACTATTTTCCAGCAGATGTGGCCGTCTCTCTTTCTGCGAGCGGAGCCCGCGAACGACCTTGCATTGCCCAATTGGTTGTATTCAAATGAACAAAAAAGGGGATGGCGCCATTGGCATTTGATGAAATGATGACTGCGGACAACGATCCGCGCGCACCGTACCAGAACTACTTCGATTGGTATTCCAGCCAGGACCCGGCAAGGCTTCTGGCGAAGTCGCGAGATGCGGAGAACATATTCCGCAAGACCGGCATCACCTTCGCCGTCTACGGCCATGCCGACAGCGCCGAGAAGCTGATCCCCTTCGACATCATTCCGCGCATCATTTCCGGCCGCGAATGGCGCAAACTCGCCCAGGGCATCGAACAGCGCGTGCTGGCACTCAACGCCTTTCTCGACGACATCTACCACAAGCAGGAAATCATCAAGGCCGGCCGTATTCCCCGCGAGCTGATCGAGAAGAACGTCGCCTTCCTGCCCGAGATGATCGGCTTCCGCCCGCCGGGTGGCGTCTATACCCACATCGTCGGCACCGACATCGTGCGCACCGGCGAAGACCAGTTCTACGTGCTGGAAGACAATGCCCGCACCCCCTCCGGCGTCTCCTACATGCTGGAGAACCGGGAAACCATGATGCAGATGTTCCCGGAGCTCTTCCAGCTCAACAAGGTTCAGCGCGTCGAGGATTATCCTTATCTCCTGCGCCAGTCGCTGGCCTCTCTCGCCCCGCCCGGCTGCAAGGGCAAGCCGCGCGTCGCGGTGCTGACGCCGGGTATCTACAACTCCGCCTATTACGAGCACTCCTTCCTCGCCGACATGATGGGCGTCGAACTGGTCGAAGGCTCGGACCTGCGCGTCATCGACGGCAAGGTGAAGATGCGCACCACGCGCGGCTACGAGGCGATCGACGTGCTCTACCGCCGTGTCGACGACGACTTCCTCGATCCACTCACCTTCCGGCCCGATTCGGCGCTGGGCATTCCCGGAATCATGGATGTCTACCGCGCCGGCAACATCACCATCGCCAATGCGCCGGGCACCGGCATTTCGGACGACAAGGCGATCTACTCCTACATGCCGGAGATCGTCGAATTCTACACCGGCCGCAAGGCCCTGCTCGAGAACGTGCCGACCTGGCGCTGTTCGGAAGCCGACAGCCTCAAATACGTGCTCGAACATCTCGAAGAGCTCGTGGTCAAGGAAGTGCACGGCTCCGGCGGCTATGGCATGCTGGTCGGTCCGACCGCGACCAAGAAGGAGCGTGCCGATTTTGCCGACAAGCTGAAGGCGCGCCCCTCGAACTATATCGCCCAGCCGACGCTGTCGCTCTCGACGGTACCGATCCTCGTCAACAAGGGGATCGCGCCCCGCCATGTCGACCTACGTCCTTATGTCCTCGTCTCCGACAAGGTGCAGATCATTCCCGGCGGTTTGACCCGCGTGGCCCTCAAGCAGGGTTCGCTCGTCGTCAATTCCAGTCAGGGCGGCGGCACCAAGGACACCTGGGTACTGGAGGACTGACATGGTCATGCTCGGAAGAACTGCCAACGGTCTTTTCTGGATGTTCCGCTACATCGAAAGGGCCGAAAACATCGCCCGTCTCGTCGATGCGGGTCTGCGTATGTCGCTCACACGCTCGGGCGCCTCGGACGAGGATTGGGACGCGGTCCTGAAAAGCGCCGACGTCCGGCCGCTGTTTGCCGAACGCCATGGCAAGGTGACGGCCTCTGATGCCATCGACTTCATGCTGCGCGACACCGCCAACCCGTCGAGCGTCATGTCCTGCATCGACGCCGGCCGCAACAATGCCCGCATGGTGCGAACCGCGCTCACCCGTGAGACCTGGGAAGCGACGAACGAATGCTGGATCGAATTGAAGCAGATGCTTGCCCGCAAGTTGAAATCGGCCGACCTGCCCGAGGTGATCGATACCGTGAAGCGCCGCGCCGGCCTGATCCGCGGCGCCTTCCATGGCTCGATGCTCCGAAACGAACTCTACAACTTCGCCCGCATCGGCACCTTCATCGAGCGGGCCGACAACACCAGCCGCATCCTCGACGTCAAATACTACGTGCTTTTGCCGGCGATCACCCATGTCGGCTCCTCGCTCGACAACATGCAGTGGGAATCGATCCTGCGATCGGTCTCCGCCCATCGTTCCTATCGCTGGGTCTATGACGGGGAATACAAGGCGACCAACATCGCCGACTTTCTGATCCTGAGCGGTCAGATGCCGCGCTCGCTTGCCTATTGCTACGAGAAGATCGTTTCCAATCTCGGTTACATCGGCAAGGATTACGGCGAGCGCATCGCGGCACACGACACTGCCGACACGGTCTATGCCACCCTTCGGACGACCAATATCGACCAGATCATGGATCAGGGGCTGCACGAGTTCCTCGACAATTTCATTGCCCTGAACAACAAGCTGGGCAGCGAGATCACTGAGGGCTACAGGTTCTACAGTTGAGCAGGATTGAGCGCATGCGTCTCCGGATTACCCATACCACCGAGTATCGCTACGACGATCCCGTTCAGTATTCGCTGCAGCGCCTGCGACTGAGCCCACAGGATGGCCCGGGCCAGAAAGTGCTGTCGTGGAATATCGTCGTCGATGGCGCGAAGGTCGAAGCGGGCTTCAACGATCAGTTCGGCAACCACACGCACCTCGTCTCCACCGAAGGCGATAGCCACAGCGTTCACATCGTCGCTTCGGGTGAAGTCGAGACGGAAGACAGGGCCGGCGTCTTCGGCCCGCATCAAGGCTATGTGCCACTCTGGCTCTATCTGCGGGATACGCCGCTTACCAAGCCAGGCAAGCTCATCCGCGAACTCGCACGCAGCCTGTCGGGCGACAACGAGTTGGCGAAGATGCATGACCTCATGGGGAAGCTCAACGCACAGATCGCCTATGAAACGGGAACGACCGGCACGGAAACCACCGCCGAACAGGCGCTGGAAGCCGGCCACGGCGTCTGCCAGGACCATGCGCATGCCTTCATCGGCGCGGCACGGGTTTTGAGCCTGCCGGCCCGCTATGTCTCCGGCTATCTCATGATGGACGACAGGATGGAGCAGACCGCGACCCACGCCTGGGCGGAAGTCTATCTGCAGGGCCTCGGCTGGGTGGGCTTCGACGCCGCCAACAACCACTGCCCCGACACCCGATACATCAGGATCGCGACAGGCCTGTCTTATACCGATGCCGCCCCCGTCTCCGGCATGCGCATCGGGCTCGCCGGCGAAGACCTGACGGTCAAGCTGATGGTCGAGGCGACGCAGAGCCAGAGCCAGTCCCAGAGCTGATCCTTCGCCGCCGGGCTGGCTTGGATCATACGACGCAAGCCCCGCACCACGTCAGTCTGTTCTCCTGCAGGGAAAGCGCGGCAAGGTGACCGCTGCGGAGGTCTTTGCACGCATGCTGTTTGGCAAGTCGCTCTTCCAGTCGGTCGTCGACCGGCTCGGTGCCGAGGCGGAAGAAGCACCTCCGACAGAAGAGCCGACCTTCCGGATCAATGGCCTGTCGACGAGCTTCCTGCCGGAGACGCCCGAGCAAGCACCCACTCTTTCCGAACCGAGCGCAGATCCGAGGCTCGATGCCTATCTGTCCCTGATGTCCGATGAGGTCGCGCCGGCCGAGCCTGAACCGCCTGCCGAACCACCACCGGCCGCGCCCCCGCCACCGCCCGCCTGGCTGGACCGGCTCTCTCCGGAGGAGATCGCCGAGGATCTCGGTCTTGAGCCATCGGATGATCGCGAGCGCCTGCAGGAGCGACGACGGGCCTTCGCCCGCGACAATCATCCGGACCGTCTTGCCGAAGACTATCGTGACGCAGCAACTATTCGCATGAAAATCGCCAATCGCCTGATCGACGAAGCGATCAGACGATCCGATCTCGGATTCGGACGCTGAGAATCAGTCGTAGAGGCGCCTGAGCAGGCGGTTCACCGTATCGCGCTCGGCAACGCCGCCGAGTTGCTCCAGCACCCAGCGCTCGTGATCGATCCAGATCGGCATCAACTCTTCGAGATAGGCCTCGCCGGCCGGCGTCATGTAGAGCGACTGGACCCGGCGGTCGGTTTCCGACTTGCGGCGCTCGATATAGCCCTTGTTCTCCAGACCATCGACGATCGCGACGAAATTCGCCCGCTGAATGCCGAGTGCCTCGGCAACTTCGCTCTGCTTGGCACCCTGATTGTCGGTCAAAAGAAGCAGGGTTGCAAAATCGGTCGGGCGAAGACCTTTCGAAGAAAAGGCTTCGTTGAAATGCTGAAAGACGGCGAGCTGCGCCCTCCGCAGTCGATAACCCACAGCATCGTCCATGACTGAGAAGTCTAGACCAGACGTGTTGGGTACCAATTCATCCATAGTAATCTCAGGCATTTCCCCGCCATTATCATTATTGCCCCTCGGGCGACCGCTGCCCCCGACAACGACCTTCCTGTAACGATACTAACCGTTTAAGCCGTTGCCACAAGGGCACAATCGGCTTCACGATGGTGCGACCCGCAAATTTTGAACGTCTAACGTTCATTTCCCCCAGCTTGGGGCTTGGTGACCAGGGACGGCGCGAGCAATTGATCGGCATCTGCCCACTTCGCCCGCTTCACGGCCGCTGCCGTTGGTTTACCCAGCCGTCTACTGTTTTTCGGATTGATGCGCGCGAGCGACTGCGCTATGACCGCTTCTGGAACGGCGAGTCATATCGCCTTCGGATGCACCCGTAGCTCAGCTGGATAGAGTGTTGGATTCCGATTCCAAAGGTCACAGGTTCGAATCCTGTCGGGTGCGCCATTCTCTTGTTTAATCAATCCATCGAACGACAGTGGCTCCGACCGTGTTGCTGCCTCTGCCCGTGTCTGTCCGATAACGCGGACGTGATGGGATTTCTCCGTTCAAGGCTTTACCCGTCAGCCCCATTGCTGTGCCAAGCCCCCGAAAACGCTGGACTTTAAGCCAGGAGAAATCCATCCTCCACACGTTAGAGGGAACCGGAATCGCATTTGCACCCGGCCCCTCGACGGTGAAGCGCCGAAGAGCGCTCTGGGGAGGAAACATGGAACACATTTTCACGCCGCCACGCCCGTGGCTGGCGGCTTACGGAACAGGCATCCCGCAGGAACTGGGCGACCTGCGCTATCGCAGCATCGCCGAACTGGTGGATCGGTCCTGCGCCGAAAACGGTCCGCGCAAGGCATTTACCTGCGTCGTGCCGAACGGCATGAATGGTAGCCTGACCTACGACCAGATCGGCGAGATGTCGGATGCCTTCGCGGCTTTCCTACACCATGATTGCGGCCTGCGCGCCGGCGACCGGGTCGCCGTGCAGCTGCCGAACGGCCTGCCCTATCCCGTGGTCGCCTTCGGCGTCTTCAAGGCCGGCTGCATTCTCGTCAACACCAACCCGCTCTACACGCCGAGCGAAATGATCCATCAGTTCAACGATTCCGGGGCCAAGGCGCTTGTCATCGTCGACATGTTCGCCGACAAGCTGGCGGAAGTCGTGCCGAAGACGGGAATCAAGACCGTTGTTCTCGCCGGCGTGCCGGAATTCTTCCCCAAGCTGCCCGAGATCATCATTCGCGGTGTCCAGAAGGTCTGGAACAAGGTACTCCCGCCTATCCCGAACATCGGCGTTCCCGTTTTGCGGATCAAGGAAGCGCTCGCCAAGGGAAGGAGCCACGGCGCCGACGTGAAGGCCATGTGGGCGGCCTCGGGCCCCGACGACCTCGCGCTTCTGCAATATACGGGTGGCACCACCGGCGTCGCCAAGGGCGCCATGCTCACGCATGGCAACATTTTGACCAATCTCGACCAGGTGCGTGCGGTATCCGGCGGCGTGATGGCCCGCGAGGATCAGGTGCTGACGGCGCTTCCGCTCTATCACATCTTCGCCTTCACCGCGAACCTGATGACCTTCTTTGAACTCGGGGCGCGCAACATCCTGATCCCCTCGCCGCGCCCGGTCCAGAACCTTCAGCGGGCAATCGAGAACTACCCGATCACCTGGATCACCGGCGTGAACACGCTGTTCAACGGCCTGATGAACGAAGAATGGTTCGCAGCCTATCCGCCGAAGAAGTTGCGCGCGGCGATCGCCGGCGGCACGGCGCTGCACGAGGCAGTTGCAACCCGCTGGCGGGTGATGACGGGGACCCCGATCGCCGAAGGCTACGGGCTCAGCGAAACCTCACCGCTGGTGAGCTTCAATCCGCTGGATGATCGCGCCAAATCCGGCAGCATCGGCATTCCGGTGCCCGGCTGCGACGTCATTCTGGTGGATGGCGACGGCAAGCTGGTTCCATCGGGCGAGCCGGGAGAACTACTCGTGCGCGGCCGCCAGGTCATGCTCGGTTACTGGCAGCGTCCGGATGAAACGGCGACGGCCTTGCAAAACGGCTGGTTCGCGACCGGCGACATCGCCGTGATGGACGACCAGGGCTTCCTGAAGATCGTCGACCGCAAGAAGGATCTGGTCCTTGTCTCCGGCTTCAATGTCTATCCCAACGAGGTTGAGGACGCGCTCGCCAAGATGGATGCGGTACTCGAAGCCGCCGTCGTCGCCATTCCCGACGCCAAGACCGGTGAAGCCGTACGTGCCTATGTCGTCAAGAACCCGGACCACGACGGCGAGCTCACAGAGGAGGCCATCCGCAATCACTGCAAGACCCTGCTCAGCGACTATAAGGTGCCGAAATCCATCGTCTTCCGGGACACGCTGCCAAAGACGCCCATCGGCAAGATCCTGCGCAAGGATCTGAAGGCCGAAGTGCAGAGCGAATTCAAGAAGTGAGGGGCAGCCACCATGTTGACGGAACTTGAAACCACACTTCTCGGCATCATGATGATGGTGATCATGCTCGGCATGGGCGCCTCCATGACCTGGCGCGACTTCTTCATCGCCTTTCGCAAGCCCAAGGGCATCCTGATCGGGCTGCTAAGCCAGTATCTGATCATGCCCTTCCTCGGATATGCCCTGGCACTCGCTCTCGGCCTGCCGGCCGGCATGGCGGCGGGCCTGATCCTGATCGCCTGCATGCCGGGCGGCACCACCAGCAACATCTTCGCCTATTTCTCCAAGGGCGTACTGGCGCTCTCGATCATGATGACGACTGTCTCGACACTCGTCGCGGTCGTCACCGTCCCCTTCCTGCTCAGCTTCTACAGCGGCCTCGCGGGCCTCGGGGGCGAATACGTGATCCCGGCCGGCAATGTCGCGCAGGTGCTCGTGGTGTTGCTCGTGCCGACCGTACTTGGCATGTTCCTGCGCAAGATGAACGCCAATGTCGGCGCCACGATCGAGATGATCGGCTCGCTGCTCGGCGTGGTCGTCATCCTCTTCCTGATCGGGTCCTGGGTGCCGCGCAATTACCAGATGCTGCTCGACACCCCCTTCCCCGTTTACATCGCGGCAGTCGGGATCGGCCTGACGGGCATGCTGCTCGGCTATTGGCTTGCCCGGGCGCTCCGCCAGGACAGCAACCGTGCCCGCACCATCAGCCTGGAAACAGGCATCCAGAACGGGCCGCTCGCGGCACTCATCGTGACACTCTCCTTCACAGGCATTCAGCAGCAAGAGGTTCTGTTCATCCCGATCCTCTACAGCCTCTTCATCGTCATCACCTCGTCCTTTATCACCATGTGGTATCGACGAAGCGCAACAGCCGAGGCTCTGGCCCGCGATGCCGCGAAGGTTCGGGTCTGACGGCAGCAAGGCTGATGGGAACACCACCCGGCAGCTAATGTAGTCCCCTTGCCATCGGATCGAGCCCGCCAACTTCCAAGTTGGCGGGCATTTCCGTGGCGAGTCTCTGCCTACACCGGGATCCCGATGCAGACATCATCACTCAAGGTCGACCTCTGCACGAGACGAACACGTCATGCCCCAAACGAAAAGCCCCACCGCAATGGGTGGGGCTCTTCAAACGATCGGTGGGAAGAGGCGGCGAGCGCCTCCCCTGATCAGAGCGACTGGTAGGCTGCGATGACAGCAGCGATCTGATCGTCTTTCAATGCCTGGATCTGTGCAGACGTCAGGGCCCGCAGCTGATCGCTGGTCAGATCATCGATGTCCTGCGTGGAGAGACCAGCAAGAGCTGCCGTGTTGATCGCGGCAATGTCGGCGGTCGAGAACTCGGCCAGATCTTCGCTCGACAGGGCGCTGATGCCAGCCGAATTCAGAGCCGCCACCTGCGCCGGTGTCAGCGCTTCGATCTGGTCCGTGGTCATCGCCACCAGCTGGTCGGTAGAGAGGGCCGCAATGGCGCGGGTGCTCAATGCCATCACCTGGTCGGTGCTGAACGAGGCCAGATTCTCGGTCGAAAGCGAGCGGATCTGGCTCGAGGTCAGTGCTGCGATCTGGCCGGTGGAGAGCCCGTCAATCTGATCAGAATTCAGCACACCCACCTGGGCAGAGCTGATCGCAGCCACCTGAGCGGCGCTGAGGCCGGTCAGCTGAGCCGAGGTCAGTTCGGCGAAGTTGGCGGTCGACAAGGCCGCAATGGTCCGCGTGCTCAGAGCCCCGAGTTCAGCCGACGAGAAGGTCGCCATGTCCTCGGTTTCGAGACCGCCGATCGCTGCGGTGCTCAGCGATGCCAGCTGGGCGGACGACAAGACGTCGATCTGGTCGGTCGAGAGTGCCCTCACCTGGCCCGAGCTCAGGCTTGCGAAGATACGGGTTCCGAGTGCCGCAATCTGTTCCGTCGAGAAGGAAGCCAGATTGTCGGTCGACATCGCGGCGATCTGAGCGGTCGTCAGCGCACCTGCCTGCCCTGTCGTCAGACCATCGATGTCGTCAGTGGTCAGGACCCCGATCTGGGCAGTCGTCAGGGCGGCCACCTGAGCGGTGGTCATCCCGGCGAGCTGCGTCGAGTCGAGGGCTGCGAAGTTCTCGGTGGACAGGGCAGCCAGAGCCCGAGTGTTAAGAGCGGCGAGATCCGTCGGTGCGAATGTCGCGATATCCTCGGTCGTCAGACCGGCGACACCGGCGGAGCTGATTGCGCCGATCTGTGCCGTCGATAGGTAGTCGAACTGGCCAGACGTCATGGCTCCGATCTGCGCCGAGTTCAGGCTGGCAACGCCCGAGGTCGACAGACCCGGAAGCTGTAGAGACGTCAGTGCAGCCAGCGCGCCAGTCGACAGAGCCGCAACCTGCCTGGAGTTCAGGGAAGCGATCTGGCTCGAGGAGAGACCGGCGATCGTATCGCTGGTCAGCAGCGATACCTGAGTAGTGGTCAGCGACGCCAGCTGGTCGCTTGTCAGACCCGAGAGCTGGGTAGAGGTGAGAGCCACGAAGTTGTCGGTGCTGAGAGCTGCAATGGTGCGGCTCTGCAGGACGGCAATTTCGGAGGAGTCGAGGGTTGCAAGGTCATCAGTGCCAAGACCGGCGACCGCAGCAGAGCTGATCTGGGCAAGCTGGGCAGTCGACAAGGCCGCGAACTGAGCCGTATCGAGTGCTCCGATCTGGGCCGAGCTCAGCGCGCCAACCGATCGGCTAGAGATCGCCGCGACCTGCTCAGTATCGAGACCAGCGATCGCACCTGTCGACAGGCCGGAGATCGCGGCGGAGCTGATCACCCCGATCTCGGCAGCCGTGAAGGTGGCGATGTCAGCGGATGACAGGGCAGCGAGGTCGGCCGAGCTGAGCGCCATGATCTGACCCGAAGTCAGGGCTTCCACCTGATCCGTGCTCATAGCATCCAGCTGCTCGGAAGTCAGGGCGCCGATGGCTCTGGAGTTAAGGGCAGCCACCTGATCGGTCGACAGCGAAGCGATGTTATCGGTCGACAGAGCAAGGATCTGAGTGGAGCTCAGAGCAGCAACCTGGGTCGAAGACAGACCGTCGAGCTGGTCGGAGTCGAGGACAGCGAGCTGGTTCGTCGTCAAGGCGGCGATCTGGCCCGTTGTCAGGCCACTCAGCTGCAGCGAGTTGAGGGCAGCAATGTTGTCCGTCGACAGCGCAGCCAGAGCGCGAGAATTAAGCGCTGCCAGATCGGTCGATTCGAATGCTGCGACGTCCTCGGTTGCAAGGCCGGCGACCGCGGCGGATGTAAGGGCGGCAAGTTGGCCGGTCGTCAGCACACCAATCTGGTCGGACGACAGGGCGGCGATGGCCTCAGAGCCGAGGGCCCCGACGGCGCGGCTGCTGATCGAAGCCACCTGGGCCGTGTCAAGCGATGCCAGGGCGTCGGTAGTCAGCGCCTTGACCTGCGAGCTGGAGAGCATCGCGATGAGGGCCGTCGTTATCCCATCCAGCTGATCACTGACCAGGCTCTCGATCTGGCCGGTGGTCAAAGCGGTGACCTGACCAGTCGTGAGACCGGCCAACTGGGTTGAGTCGAGCAGTGCAAAGTTGCTGGTGCTGAGTGCTGCCAGAGTTCTGGAGTTCAGCGCACTAAGTTCCGCAGACGTCAGGGTGCCGATAGCCGAGCTGTCGAGACCGACGATCGCCGCAGATGTCAGGGCCGCAAGCTGAGCGGTTCCAAGTGCGGCGAACTGGTCGGAGTCGAGCGCACCAAGTTGGGTGGAGGACAGGCTTGCGATGGCACGTGTATTGAGAGCGCCGACCTGTTCCGTCGTGAAGGAAGCAATCGCGTCAGCGTCGAGGGCGCGAAGCTGGGCGCTGCTCAGTGTCGCGATCTGCGAAGATGTCAGACCGTCGATCTGATCGGTGGAGAGGATGCCGACCTGCGTGGTGGTCAGCACAGCCATCTGCGCCGTCGTCAATCCTGCGATCTGGTCGGAGCTGATCAGTGCCAGGTTGTCGGTCGAGAGCGCGGCAATTGCACGAGAATTCAGGACAGCGAGTTCTGTCGAAGTGAGGGTGCCGATGGCATCGGAGTTGAGGCCGCGGATTGCTGCAGACGAGAGGACGGCCAGCTGTCCGGTTCCAAGTGCTGCGAACTGGTCGGAGGTCAGCACGTTCAGCTGTTCCGACTTCAGAGAAGCAATGGCGCGAGAGCTGAGCGCACCGATCTGTTCGGTGGACATCGAGGCGATGCCATTCGTGCTGATGGAGGCAAGCTGCGAGGAAGAGAGTGTAGCTACCTGTTCTGTTGTCAGGCCATCGATCTGCCCGCTCGAAAGTCGGCCGACGAGGTTGGTCGACAGGGCAGCGATTTGGGCGGTTGTTAGGCCGACGATCTGGTCGGAGCTGAGAGTCATGAAGCTGATTGTCTGCAGCGCAGCCAGCGAACGCGACTGCAAGGCAGCGAGTTCGGTGGAGGAGAAGGTGGCCACATCCTCGACTTCGAGGGCGGCAACGGCAACCGAGGTCAGCGCTCCGAGCTGGCCGATCGACAGTGCGGCGATCTGGTCCGAGGTCATGGCGGTGACCTGAGCTGCAGAGAGCGCAGCCACGGCGCGGGTGTTCATTGCAGCGATCAGCTCAGTCGAAAGCTCGCCGATCACGTCGGTGGAGATGCCGCGGATGGCGGTCGAACTGATGACCGAAAATTCGGCTGTGGTGAAGGTATTGATGTCTTCAGATGAAAGGGCCAGCAGGTCAGTCGACGAAAGGGCGGCAATCTGCGCCGAGCCAAGGGCTTCGATCTGATCACTCGTCATGGCGGTGAGCTGGGCCGCCGTCAGGGCGCCAACCGCGCGGCTGCTGAGCGCAGCGACCTGCTCGGTGGAGAGAGACACCACATTGTCCGTACCGAGCGCGATGACCTGGGCGGAGCTCAGGGCACCGACCTGGGAGGCGCTGAGGCCGTCAAGCTGAGCACTGTCGAGTACAGCCACCTGCGCCGTTGTCAGTGAGGCGATCTGCCCGGTCGAAAGGGCGGTGAGCTGCTCGGATGTGAGGCTCGCGATGTTTTCGGTGGAGAGAGCAGCAAGCGCACGGGAATTGAGTGCTGCGAGTTCCGTCGAGGTGAAGGTTGCAAGATCTTCCGTCTCCAGCCCCTTGACGGCGGCGGAGCTCAGCGAAGCGAGCTGCATCGTGGACAGGGCAGCGACCTGGTCGCTGCTCAGTGCAGCCACCTTGGCGGAGTTGAGGACACCAATAACACGGCTGCTGAGCGCACCGACCTGTTCGGTCGAGAGCGAGGCCAGCGTATCCGTCGTCATCGCGTTCATCTGGGCGCTGGTCAGGCCGGCGATCTGGGCAGAGGTTAGACCATCAGCCTGATCGGAGCTCAGTACGCCAATCTGTGCTGCAGTCAGTCCGGCGATTTTCGCTGAGGTCAGGCCGACCAGCTGGTCGGACCCCAGAGCTGCGAAGTTCGTCGTCGAAAGGGCGGCAAGCGTCCTGGAGCTTAGGGCGGCCACACCGTCTGAGGTGAGTACGGCCATATCGTCGGTGCCGAGACCTGCTACCGCCGAGGACGTCAATGAAGCGAGTTGACCGGTGGTCAGCACAGCGATCTGGTCGGTCGACAGGGCTGCGATCTGGGTCGACTTCAGCACCGACACTGCACGGCTGTTCAGGGCAACGATCTGGGCGCTGGAGAAGGAGGCAAGGGCATCGGTAGAAAGAGCGGCGATCTGGCGCGAGTTGAGGGCCGAGATCTGCGATGCGTCCAGGCCGTCGATCTGATCCGAGGTCAGGATTGCGATGACAGCGGTCGAGAGCGCGGCGATCTGGCCGGAGGTCAGGCCGGATAGCTGGCTGGAATCGAGAGCGGCAAAGTTGGCAGTAGAGAGACCGCCGAGAGCGCGGGTGCTGATAACCGCGAGTTCCGCCGAGGTCAGCGTCGCGATATCGTCAGTCTGAAGGCCGGAAAGAGCGGCGCTGCTCAGCGAAGCGAGCTGGCTGGTGGTCAGAGCAGCGAATTGCTCCGATGTCAGGGCCGTCATCTGCGATGAAGTCAGCGCACCCAGCTGACGGCTGCTCAGGGCAGTCATCTTGGCGCTGTCGATGACGGACAGCTGGTCCACCGTCAGGCCGCGGATGGCGACACTGGAGATCGCACCGAGCTGGGTGGCGTCGAGCTGGTCGAAATCCTCGGTCTGGAAGGCGGAAATCTGTTTGGACGAAAGCGCAGCGACCTGAGCGGAGCTCAGCGCAGCAACGTCGTCGCTCGTGAAGGAAGCGATGGTCGCCGTAGACAGCGACTTGATCTGGGTGATGCTCAGAGAAGAGATAATCGAGGTCATTTGACGCGCGCCTTCAACGTTAGCGATTGGCCGTTGCATTCCTTTGCCACCGGTCGGGGGAGCACTTCGGGTGCCTCACCGCGCGACCCAGGGAGCATCCTGCGCCCTGAATGGCCACAATCCGAACGCAAGCGCAGATCGATCGCGCTTACCGTGCGGTGTCCTTACGGACGAAAGTTTTTAAGTGGAACATGGCTCGACCGAGCCTGGCGTTGGAGAGGGCATCATGCATGCAGAGTTGATCTCTGCTTCCCACACCTTTTGGAACGTCTACCCCCGGACCCGGGAGACGACCTTGCCTCATCTTTCCGCAAACACAGAAATACGATGAGACGAGTCTTGCCCAGATGATTAGGGCGCACACTCTAATTTTCTATTAACAGTCACCCCCGGAACTCACCTGTCTATTCTTGGCAGAAAGCTACAACGGCACCTCTTAACCTCGGATGCTATCGCCAATGGCGAGTGATTTGGCAAGTCCTAAGATAAGGCGGACTGCGACCACGCAAGCCCAAAGCAAGCTAAGCTGATTAGGAGTTTTTTACACGCCGCTCAGCGGGAACGAAACCCGGCCACACTCGGCCGATGAGAGATGTCATGTCGATGGTGATACATACCGCATTCGCCCCGGAGCAGAACGCCCAGCTCGCAGCAGCTCTGGAAAAGTCGAGACGCCAGCAGCTTTCGCTGCTCGACGCCCTGCAACTGGCGGAACGGTGGTCGGCAGCCGGGCAGTTCGCCCTTGCGGCCGAACTCTACAAGACCTGGACGGCATTCAATGATCAAAGCCCGCTGCTTCACCTCGCCTTCTTCAACTATTCTGTGACACTCAAGCAACTGGGCGACAGCGCCGGCGCGATCAACGCATTGAAAGCGGCGCTCAAGGCCCAGCCGATGATGGGCCAGGCGCACATCAATCTTGGCCGAACCTACGAGGATTGCGGTCTGGGCGCCCAGGCGATCCAGCAGTGGCGGAGCTACGTGGACTCGACCGCCGAAATCACCCCCGACAAATCGGTTCATCGTCTGATGGCCCTGCAGCATATCGGCCGCGTCATGGAAGGCGCCGGCCTTCTGGAGGATGCCGAGACCGCGCTCTGGCAGGCAATCGAACTGCGTCCCGACAAACCTGAAGCAGGCCAGCACTGGATCTCGGTCCGCCAGCACCAGTGCAAGTGGCCGGTTGTCCAGGGATCGGAATATGTGACGAAGCGGCAGATGCTGGATTCCATCTCGCCGCTGCCGCTTGCCTGCTATGCCGACGATCCGCTCTACCAGATGGCCAAGGCCCATCGTTACTTCAAGATGCTCGCCGGCCGCCCGGATGCAGCCCATCTCAACACGCCTGTCCCGCGCAAGAAGGTCGGTACCGGCCAGCGTCTGCGCATCGGTTACGTCTCCTCGGACCTGCGCGACCATGCTGTTGGCTTCGCTTTGAGCGAAGTTCTCGAACTGCACGACAAGACATCTGTCGAAGTCTATGCCTATTACATCGGCGAGCCGCGCACCAATGATGCCACACAAAACCGGATGAAGGCCGTCATCGATGTTTGGCGCGACATCACCGCACTTTCGGACCTCGACGCCGCCCGGCAGATCATGGCCGACGAGATCGACGTCCTCATCGACGTCAACGGCTATACCAAGCTCGCCCGCACGAAGATCTTCTCCTACCGCCCTGCCCCGGTCATCGTGAACTTCTGCGGCTATCCCGGCACGATGGCGAGCCCGGTCCATCAATACATCATTGCCGACGAGCAGATCATTCCGCCCGGCAACGAACTCTACTACACCGAAAAGGTGCTCCACATTCCCTGCAACCAGCCGGTTGACCGCAAGCGCGCAATCGGACCGCGCCCGACACGCACCGAGGTCGGCTTGCCGGAAGACGCCTTCGTCTTCGCCTGCTTCAACGGCATGCAGAAGATCACGGCCCCCATCTTTGCCCGCTGGATGGCCATCCTGACAGCGACCCCCGGCAGCATTCTCTGGCTGCTCGGTGGCTCCGATGCCGTCAACCAGAGACTGCGCGACCTCGCGAAGTCCGCAGGTATAGACCCGGCCCGCCTCTACTTCGCCTCCAAGGTGCCGAACCCGAACCATCTAGCCCGCATCGCAATCGCCGATCTCTTCCTCGACACCTTCCCCTATGGTGCCCATTCGACGGCGTCGGATGCTCTGACGATGGGCCTGCCGGTGCTGACGCTCCCGGGCAAGAGCTTCGCCTCGCGCTTCTGCAGCAGCATCGTCAAATCGGCTGGGATTCCCGAACTGATCTGCACAAGCCCTGACGACTACGTCCGCAAGGCAGTGGCGCTGGCGAACGACAAGACGGAACTGGCACGGATCCGCAGCTCCCTGCAGGCCCAGCGCGAAACCTGCGCGCTTCGCGACATCCCGCGCCTCGTCCGCCGGCTGGAAGAACTCTACTGGCAGATGCAGGGCGAGCGCGAGCGCGGCGAGACCCCGGTTCCGGATCTCACCAACATGGAGATGTATTACGAAATCGGCTCCGAAGTGATGATGACCGAAGTCGAGTTCGAAGACGAAGAGGCCTATCGCAAGCGCTATCGCGACCGCATCTCCGCCTGGCACGATTTCCACCCCGTCCCGACCGACACACGTCTGTGGACGTAACGGCAGTGACGAAAGACTGCGGGCAAAGACCGAACTGGGCTGGGAGAGAATTGTGGCGCCTGTAATACTTGTGACCTTTGCCGGCCGGGAACACCGGATGCAGATCCTCAACAGCTATGTCCGCAAGGCCATGGCGGACGGTCTGATCGACGAATGGCATATCTGGGACTTCACCCGCGCGGCTGCCGATCACCAATGGGTCACGCGTGAGTTTGGCCCGCTCCGCTTCATGGGCGACGCCGTTGGCTACCATGCCTGCGGGACCGTCTCCGCACGGTCTCCGCTGCGGCTCGATGCCAGGATCAACAACGACCTGCATCTGGCGATCTTGCCAAAGCATGACCCGGACAATTTCTACGAGGTCGTCATTGGCGGCTGGAACAATCAGCAGTCCGTCATTCGCAAGGCGCCGCGCGCGCGGCTCAATGATGCCGACCGAGGTGACGCCCCGACTGTCTGGGCGAAGCTGACCCCGAGCGTGCTGTCGCCCGGCAGGGCAAACGAGGTCATCGTCTCCACCGACCACTCAGGAACACCCGAACTGATGGTCAACGGCGTCTTGCTCGGTAGCTGGCCGGACATCGCCCTGCCTGCTGGGGCCGACGTCATGGTCCGCGGCGGCTGGGGGGCCACGCTCGAACTCTGCCATGTCGACGCGCCAGTGCGCCGATACGTCGGCAACCCCGGCGAACAGATGCCCTATTTCCAAGCCTATCAGTATTACGCCCGCCGTCTGGCCGATTTCGCTGACGCACTCTTCCTGAAATGCGACGACGACATCGTCTACCTGGATCTCGACGGCCTCGCAGGCTTCATCGACCACCGTCGCAAGAACCCGCATTACTTCGTGACCTCGGCGAATGTCGTCAACAATGGCGTCTGCGCCTACTTCCAGCAGGCCTCGGGAGCGCTCCCCGCCTCGCTCGGCCATTTCGAGCGTCCACCGGGCGGCTTTGGCGGCACCCTTTGGACCGATCCGGACAAGGCAAACAAGCTGCATGACTTCTTCCTGGCATCGCCGGAGAAAGAGTTGCCGCTGCCGTCGAAGGTCGTCGACTGGCAGGAGCGCCAGTCGATCAACTTCATTGCCTGGCTCGGCCGCGACCTGCAGCATATGGCGCTCGCCAAGGGCGATGACGAGAAGATGCTGACCGTCGACCTACCGGCCTTCCTCGAACGCCCGACATGCATCTACTCTGACTTTACCGTCAGCCATCTGAGCTTCGGACCACAGGAGACCGGCGTCGACGTCAACCGGCTGATCGCCGCCTATGACAAGCTCATGCGCGAGAAGCTGTCAGCCTGAGTAATTCATGATTCGACCGGCGGGCAACCGCCGGTCTCTCTGCAATTAGGCGAGATGCGGCAGGCCGTGAGGCTGGAACCGCACCGCCCCGAAAATCGAGGAACACCCACCGGATGGCACAGGGTCAGAAAATCGGCATCGTCGGCGCGGGCCTGTCCGGCGCGGTCATCGCACGGGAACTGGCGGAAGCCGGCTACGAGGTCGAGGTCTTCGACACGCGTCCGCATATCGGCGGCAACTGCCACACCGAGCGCGATGCGGAAACGGGCGTCATGGTGCACATCTACGGCCCCCACATCTTCCACACGGATGACGCCGAGGTCTGGGACTACGTCAACGGTTACCAGACCTTCCTGCCCTACAAGAACCGGGTGAAGACCACGAGCCAGGGCCAGGTCTATTCGCTGCCGGTCAACCTGCACACGATCAACCAGTTCTTCGGCAAGACCTTCCGCCCGGAAGAGGCGCGCGCCTTCATCGAGGAACAGGCCGACAAGACGATCACCGACCCGCAGACCTTCGAGGAACAGGCGCTCCGCTTCGTCGGCCGCGACCTCTATGAAGCCTTCTTCAAAGGCTACACCGAAAAGCAGTGGGGTTGCTCGCCGACCGACCTGCCGGCCTCGATCCTGAAGCGCCTGCCCGTGCGCTTCAACTATGATGACAACTACTTCTTTCACAAATTCCAGGGCATGCCGGAAAACGGCTACACCGACATGATCGAAAAGATCTTCGATCATCCGAAGATCAAGGTGACGCTCGGCCAGCATTTCGACCCGCGCGCGCCGCATGATTATGCACACCTCTTCTATTCCGGTCCGCTCGACGGCTATTTCGCCTATGAGTTCGGCCGCCTCGGCTATCGCACGCTGGATTTCGAGCGCTTCACCTATCAGGGCGACTATCAGGGCTGCGCCGTGATGAACTACGGCGACGCCTCGGTGCCTTACACCCGCATCACCGAGCACAAGCATTTCTCGCCCTGGGAAAGTCACGAGGGATCGGTCTGCTACCGCGAATTCTCCCGCGCCTGCGGCGAGGATGACATCCCCTACTACCCGATCCGTCTCGTCGAGGAGAAAGCGCAACTGGCAGATTACGTCGCCCGCGCCAACGAGGAGAAGGCCGTCACCTTCGTCGGCCGCCTTGCCACCTACCGCTATCTCGATATGGATGTAACGATCCGCGAAGCGCTTGACACCGCTCGCCTCTTCCTCGCCAAATCGAAGGAAGAGGCAGCCATGCCGGCCTTCGTCCATGCACCGCTCTGATTAGAGAATGACCATGACTGCCACCCCCATCCTCGTTGTCGGCGGCGCCGGCTATATCGGCTCGCACACCTGCCTCGCGCTCTCCGAGCGCGGCTATCTGCCTGTTGTCTACGACAACTTCACCTCGGGCCATCCGGAATTCGTCAAATGGGGGCCTGCCGAACAGGGCGACATCAGGGACAAGGCGCGGCTAAAGGAAGTGCTTGCCAAGTACCAGCCGAAGGCGGCGATGCATTTCGCAGGCCTGATCGAGGTCGGCCAGTCCTTCAAGGAGCCGGAGCACTTCTACGACGTCAACGTCTCAGGCACGCTGAGCCTGCTGCAGGCCTTGAGCGAAGCCGATATCCGCAACTTCGTCTTCTCCTCGACCTGCGCAACCTATGGAGCGCCGGAATATCTGCCGCTCGACGAGAAGCACGGCCAGAAGCCGATCAACCCCTATGGCCGCACCAAGCATATCGTCGAACAGGCACTCGGCGACCTGAACCTTTGCGGCCGTATGCGCTCGGTCATGCTGCGCTACTTCAACGCCGCCGGCGCCGATTTCGAGGGCCGGATCGGCGAGTGGCACTCGCCCGAAACCCACGCGATCCCGCTTGCTATCGAGACGGCACTCGGCCGCCGGGAATTCTTCTCGATCTTCGGCGAAGACTATGACACCCGCGATGGCACATGCATCCGCGACTATATCCACGTCAACGATCTTGCCGACGCCCATGTCCGTGCGGTTGAATATCTGCTTAACGGCGGCGAGACGATCGCCATCAACCTCGGCACCGGCAACGGCACCACCGTCAAGGAACTGATCACGGCCATCGAGACGGTGTCCGGCCGTCCGATGCCGATCAAGCGCACCGAGCGCCGCCCGGGCGATCCACCCGGCCTCGTCGCGAGCAACGCCCTTGCCCGCGAAGTTCTCGGCTGGGATCCCAAGCACGGTATCGACGACATCATCCGCTCTGCCTGGAAGTGGCATTCGACCTTCAACGGCCATTCCGATTGAGGACGACTACCCGGCGGTCGGACTTTCCCTAAAAAGGCGCGTGAACGGCCTGTACCGCTCGCTGCGGCCCCTTGACGCGCCGCGATCCTTCCGCTTTTCGTCGTGCAGATTTTGCGGAGCCCGAACCATGCGCGACAGACTGAAGACAATCCTCTCCTCCAACGCATGGGAGCGGTTGATCATCGCGGTCATCCTGATCAATTCGGTCACGCTGGGCCTTGAGACGTCGCCTGCGGTGATGCAGGTCATGGGGCCGCTGCTGGTGACGCTGGACCGGCTCATCCTGGCGATTTTCGTCATCGAGATCGCAGCCCGGCTCTACACCTTCCGGCTCGCCTTCTTCCGCGACCCATGGAGCATTTTCGATTTCTCGATCGTCGCCATCGCGCTGATCCCCGCGACCGGCCCCTTCCAGGTCCTGCGCGCGCTGCGCGTCCTGCGTATCCTGCGCCTGATCTCCATCGTGCCCTCGCTGCGACGGGTCATCGGCGGCCTCATTGCCGCCCTTCCCGGCATGGGCTCGATCATCGTGCTCCTGTTCATGCTGTTCTATGTCGCGGCCGTCATGGCGACCAAGCTCTACGGCGCGACCTTCCCGGACTGGTTCGGCAATCTCGGCGCCTCGACCTATTCGCTCTTCCAGATCATGACACTCGAAAGCTGGTCCATGGGCATCGTCCGGCCGGTGATGGAGGTCCATCCCTATGCCTGGCTGTTCTTCGTACCCTTCATCCTGCTCAGCACCTATTCGGTTCTGAACCTCTTCATCGGTGTCATCGTCTCTGCCATGCAGGAACAGAGCATGGCCGACACCGACGCGGACCTGAAGACCTTGCATGTCGACAATGCCGAACTGCTGCGAGAAATGCAGGCGCTGCGATCCGAGATCGCCGCGCTTCGGGCCGAGAGAACAGCGGCTGGCGCCTAATTCAAAGTCGTCACTGATTGCCGGGCTTCAGCTTCTGAGGCCCGGCGCCTCATGGCCCGTACGCTCGACATACTCAGTGTAACCGCCGCCATACTGGAAGACGCCTTCGGGCGTGATCTCCAGCACGCGGTTCGACAGGGCCCCGAGAAAGTGACGGTCGTGGCTGACGAAGAGCATGGTGCCTTCGAACTGCGACAATGCTTTGATCAGCATTTCCTTGGTGTCGAGGTCGAGGTGGTTGGTCGGCTCGTCGAGCACCAGCAGGTTCGGCGGATCGAACAGCATCATCGCCATGACGAGCCGCGCCTTTTCACCGCCCGAGAGCACCCGCACGCGCTTGTCGATATCGTCACCTGAGAAGCCGAAGCAGCCGGCAAGCGCCCGAAGCGGCGCCTGACCAGCGCGCGGAAAACTCGTTTCCAGCATCTCGAAGATCGTCATGTCGCCGTCGAGCACATCCATCGCATGCTGGGCGAAATAGCCCATCTTGACGCTGGCACCGATCGACACCGTGCCCTCATCCGGTTTGGAATCACCGGCAACGAGCTTGAGCAGCGTCGACTTGCCGGCCCCGTTGATGCCCATGATGCACCAGCGCTCGCGGCGGCGGACCATGAAGTCGAAGCCGTCATAGATGACCTTGTCGCCGTAGCGCTTGGAGACATTTTTGACGCTGACCACGTCCTCGCCCGAGCGCGGCGCCGGCTGGAATTCGAAGGCGACGACCTGGCGGCGCTTCGGCGGTTCGACCCGGTCGATCTTTTCGAGTTTCTTCACCCGGCTCTGCACCTGCGAGGCATGGGAAGCGCGCGCCTTAAAACGCTCGATGAACTTGATTTCCTTGGCAAGCATCGCCTGCTGGCGCTCGAACTGCGATTGCTGGTGCTTCTCGTTCAGTGCACGCTGCCCCTCATAGAAGACATAGTCGCCGGAATAGCTGTTGAGCTGGCCGGCATCGATTTCGATGATCTTGTTGACGATACGGTTCATGAACTCGCGGTCATGCGAGGTCATCAAAAGCGCGCCCTCGTAGCCTTTGAGGAACTGCTCGAGCCAGATCAGGCTTTCGAGATCGAGATGGTTCGACGGTTCGTCGAGCAGCATCACATCGGGGCGCATGAGAAGGATGCGGGCAAGCGCCACGCGCATCTTCCAGCCGCCAGAGAGCGCGCCGACATCGCCGTCCATCATGGCTTCCGAGAAGGAGAGACCGGCCAGCACTTCGCGGGCACGGCCATCCAAGGCATAGCCGTCGAGTTCCTCGTAACGCGCCTGCACTTCGCCATAACGTTCGATGATCGCGTCCATCTCGTCCATCCGGTCAGGATCGACCATCGCAGCTTCGAGTTCGCGGAGCTCCGCTGCGACTTCGCTGACTGGTCCTGCCCCGTCCATGACCTCGGCAACAGCCGAGCGGCCGGACATCTCGCCGACATCCTGGCTGAAATAGCCGATCGAGACACCCTTATCGACGGAGACCTGGCCCTCGTCAGGCTGTTCATGCCCAATGATCATCCGGAAGAGCGAGGTCTTGCCGGCCCCGTTCGGTCCCACGAGACCAATCTTCTCGCCGCGATTGAGCGCGGCGGAGGCCTCGATAAAGAGGATACGGTGGCTGAGCTGCTTGGAGATGTTTTCGATACGGATCATGGACAAGGGCGCCTGCTGGAAATCGGCGCCCTTATGGCATGTCGAGGGCCCACTGTCCCCTGCTTTTGTTGCAAGGCGGCATCGCGGCTGCGCCGGATTGCCACGGGAACATCACACCGGTTGCAAGAGCGGGGCGAAAGCGCGAAAAGAGCTCACGCAAGGACGACAGCATGAGTGACGAGACGATAACCCTCTACGAAGCGATCGGCGGCGATGCGACCGTCAAGGCGCTGACGCGGCGCTTCTACGAGCTGATGGATACGCTGCCCGAGGCCGCCCATTGCCGGGCGGTGCATCCACCGGATCTCTCCGGTAGCGAAGAGAAGTTCTACGAGTACCTCACCGGCTATCTCGGTGGTCCACCCGTCTACATGCAGAAGCGCGGCCATCCGATGCTAAGGCGGCGCCATTTCGTGGCAGAAATCGGCCCGCTGGAACGGGACGAATGGCTCTTGTGCTTTCGCCGCGCGCTGGATGAAACCGTCGAGCATCCGAAGCTGCGGGAACTCATCTGGCCGCCGATCGAGAAGCTGGCCTTTCACATGCAGAACAAGGAATGAGGGACATGGCGAGCGTACGAAGTTACCGCTGGGCGACCGTCGCGGCCGGACTGATCGGGGCTGCCGGTGTCGGACTGGCCGCAGCCGCCAGTCACGCGGGCGGCGAAGCGCTTCTGCGCCCGGCCTCGACGATATGTCTCGCCCATGCCCCGGCACTCGTTGCACTCTCCATCGCCGGAGATCGGGTCAGACTGGCAGCACTGGCGGCTGTCGGCATGACGCTCGGCACACTGCTGTTTTCAGGCGATCTGGTAGCCCGGCACTTCATCGGAAGCGGGCTCTTTCCGATGGCGGCCCCCACAGGCGGGGTGACGCTCATCGTATCGTGGCTGCTGCTCTGCGCAGGAGCTTTGGTTCCGGGGCGTAACTGACGCCGATCAACCTCCACTGGAGGACGAGGCTTCGGCATCAACGCCCCGAAATCATTGTGATGGTATGGCTCAGTGGGCCATGGTAGCCGAAATGGTACCACCGAACATCAGCAGATTGCCGTGGGGATCGCGGATGTGGAAACGCACGGTTCCGCCGCACTCTCCCGAATTGTCCGACGGACGGATCGCCTCGATGCCGCGATCGCAGAAGTCCCGGTAGATCTCCGTCGGCGCTTCGGCCCTGAAGAACACAGAGCTGTTCTGGCACTGGAGTGGATCGTCGCTCAGCCAGAAATGCAGTTCCATTCCGCCGCGGCGGACGACGAGGTAATCAAGCCCATCGAAGCCGACATCCTCGAAACCGAGCGTATCGACGTAGAAATTGCGTGTTTCCGAAAGATTAAGGGATGGGAGGATGGGCACGGCGTTGAGGATCGTCTTCGCAACAGGTTGCTGGGCGTTCATGCGGAAAGTTCCTCTGCTTCCCGCATGAGATTGGCTGACGAAACGGCTACGACCTTGCGTTGGCGTTTCGCTGCCATCTTGGCGCGGGAAAATCGATAACAAGGGCGGGGGCCCGGTTCAATTCTGCGTACATGGTAGCAGGTTTGCGTTCATGCAAGCCCGACAAAGTGACGATTTCGCAATTCGTCACTTCACTTTCCCGAGAGCGTTGCAACATTGCATCGGCGAGCTCCGGTAAGAGCCCCTCGCCGCGCTGACGTGCAAGCTCGTGGAACGAGTTCATGCCACCCTTGTCTGACCCGTCCCTGCTCATGCTTCGGCATTCCTTTCATTCAGCGTCTGCAACGCGCGCTCGAGACTGGATTTCGAGCCGTTTCGCAGCGGAATGAAAGTCTTTCCGAACTTCTTGCAACCGCTCTTCACGCGCAGACAAGCATCGTGACTGATACAGTCGATAGGGCAGAAGACGCAGTCGACGGAGGGTAGCACCGTGTCGATACGCGAAACCGCTTCACGTAAACCCCCATCATGGTGAATTAGTTCCGCACCAAAATTGCTGGCGATCTGACGAAGATGGGCGACCTGGCAATCACGGCCGCCGACATACAGAAAGCTGCGAACTTCCGCTTGCGTTTTCGCGGTGGAGGCCGTCGCGGAAGCCTCCGCACCCGACTTTTTCGTAGCCTGCTTCTTCTTCTTCGCCATGACGTCCTGTCTCCTCGAATCCGATCAGAGGCAGCGGTTGCGAGCCTCATGACGACAGGCATACAAAACATGACAAAAAGAGTAAAGTATATAGTTGAGGTTTACAGTCATGTTTTCTCCGAGAGAGATGCGACCCAATTCGGGCATGGCGCCTAGGATTGACACGGATCAACTTCCTTTGATTTCCAGGGGTTCCGCGGCGCTCATTGCAATTTTTTACCGTTTGATAAAACTTTGTTCCTGAGTTACCTTTCTCTGCATCGCTTCGAATATAAAAGAGGGAACTGCGATGCGAAGACTGGAACCGGGCCTCAAGGCCGGGCGGCTTGACGCTGCCGATTATGCAAAGAATTTCTCTGACCTGCATCCCCGCCTCGGCGGCCATGAGGCACTCGTCGCCTCCGACAGATGCTACTTCTGTCACGACGCGCCGTGTATGACGGCCTGTCCCACCGCCATCGATATCCCGATGTTCATCCGGCAGATATCGACTGGCAATCCGCTCGGCGCCGCCAAGACCATTTTCGACCAGAACATCCTCGGCGGCATGTGCGCCCGCGTCTGTCCCACCGAAACGCTCTGCGAGGAAGCCTGTGTGCGCAACACGGCCGAAGAGCGCCCTGTCGAAATCGGCCGCCTGCAACGTTACGCCACCGACATCGCGATCGAAGAAGGCCGCCAGTTCTACCATCCGGCAGCGTCCTCCGGCCACACGGTGGGCATCGTCGGCGCCGGCCCCGCCGGCCTCGCCGCTGCTCATCGCCTCGCCATGCACGGCCACCAGGTCACCATCTACGAAGCGAAGGAAAAGGCCGGCGGTCTGAACGAATATGGCATCGCGGCCTACAAGACCCCCAACGATTTTGCCCAGAAGGAAGTCGACTACATCCTGTCGCTCGGCAATATCGACGTGCTGGATGGCCAGATGATGGGCCGTGACTTCACACTCGGCGACCTCCAGGCGAAACACGACGCCGTCTTCCTCGGTGCGGGTCTCGGCAACGTCAACGGGCTGAACATCCCAGGTGCCAAGATCAATGGCGTGCTCGATGCCGTCGAATTCATCGCCCATCTGCGCCAGGCGGATGACAAGGCAGACGTGCCCGTCGGCCGCGACGTGGTCGTTATCGGCGGCGGGATGACCGCGATCGACGCTGCCGTCCAGGCGAAGCTGCTCGGAGCCGAGAACGTCACCATCTGCTACCGCCGCGGCAAGGAGCACATGAACGCCTCGGAATTCGAGCAGGATCTGGCGACCTCCAAGGGCGTTCACATCCGCCATTGGCTGCAGCCGAAGGAAGTCGCCCATCACGGCGGTCACTGTTCGGCGATCACCTTCGAATACACCCATCTCGAAAACGGCATGATGAAGGGCACCGGCCACACGACCGAGATCAAGGCCGACCAGATCCTCGTCGCAATCGGCCAGAAACTCGACGGCCAGGGTCTGGACGGACTGAAGCTCGAAGGCGGCAAGATCGCCATCGACGCTGAAGGTCGGACATCGATCCCGGGAGTCTGGGCCGGCGGCGACTGTGCCTTTGGTGGCCAGGACCTGACGGTCTCCGCCGTCGCCATGGGTCGCGATGCGGCCGAAAGCATCAACCGCTCTCTCGCCGTTTTGACGGCGGGCGTGACAGCCGTCGCATGACGCATCGCTCTTGAGAGGATTTGAACAATGGCTGATCTGAGAAACAACTTCGTCGGCATCAAGTCGCCCAACCCCTTCTGGCTGGCCTCGGCACCGCCGACCGACAAGGCCTACAATGTCGAGCGCGCCTTCAAGGCGGGCTGGGGCGGCGTTGTCTGGAAGACGCTGGGCTCGGAGGGACCACCGGTCGTCAACGTCAACGGCCCGCGCTACGGCGCGATTTGGGGCGCCGACCGCCGTCTTCTGGGCTTGAACAATATCGAGCTGATCACCGACCGTCCCCTGCAGATCAATCTGCAGGAAATGAAGCAGGTCAAGATGAACTGGCCGGATCGGGCGCTCGTCGCCTCGATCATGGTGCCTTGTGTCGAGGAAGAGTGGAAGGCGATCCTGCCGCTCGTGGAAGAGACCGGCGCCGATGGCATCGAGCTCAACTTCGGCTGTCCGCACGGCATGTCCGAACGCGGCATGGGGGCTGCGGTTGGCCAGGTGCCGGAATACATCGAAATGGTCGTGCGCTGGTGCAAGCAATACACCCGCATGCCCGTCATCACCAAGCTGACGCCCAACATCGCCGATATCCGCAAGCCGGCCCGCGCTGCCAAGGCCGGCGGTACGGACGCCGTGTCGCTGATCAACACTATCAATTCCATCGTCTCGGTCGATCTCGACAACTTTGCCCCCAACCCGACGGTTGGCGGCAAGGGCACGCATGGCGGCTATTGCGGCCCGGCAGTCAAGCCGATTGCGCTCAACATGGTCGCCGAGATCGCCCGCGATCCGGAAACCTACGGGCTTCCCATCTCCGGCATCGGCGGCGTTACCACCTGGCGCGATGCAGCCGAATTCCTCGTGCTGGGTGCTGGCAATGTCCAGGTCTGCACGGCGGCCATGACCTATGGCTTCAAGATCGTCCAGGAAATGATCTCGGGCCTCAATGACTGGATGGACGCCAAAGGCCATCGCAATCTTGACGACATCTGCGGTCGCGCCGTGCCGAATGTTACCGACTGGCAGTATCTCAACCTCAACTATGTCGCCAAGGCCCATATCGACCAGGATGCCTGCATCAAATGCGGCCGTTGCCACATCGCCTGCGAGGATACCTCGCACCAGGCGATCACCAGCATGGTCGATGGCATCAGGCATTTCGAGGTGATGGAAGACGAGTGCGTCGGCTGCAATCTCTGCGTCAATGTCTGTCCGGTCGAGAACTGTATCACCATGGTCGAACTGCCAACCGGCACGCTCGACCAGCGCACCGGCAAACCGGTCGATCCGAACTATGCGAACTGGACGACTCATCCGAACAACCCGATGGCCGTGCAGGCTGCGGAATAGTCTCGATGAAGCAAATCCGGCCCGCTTGCGGGCCGGATACCCCTTAACAGAAGAAAAACTCGAACTTTCGCCCAGCCCTTCAGAAATTGTTCAGCGCTATACTCCACCATCCCGCCATCGGCACTGACCGCAATTGCGTCAGGCCGGGCCAGCGGGCAAGGAGACCATGGCGATCAAGAGCAAGAATACGGATGGTGGATCGAACCTGCGGTCCCGCCTGCAGATCCTCATTCCGAGCGCGATCGTCCTCGTCGGCGTCGCCGTCTCTGCTCTCTATGCGGATCTTCAGCAGCAGCGATTGAGCCGCGAGGCAGCCCGCAATGCGGTTGAGGAAAACCTGGGCCTGATCCGCACCAAGCTCGAAGCCAACATCAACGCCAATATCAAGCTTCTGCAAGGCGTAGTCGCCGTTATCGGGACCGAGCCCTATGTCACCCAGAGGCGTTTCGAAGCGTTGGCCTCAAGCCTCCTGTCGACGCCCTCCCAGATCGGCAACATCGCTGCGGCACCCAATCTCATCACGAGTTTCGTCTACCCCTACGAGGACAACAAATCCTTCATCGGACACTGGATTCTCCCGCCACCGAACGGCGAGGAAGAGGCACGCCAGTTACGAGAAGAAGGCAAGACGATCATCAGCGGCCCGCTGCCGCTCAAGAATGGCGCCATGGGCTTGATTATCACGCTGCCCGTGAAGATGATCAATGACGACGGCAAGCGGGTCTTTTGGGGTGGCTTGGCGGGTGTCGTCGATGTCGCGAGACTGTATGACGACAGCGGGCTCAGAGCCCCCGATCTGCCGCTCGCCATCACCATTACCGATGACAGTCAGCAAACGGGAAGCCGCGCCGTGATCTACGGCGACAGTCACATCCTGACCGACGACCCGGTCACCATGACCGTGGATCTCGGCAACGAGAAATGGTCCATTTCGGCGGCACCCAAGGGGGGCTGGCACGCGGTGAGCCGCCCGGACATCCTCATCCGCGGCATGATCGCAGCCATGTCCGCGCTGATCGCCGGCAGCGTCATATGGGTCGCCGGGCTGATGCGGGAGCGGCAGCGCAACTATGCAGCTCTCCGGCAACGCGAAGAGCAGTTGACAGCGGTATCACACCGATTGGGTCTCGCACTGGACGCCTCACGGATCGGGATCTGGGAACTTGATCTTGCCTCCGGCAAGATCAAGTGGGATGAGCGAATGTACCAGATGTATGGCGTCAACCGCGATGTTGCTGCCTGCTACGACGTCTGGAAATCCTGCGTACACCCCGACGACCTGGCCGCATCGGATGAAGCGCTCGCGAAGGCAATCGAGAAAGACACTCTCTACGAGACCCAGTTCCGCATCATCCGCGACGGCGGTGAAATCTGCCACATCCGAACCGTTGGCACGATTTCCAGAGATGAAAAAGGACCGGTCAGCGTGCTCGGCGTTAACTGGGATGTCAGCGCCGACATCAATCTGCAGGAGAACCTCCGCAAAGCGCAGCGCGAGACGGCGCAGCGCAACGAGGAGCTAGAAAGCGCACGGCAGCGGATGGAATACAACTCGCTGCACGACGCGCTGACCGGCCTGCCCAATCGCCGCTACCTGGACCAGCGTCTCGAGGCCCTGGTTGCAGCAGGTGATCGTCCCAGCGGGCGGCTGACCGTGCTCCATATGGATCTCGATCGCTTCAAGGAAATCAACGACACGCTCGGCCATGGTGCCGGCGACGCCATTCTTCGCCATGTCGCGCAGGAACTGCAGAGCATGGTCGGCGCCTCTGATTTCGTCGCGCGCATCGGCGGCGATGAATTCGTCATCGTCTGCCAGGGCTGCGATCTCTCCGAAGGCTACGAGGCCATGGGGTCGAACCTGATCGCAGCCGTCAACCGGCCAATCGTTTACAACGGACACGAGTGCCGTGTCGGCGCATCGATCGGCATCGCCGACAGGATCGAGCCCGAGCTGACCGCCGAGCAGCTCCTCGTCAATGCGGACATCGCCCTCTACGAGGCAAAACGCCGTGGCCGCAATCGCGTCGAGCGCTTCAACGACACGCTGCGCGCCCGCACAATCAACATCAAGCGCACCGCCGACGCCATTTTTCGATCCCTGGGCGATGACGATTTTATCGCCTGGTACCAGCCGCAATTCGATGCCCGAACGCTTGCGATCAACGGTGTGGAGGCGCTTGCTCGCTGGCGTCACCCGGAAAAAGGCATCCTCGCACCCATCGCCTTTCTCGAAACGGCCGAGAACCTCAATGTCGTGTCCCAGATCGACGCGAGCATTCTCGATCAGGCACTCGGGCAGCTGGCGCGCTGGAAGACCGAGGGCCTCGGCATCGAGCATGTCTCGGTCAACATCTCTGCCCAGCGGCTATTCGAGGACAAGCTGCTCGACCACCTGGCCAAGCTCGCCGTCACGCCGGGCAGCCTTTCATTCGAACTGTTGGAATCGATCTCCTTCGACGACAAGGCCGACGCCGTGGCGGAAAGCCTCGAACGCATCCGCACCCAGGGCATTGCCATTGAAATCGATGATTTCGGCACCGGCTACGCCTCGATCCTCTCCCTGATCAAGCTCTCGCCGAGCCGCTTGAAGATCGATCGGCAGCTGGTAGCCCCGATCGTGACCAACCCTGCCCAGCGCAAGTTGATCAGCTCGATCGTCGATATCGGCCGCTCCTACGGGATCGGCATCGTCGCAGAGGGTGTGGAGACCATGGAGCATGCCGCGATCCTGCGCGACCTCGGCTGCCAGACGCTGCAGGGCTACGCGCTGGCGCGCCCGATGAGCCCTGATAGTTTCATCGATTTCGCAAGGAAGCATGCCTTGCAACGTGAAGACCTGCTGCGGCGGAGCGCGTGATCCGCGTGCTTTGGCAAGGGATCAGCCGAGCAGGCTCTGGCCGGCGGCAAACCCGGCATAGGCCAAGGCCGAGAAATAGACGAGCGTCAGCAGCACCATCAGGTGCCCCATGGCCACTACCATGCCGTCTCTCTGAGAAATCCCCGTCGACAGAAGCAAGATCGCAACGCCCGGCAGCGTGTTCGAGAACGGAATGAAGCCGAGCGGCATCATCAGGAGCACGCCGGCGCCCGTCAGCACGAGACCATTGATACGGTTGACCGCCGCGCCATCCGTCAGACCCGGCATGCGGGGACGAACGTAACGGTCGACCTTTCTGAGGATGTTGAGCCCGCGCTCCAGCACCGGGACGAGGCGCGCCCGATCGAGCTTGCGATCGGCCACCTTCTTCGGCAGCCAGGGAAAGCGGTTGAAGGTAATCGCGATCCCGATCAGCACGATTCCGGCACCGAAGACCGTCGAGACGCCCGGGATCGAAACCGGCACCAGAAAGGGCAGAGACAACAGGCCGCAAAGCAGCAGAAGCCCGCTTTCACCCATCTTCTCCAGGATCTGCCGCAGCGTGACGTGATCCTCATCCATCGAGTCGATCACATCCTGCAGCACTGCGCTGGTACTCTTGTCGGTATCAGTGAAGCCGATCATCGTTGTCATCGGAGCCGCTTTCGATTAACTGCCGGAAGGATCTTGGGGCGGCGCATGGTGCGCGCATCCGCGATCGCAGATGAATGAGAAAGACGGTCGGGTCAAGTCACGCCAACGGCGAGACTGCTTCGTGCCGAAAGACATCCGATGACAGAGCAAGCCCCACCAGTCGCCTCCCCCGTGAATCGACATACCGTCCATGCCAAAGGCCCGGAAAAACTGAAGGCGCATGCTGCAATGCTGCTCTTTGCCGCCCTGATCGCGGGCTCCTTCTCCTTTGGCGGCATGGCCGCACGGCACATTGATGCCGGCCCGCTGACCCTCTGGCGTTATCTGATGACGGTTATCGTCATGGGCGTCCTGACGTTTGGCATCCTGCGTGTCCCGTTCCGGGCACCACAGCGGATCTGGCGCTTTGCCCTGCTTGGCGGCCTGATCGCCGTCTACATGCTCACCATGTTCGTGGCGCTGGAATTCACCAGCCCTGTGCAGACGGGTGCCGTCTTCACCCTGATGCCATTGATCAGCGCCGGCTTCGCGCTTCTCTTCATCGGGCAGAAAACCCGCCCGGACGTGTTCATCGCGCTGGTCATCGCAGCCCTCGGGGCGATCTGGGTCATTTTCCGCGCCGATATCCAGGCGATCCTCTCCTTCGATGTCGGACGCGGCGAACTGATCTTCTTCGTCGGGGTCATCTGCCACGGCGCCTATGTTCCGCTGATCCGCAAGTTCAATCAGGGAGACAACCCGGTCGCCTTCGGTTTCTGGGTCGTGGTCTTCACCGTGCCCTGGCTCCTGCCGACCGGTGCTGTCCAGCTGGCGACGACGGATTTTCTCAACCTCCCCCCCATGGTCTGGGCGACGATCGCCTATCTCTCCGTCATCACGACCGCACTCACCTTCATGCTGCTGCAATACGCTTCCATGCGCCTGCCGGCCCCCAAGGTGCTCGGTTACGGCTATCTGACGCCGACCTTCATCATCCTCCTGGAAGGCGTGCTCGGTCACGGCTGGGCAAGCCCTGCCGTCTTTCTCGGCGCGCTGGTGACCGCCGCCGGTCTTCTGGTGATGGGCCTGCTCAGGGACTGACGGCCGGCGTCACACGGCAGGCTTCAGAATGAGGCCGTGCACGAAGAGACCTTCGAGAAACGAGGCGGCCGCCTCGAAGCGGTCTTCGCCTTCTTGGCCTGCCCCCAGCACGGACCGGACCTGAACGTCGAAGTCGGCATAATGCTGCGTCGTTGACCAGATCGAGAAGATCATGTGGTGCGGATCGCATTCTCGGATCTTGGCCGCGGCAATCCAGGCTCTGATGACCTCGGCCTTCTCATCCACGAGTTCCTTCAACGGTCCTTCGAGAACACCGGCGATATGCGGCGCACCCTGCAGGATCTCGTTGGCAAACAGCCGGCTTTCGCGCGGGAAGTCGCGTGCCATCTCCAGCTTGCGGCGAATATAGGACTTGATCTCGTGTTCGGGGTCGCCGTCCGCATCGAAGGCCTGCAGCGGCTCCAGCCAGTTTTCGAGCACCCGGTCGATCAGCGCCCGGTGCATGGCTTCCTTGGTGCGGAAATAATAAAGCAGATTGGGCTTTGACATGCCCGCGACCTCGGCAATCTGGTCGATGGTCGAGCCGTGGAATCCCCGCTGCGAAAACACTTCCAGGGCTGCTTCGAGGATCTGCTCTTCCTTTTCCTCCTGGATCCGCGTCCGCCTCTGGGTTTGCGCCGCTCTCGGTATTGCCATCTTAGAGTTGTTCCCCGCCTAAGACCCTGAAGTCACTCAACAATATCCGCGCTCAAATTCTGTGCATCTGCTCTGTTTTTTGTCGCAGATTTTTGCCGATTTTGTCTTGAGTGCCGTGATGGAAGCTGTAATGTTTTACCAGTCGGTCAAATTATTGGACAGATGTCAAATAAAGGCAACTGCCGATACGACAGCGAAAATAACAAAGACAAGTCGCTGTTGTTGACCCCGGGAACAAGGGGAACGGGCGGAAGATCCGGTCCCAGCAAAACAGGTGAGGATCTGCAATGACGGCGCAAACCGGCACGAACCTTCGCGTGAACGGCGATCGGCTCTGGGACATGCTCATGGAGATGGCGAAGATCGGCCCCGGCATTGCCGGCGGCAACAATCGCCAGACCCTGACCGACGAGGATGCGGAAGGCCGCCGCCTCTTTCAGCGCTGGTGCGAAGACGCTGGCCTCACCATGGGCGTCGATACCATGGGCAACATGTTCATGACCCGCGCCGGCACCGATCCGGACGCACTGCCCGTCTATATCGGCTCCCACCTCGACACCCAGCCCACCGGCGGCAAATATGACGGCGTGCTCGGCGTCCTCGCCGGCCTAGAGGCCGTGCGGTCGATGAACGACCTCAACATCACGACCAAACACCCTATTGTCGTCACCAACTGGACCAACGAGGAAGGTGCCCGCTTCGCCCCCGCCATGCTGGCGTCTGGCGTGTTCGCCGGCGTCATCGACCAGGATTACGCCTATGGCCGCAAGGACATGGACGGCAAGACCTTTGGCGACGAGTTGAAGCGCATCGGCTGGCTGGGCGACGAAGTGGTCGGCGCGAGAAAGATGCACGCCTATTTCGAGTATCACATCGAACAGGGACCGATCCTGGAGGCCGAGAACAAGCAGATCGGCGTGGTCACCCACTGTCAGGGCCTGTGGTGGCTAGAATTCACGCTCTCCGGCCGCGAAGCCCATACCGGCTCCACCCCGATGAACCTGCGCGTCAATGCCGGCCTTGCCATGGCCCGGATCATGGAAATGGTCCAGGAGGTCGCCATGAGTGAACAGCCCGGCGCCGTCGGCGGTGTCGGCCAGGTGAAATTCTCGCCCAACTCCCGCAACGTGCTACCCGGCACAGTCGTCTTCACCGTCGACATCCGCACGCCCGAGCAGGCAAAACTCGACCGCATGCGCGCGACAATCGAGGCGAAGGCAGCCGAAATCTGTTCCGCACTCGGCGTCGGCTGTTCGGTTGAGGCCGTCGGCCATTTCGATCCAGTCACTTTCGACGAAAAGCTCGTCGCCTCCGTCCGCAAGGCGGCCGAAGACCTCGGTTATTCCCACATGAACATCATCTCCGGCGCCGGCCACGACGCCTGCTGGGCCGCCAAGGTCGCGCCATCGACGATGATCATGTGCCCTTGCGTTGGCGGATTGAGCCACAACGAGGCGGAAGAGATCTCCAAGGACTGGGCGACGGCCGGCGCGGATGTTCTGCTGCGCGCGGTTCTGGAGACGGCGGAGATTGTGGGGTAAACTCAAGACCTGTCCTATGCGGAGGCCTGCCAATGACTTTGCCGAGAGAATTGTCTGCACAAGAAATGGCCGAACTTCGAGCAAAGGGGTTCCAACGCTTCGAACTATGGCTACCGGACCTGCGCGACCCGGCCATCCGAGCGCAGGCGGTAGCAGAGGCAAATCGCATGGCCTTTGCCGATGAAGAAGACAATGTGATGGAGTGGATTGAATGTCTTCAGAAGGACATGTGGGATCATGAGGACGGAGAAGGCGGCCAATGAAGCGTGGCGATGTCGTCACCGTGGTCCTGCCAAGCGATCTGGGCAAGCCTCGCCCAGCCGTCATCGTTCAGACCGACGCAATGACGGAGTCGCAGCTCAAGACCGTACTCGTCTGCCCCATCACCAGCTTCAGCTCCGCCCCGAGCATCTTTCGGGTGCCAGTCGAGCCCACTCCCTCAAATGGGTTGAAACTGCAATCTGAAGTCATGGTCGACAAGATCAGCCCGGCCAGCCGGCAGAGGATTGGCGAAATCATCGGGGCTTTTGATGACGTGACGATGGGCCGACTTGAGCGCTCAATGGCCATGGCCCTGGGCTTCGCTGGATGAGCACACACTAAAATGAATCTAAGGGGAGAGACCACATGACCACCACAGTCATCAAGGGCGGCACGATCGTCACCGCCGATCTAACCTATAAGGCCGACGTCAAGATCGCGGGGGGCGTGATCGTCGAGATCGGACCGAACCTGTCAGGCGACACCGTGCTGGATGCGGCGGGCTGTTACGTCATGCCGGGCGGCATCGACCCGCATGTTCACCTCGAAATGCCCTTCATGGGCACATACTCGGCGGATGACTTCGAAAGCGGCACCCGTGCAGGGCTCTCCGGCGGCACGACCATGGTCGTCGATTTCTGTCTGCCAGGCCCTGACCAGTCGCTGCTCGAAGCCTTGCAGATGTGGGACAACAAGACCTCCCGCGCCACGGCTGACTATTCCTTCCACATGGCGATCACCGGCTGGAACGAGCGAGTCTTCGATGAAATGAAGACCGTGGTTCAGGATCGCGGCATCAACACCTTCAAGCACTTCATGGCCTACAAGGGCGCGCTGATGGTGAATGACGACGAGATGTTCGCCTCCTTCCAGCGTTGCGCAGAACTTGGCGCTTTGCCGATGGTGCATGCCGAAAACGGCGACGTCGTTGCCTCGATGACGGCAAAGCTCTTGGCCGAAGGCAATAACGGCCCGGAGGCCCACGCCTATTCCCGTCCGCCTGAGGTCGAAGGCGAGGCGACCAACCGCGCCATCATGCTGGCCGACATGGCCAGCGTCCCGCTTTATGTCGTGCACACATCCTGCGAACAGGCCCATGAAGCGATCCGCCGCGCCCGGCAAAAGGGCATGCGAGTCTATGGCGAGCCGCTGATCCAGCACCTGACGCTCGACGAGAGCGAATATTTCAACAAGGACTGGGACCACGCCGCCCGCCGCGTCATGTCGCCTCCCTTCCGCAACAAGCAGCACCAGGATTCCCTGTGGGCCGGCCTGCAGTCGGGTTCGCTCTCGGTCGTCGCGACCGACCACTGCGCTTTCACCAGCGAACAGAAGCGCTTCGGCGTCGGCAACTTCGCTAAGATCCCGAACGGCACCGGCGGGCTTGAAGACCGCATGCCGATGCTCTGGACCTATGGTGTAGCGACCGGTCGCCTGACGATGAACGAATTCGTTGCGGTCACCTCGACCAATATCGCCAAGATCCTCAACATCTACCCGAAGAAGGGCGCCGTCCTTGTCGGCGCCGATGCCGACCTCGTGGTCTGGGATCCCAAGCGCTCCAAGACCATCTCCGCCAAGACCCAGCAGTCCTCGATCGACTACAATGTCTTCGAAGGCAAGGAAGTCACCGGCCTGCCGCGCTACACGCTGACCCGCGGTTATGTCGCGATCGAGGAAGGCGCGGTGAAGACCCGCGAGGGACACGGCAAGTTCGTCAAGCGCGAGCCCTTCCCCGCCGTTTCCAAGGCGCTGTCGACCTGGAAGGAACTCGTGGCACCGCGCAAGGTGGAACGCACCGGCATTCCGGCGACGGGGGTGTGAGCGTGAGGCCAGCGAAGAAGGCATGGCTGCTGAGGAGTGCCCGCTTCGGCGCGGGCTATGCAGCGGCCGTGTTTGTCGGCGTCATGGGCATCTGGGCCACCATGGAGGTCGAAGATGCCTTCACTTACGGCCGCCTGCCGCACTTCATCTCGATGTTTCCGCGCCCCATTCTCCAAGCACTCCAGCTGACCCTCGAGATCCTGCCGGTTGCCTTGTTGCTGGCCGCTCCCTTCACCTTGCTGGCGACCTGGGTGCTGCTGCGGATGCGTTGGAACCGCTGGTGGCATTTCGCCATTGCCGGTGCCGCATGCCCTCTGTCCGGCATCGCCCTTTTGCAACTGGCAACCTGGGGCCGCTTTTTCAATCAGAACGAGGCATCAATGGCGATGTCGCTCGCTCCGACAGGCATGATCTGCGCGATCATCTACAGGTGGATCGCCCTGCCCCAGAGAGAGGGTCTGGCGAGATGAAGCCAGCGTCACACCTCCACCAGCCCATCCAGCTCCGGCAAAAGCACAACGCTTTCCTGCTCGTTGGGGTCTGTCCGCGCAATGATCGCCGTGCAGGGCGTATTCGACAGGTTCGCCGGCAAATGCGGCACGCCGGCGGGAATGTAGAACAGCTCGCCTGCATGCACGATCACATGGTTCTCCAGCCGCTCGCCGTACCAGGTATGCGCCTGGCCGGAGAGCATGTAGATCGCCGTTTCGTGGCTCTCGTGCAGATGCGCCTTGGCGCGCGCTCCGGGCGGCATGGTCAAGACGTGCATGCAGATGCCCTTCGCACCCACAGTCTCAGCGGCAATGCCCTCGAAGTAACTCAGTCCCTGCTTGCCCTCATAGGTGTGGCCGGGCTTCACGATCCGGCAGGTGGGCTTTGATGATGTGTCCATGGTTTGATCTTCATCCCTTCCGCGGCAAAGCCGCCTCTCCTTCTCAGCTGCTCCCGAGCGGCCGCATGTCAAAAGAATGCAAGAGGCAGGCTGCCTTTGCAACGAACCCGATTGGTCCCAGCGCATGAATGCACCCTACTCCGTCGTCTCGGCCAGGAACCTGAGCCTCACCTTCGAGACCAATGACGGCCCCGTCCACGCACTGTCGAATGTCGACCTTGAGGTGAAGAAGGGCGATTTCGTCTCCTTCATCGGCCCCTCCGGCTGCGGCAAGACCACCTTCCTGCGCGTCATCGCCGATCTCGAAAAGCACACCGCCGGTGAGATCACGGTCAACGGGATGACACCGGAAGAAGCACGCAAGGCGCGCTCCTACGGCTATGTCTTCCAGGCAGCGGCCCTTTATCCCTGGCGCACGATCGAAAACAACATCGCGCTCCCGCTTGAAATCATGGGCTATAGTGCGGCGGAAAAGAAGAAGCGCATCGAGCAGACGCTGGAGCTGGTCAACCTGTCGGGCTTTGCCAAGAAATATCCCTGGCAGCTGTCAGGCGGCATGCAGCAGCGCGCCTCGATCGCCCGCGCGCTCGCCTTCGACGCCGACCTGCTCTTGATGGACGAACCCTTTGGCGCGCTCGACGAAATCGTACGCGACCACCTGAACTCCGAGCTGCTGAAACTCTGGGACCGCACCAACAAGACGATCTGCTTCGTCACCCACTCGATCCCCGAGGCCGTCTATCTCTCTACCAAGATCGTCGTGATGAGCCCGCGTCCCGGCAGGGTGACCGACATCATCGAGTCGACGCTTCCCAAGGAACGCCCGCTCGACATCCGCGAGACCCCGGAATTTCTCGAGATCGCGCATCGGGTGCGCGAGGGCCTGAAGGCGGGGCATAGCTATGAGGAATAACATCCACATGGAGTATATGGTTACCCCCCTCTGCCCTGCCGGGCATCTCCCCCACAAGGGGGGAGAACGGGATGTGGTCGCCGTCCCGCTCTCATGGCAAAGCGCTAGCCGCCACTCTCCCCCCTTGTGGGGGAGATGTCACGGAGTGACAGAGGGGGGTAAAACCCGCGCAACGGAAGCGGGGTCCACCCCATGAACCCCACCTTCCTCCTCTGGCTCGGTGCCGCCATGGCGACCTTCCTCGGTGCCGCGACCGTCTCCCGGGCCTATGTCGACAACGGCAAGCTCTGGGTGCTCGCGGCCTCGCTCGCCCTCTACTGCATCGGCAATCTGATGATGGTGAAGCTGATGCGCGAGGGGGGCTTAGGCCTTGCCATCTCCGCCTCAGCGGTCGCCCAACTGGTGCTCATCAATGTCATTGCCTTCCTCCTTTTCGGCGAGAGGCTGAGCGCGGTTCAGATGGCCGGCGTCGCGCTCGGTGTCGTCTCCATGGCTTTGATGCTCTTTCCTGCAAAAGGAGGTGTCTGATGACGTCAGCCCCTTCCGCCTTTCGTGACCGCATCTTGCCGGTTCTGACCGTCATCCTGGCGATCCTCGTGATCTGGCATGTCTTCGTCATTTATCTGAACGCGCCCTTCGTGCGCGACCAGGCGGCACGCGCCGGCGAGACGATCACCTTCTCCCAGATCGTCGAGCGAACCTTCGCCCAGGAACGTCCGGTCCTGCCGGCCCCGCACCAGATCGTCGCCGAACTCTGGGATACCACCATCAACAAGGCCGTCACCTCCAAGCGCAGCCTTGTCTACCACGCCTGGATCACGCTTTCCGCCACGCTGATGGGCTTTGCCATGGGCACCGTACTCGGCATCGTGCTCGCCATCGCCATCGTGCACAACAGGGCGATGGACAAGTCGCTGATGCCCTGGGTGATCGCCTCTCAGACCATCCCGATCCTCGCGATTGCGCCGATGATCATTGTGGTTCTCAATTCCATCGGCATCTCAGGCCTCATGCCCAAGGCGCTGATTTCCACCTATCTTTCCTTCTTCCCGATCGTCGTCGGCATGGTGAAGGGCCTGCGCAGTCCGGACATCCTGCTCCTCGACCTGATGCACACCTATAATGCCAGCCAGTCTCAGACCTTCTGGAAGCTCCGCTGGCCGGCGTCGATGCCATACCTCTTCACCTCGCTGAAGGTCGCAATCGCCATCTCGCTGGTCGGCGCGATCGTCGGTGAGCTGCCGACAGGGGCCGTCGCCGGTCTTGGCGCCCGCCTGCTGTCCGGCTCCTACTATGGCCAGACCATCCAGATCTGGGCCGCCCTCTTCATGGCGGCGGGGCTGGCGGCCCTGCTCGTCTCGATCGTCGGCATGGCCCATACACGGGTGCTCGCACGCATGGGGGTCAAGCCATGAACGGTTACCTCGTCTTCGCCTTCGTCTTCTGGCTCGGTGCCTGGGGCCTCAACGAGTGGCTTGTCCGCCGCCGTCCAAAGGACCAGACGGCGAAACGCGCGATCGGCCTCGCCGTCCCCCTGATCTTCGGCGTGACCCTGCTCGTGATCTGGGAATGCATGGTGCGCGGCTTCGAGATCCCCTCGATCCTGCTCCCCGCCCCGTCGATGATCTGGGCGCGGATCCTCACCTCCACCCATATCCTCTGGGCGGATTTCCAGCAGACTTTCCTGAAGTCTGTCATCACGGGTTATGTCGCCGGCTGTGGCCTCGGCTTCCTCGTTGCAATCCTGATCGACCGCTCGCCCTTCCTGCAAAAGGGCCTGCTGCCGATCGGCAACTTCGTCTCCGCCCTTCCCGTCGTCGGCATCGCACCGATCATGGTCATGTGGTTCGGCTTCGACTGGCAGTCCAAGGTCGCGGTCGTCGTCATCATGACCTTCTTCCCGATGCTGGTGAACACTGTCCAGGGTTTGGCCGCCGCCAGCCACATGGAGCGCGACCTGATGCATACCTATGCCGCTTCCTGGTGGCAAACGCTGGTGCGCCTAAGGCTACCGGCCGCCTGGCCTTTCATCTTCAATGCGCTGAAGATCAATTCCACCCTCGCGCTGATCGGTGCGATCGTGGCAGAATTCTTCGGCACCCCGATTGTCGGCATGGGCTTCCGTATCTCGACAGAGGTCGGACGCTCGAATGTCGACATGGTCTGGGCCGAGATTGCGGTTGCCGCACTCGCCGGCTCGGTCTTCTACGGATTGGTGGCACTGGCAGAACGCTGGGTCACCTTCTGGCATCCGTCCGTCCGTGGTGGACGGGCGTGAACTGCACCAACAAAAAAAGAGGGAACTGAAATGACTGTCAAACTCGCATCCATGCTGCTGGCTGCTGCGGTCTCGCTGACCGCCATGCAGGCCGCCGCCGCCGACAAGGTGACCCTCCAGCTGAAGTGGGTAACCCAGGCCCAGTTCGCCGGCTATTACGTCGCCAAGGACAAGGGCTTCTACGAAGAAGAAGGCCTCGACGTCGAAATCAAGCCGGGCGGCCCTGACATTGCTCCTCCGCAGGTTCTGGCCGGTGGCGGCGCAGATGTGATCGTCGACTGGATGCCGTCGGCTCTGGCCACCCGCGAGAAGGGCGTTCCGCTCGTCAACATCGCGCAGCCCTTCAAGTCCTCGGGCATGATGCTGACCTGCCTGAAGGAAACCGGCATCACCACGCCGGAGGATTTCAAGGGCAAGACCCTCGGCGTCTGGTTCTTCGGCAACGAGTATCCGTTCCTGTCCTGGATGAGCACGCTCGGCATCAAGACTGACGGTTCGGATGGCGGCGTCACCGTCCTGAAGCAGGGCTTCAACGTCGATCCGCTCCTGCAGAAGCAGGCCGCCTGCATCTCCACGATGACCTATAACGAATACTGGCAGGTCATTGACGCCGGCATCAAGCCGGAGGAACTGGTGACCTTCAAGTATGAAGACGAAGGTGTGGCCACCCTCGAAGACGGTCTTTACGTGCTCGAAGACAAGCTCGCCGATCCGGCCTTCAAGGAAAAGATGGTCAAGTTCGTCCGCGCTTCGATGAAGGGCTGGAAGTATGCCGAGGAGAACTCCGACGAAGCCGCCGAAATCGTGCTCGAAAACGATGCGTCCGGCGCGCAGACCGAAGCCCATCAGAAGCGCATGATGAGCGAAGTCGCCAAGCTGACGGCAGGCTCCAATGGCGCGCTCGACCAGGCCGACTATGACCGCACGGTCAAGACGTTGCTCGGTGGCGGCTCGGATCCTGTCATCACCAAGGAGCCGACCGGTGCCTTCACGACCGAGATCACCGACGCGGCCCTGAAATAGTCTTGGCGGACCATTGAAAATAGAGACACGGGGGCAGCGGTCCCCGTGTTTTTTTGTAGGTTCTGCTTATCGATTCAGACGCCTGGTCTGGCAGTTCGGCAACACTACCGTTCTATATTGAACAATTTTCAGAGGAATCAGGGAATCGGCTGTTCCGCCACTTGCAAGCGGTTTCGCCATCCCCCACCTCTTTCACTAGATTTCAATGCCGCGGTTGTGAAGACGCGCTTTATCGTCAGGCGGGATTAGGCCGGTGAGCCGAATGGCTTGTCGCCACGTATCAGGGCGTGAACTGCATAATAGATCTTTGGGAAGGGACCTATGTTTCTTAACACGAGCGCCAAGGCCGTATTGATGGCCGCCACTATCTCGCTGTCGGCCTCGGTCGCGCTGGCGCAGGAGCAGCCGACACCTCCGGCACCGGCCCAGAACCTTCCAGCCATTATCGTCACCCCGGCCCAGACCCGCGACCTGGTGGACCGCGTCGTCGCGACGGGGACCGTCATGGCCGTTGAAGAGGTCCAGATCCAACCCCAGGTCGAAGGGCTGCAGATCAAGTCTCTCGAAGCGGATGTCGGCGACACGATCGCAGCCGACGCTGTTGTTGCGCGACTGAACGAAGACACGCTCGTGCTCCAGCGCAGCCAGTTGGTGGCCAACCGCGCCAAGGCGGAAGCGGCACTTGCCCAGTATCAGGCTCAAGTCGTCGAAGCGGAAGCGAGCCTGAGTGACGCGCAGCGCCAGTTCGATCGTGCAACGCGCCTCGTCTCTTCTGGTTCCGTCTCGACCGCACAAAAAGAGCAGGCTGAAACTGCGCTCGCAAGCGCCACCGCCCGCGTGGAAACCGCGCGTCAGGCGATTACGGTTGCGGATGCCGATATCAAGGTCGTCGACAGCCAGATCGCCGACATCGATCTGCGTCTTGCGCGCACTGAGGTCAAATCGCCTGTGGCCGGCACGATTTCCGTGCGCAATGCGCGTATCGGCGCGATCGCATCCGGGGCCGGTCAGCCGCTTTTCACCGTCATTCGCGATGGTCAGATCGAACTTGTGGCGGACGTCCCGGAAAATGATATCCTGCGCCTGCAGCCGGGCCAGAAGGCGGCCATCTCGGTTGCCGGACGCGCCGAGCCGCTGTCGGGCTCCGTCCGACTCGTGTCTCCTGTGATTGATCCGGTCACGCGCCTCGGCTCGGTGCATATCGCGCTTGACGATGATGCGGCGGCTCGCTCCGGCATGTATGGCAATGCGGCGATTATTGTGACTGAGACGAAGGGCATTGCCCTACCCCTCTCGGCAATTACCACCGAGGGCGGAAAGACGACGGTACGCAAGGTTTCCGATGGTAGCGTCCAGATGGTGGAGATCCGTATCGGCATTCAGGACGGAGCTTATGTCGAGGTGACAGAAGGCCTTGATGAAGGGGACAAGGTGGTGGCCAAGGCGGGCGTCTTTGTCCGTGACGGCGACCGCATCAATCCCGTGGAAGAAACCAGCAGCGTTTCCAACTGAGAGGCGACGACGCCATGAATTTCTCTGCATGGTCCATCCGCAATCCGATTGCGCCGATCCTTGGCTTCTTCCTGCTGATGGTCGTCGGCATCCAGTCGTTTTATGCGCTGCCGATCACCCGCTTCCCGAACATCGACGTGCCCCTGGTGGCGATCACCGTCGGCCAGAGCGGCGCCTCCCCGGCTGAACTCGAAAGCCAGGTGACAAAGGAGGTCGAAGACGCGGTGGCCTCGATCACCGGCGTCGACGAAATCAACTCGACCGTCACCGACGGGATGTCCCAGACCGTCGTCATGTTCCGCATGGAAGTGCCGACCGAACAGGCGGTGCAGGACGTCAAGGACGCGATCGATCAGATCCGTGGCGATCTTCCGGCCTCCGTCGAGGAGCCGATCGTCACGAAGATCGACGTCGAGGGCCAGGCAATCCAGAGCTTCGCCGTCTCCTCGCCGAACATGAACCTTGCCGAACTCTCCTGGTTCGTCGACGATACCGTCAAGCGCGCCTTGCAGGGCCAGCCCGGCATCGGCCGCGTCGACCGCTACGGCGGCGCCGATCGCGAGGTGCGCGTCGAACTCGATCCCCACCGCCTCGATGCGCTAGGCGTCACCGCCTCCGACATCTCGGGCCAGTTGAAGGGCACCAACGTCGATTTGGGCTCGGGCCGCGGCCAGGTAGCCGGCGCCGAGCAGTCGATCCGCACGCTCGGTGACAACCGCGACGTCGAGAGCCTTGCCAACACCACAATTGCGCTCCCCGGCGGCCGCTTCGTGAAGCTTTCCGACCTCGGTCGTGTATACGACACTTACGAGGAACAGAGGTCCTTCGCCCGTCACGACGGCAAGCCGGTCGTGTCCTTCGCCGTCTTCCGCGCCAAGGGTGCCAGTGAAGTCACGGTAGCAGAAACCGTCGCCGAGAGCCTCGCCACGGTTCGCGCCGAAAACCCCGATGTCCAGATCGAGATGATCGACGACTCGGTCTACTTCACCTATGGCAACTACGAAGCCGCGATGCACACCCTCGTCGAGGGTGCGATCCTCGCCGTCATCGTGGTTCTGCTTTTCCTGCGCAACTGGCGTGCAACCCTGATCTCGGCCGTAGCGCTGCCCCTCTCGGCCATCCCGACCTTCTGGGTCATGGACATGATGGGCTTCTCGCTGAACCTCGTCTCGTTCCTGGCCCTGACGCTGGCGACCGGTATCCTCGTCGACGACGCGATCGTCGAGGTGGAGAACATCGCCCGACACATCAAGATGGGCAAGACGCCGTACCGGGCGGCCATCGAGGCGGCCGACGAAATCGGTCTCGCCGTCATCGCGACGACGTTTACGATCATTGCCGTCTTCGTGCCGGTGTCCTTCATGCCGGGCATTCCCGGCCAGTACTTCATCCAGTTCGGCCTGACTGTGGCCTTCTCCGTCTTCTTCTCGCTGCTTGTCGCGCGTCTCATCACCCCGATGATGGCCGCCTATCTCATGCGGGCGGAAGACGCGATGGACGACCATCACGACAACGACAGCCTGCCGCTGAAGCTCTACACGAAGCTCGTGCGCTTCACGACGCGCCACTGGTATTCGCGTCTCGGCACGCTGGCTGCTGCGATCGCCTTTCTGGTGGGCTCGATCATCCTTCTCGCAGGCGTCCCCGGCAGCTTCATTCCGCCGGAAGATGCAGGCCGTATCGTTCTGTCCGTCGAACTTCCGCCGAATGCGACGCTCGACGAAACGGAACGCAAGACCGACGAGATTTACGCGGCCATCCAGGACGTGCCCGATGTCGCCAGCATCTTCATCCTCGGCGGTTCCTCACCGCGCGGGGATCTAGAACTGCGTCGCGCCAGCGTCACCATGAACCTCGACCGGATCGAGCACTCGCTCGCCAAGACGCTGGTCAATGGCGGTCTCGGCAACATTCCCCTGATCGGCCAATACCTGCCGAAACTTCCCGAAAACGGCCGCATCCGTCCGCAATGGGATGTCGAGGAAGAGGTCTTCGCCAAGCTTGCCGGTATTCCGGACATCCGGATCACCAAGCTCAATGACCGCGGCGAACGCGACATCACCTTCAACTTCCTGTCCAAGAACGAGGAAGAGTTGAACCAGGCTGTCGGCATCCTTGAAGCCAAGCTTCGCCAGGTGCCGGAACTCGCCAATGTCAGTGCCGATGGCGCCCTGCCGCGTCCGGAGCTGCAGATCCGCCCACGTGCGGATGAGGCGGCCCGCCTCGGCATAACCGCCCAGCAGATCGCCCAGACTGTTCGCGTTGCGACCATCGGCGACGTGGACGCCGCTTTGCCGAAGATCTCGCTGGACAACCGGCAGATCCCGATCCGCGTCCAGGCTTCACTGGACATGCGCACGGACCTCGCTGCCATCCGCTCGCTGAAGATACGCACGGCAAGCGGCGCGACTGTCCCGCTCTCCAGCGTCGCCGACATCGACTACGCGGAAGGCGTATCGTCGATCAAGCGCAACGACCGCAACCGCGTTGTCTCCATCGGCGCGAGCCTGCCGCAGGGGGTAGCGCTGGATACGGCAACGGCCGCCTATCGCACCACGGTTGAAACTGCCGAGATCCCGGCAAGCGTTCGCCTCGCCGAAAGCGGTGACGCCAAGATCCAGGCGGAAATGCAGCAGAGCTTCGTCAACGCCATGATCCTCGGCTTGCTTCTGGTGCTGACAGTGCTGATCCTTCTGTTCAAGGACGTGATCCAGCCCTTCACCATCCTGTTCTCGCTGCCGCTCGCGATCGGCGGCGTGGCGGTCGCGCTGATCATCACCAACAACGCGCTCTCGATGCCGGTCCTCATCGGCATCCTGATGCTGATGGGCATCGTGACCAAGAACGCCATCCTGCTGGTGGACTTCGCCATCGAAATGCGCCGTCAGGGCATGCACCGGCTCGAGGCCATGGTCGAAGCGGGCCGCAAGCGCGCCCGCCCGATCATCATGACGTCGATCGCCATGTCGGCGGGCATGTTGCCCTCGGCGCTCGGCGTCGGCGAAGGTGGCTCGTTCCGTGCGCCGATGGCGATCGCGGTCATCGGCGGTATCATCGTCTCGACGGTGTTGAGCCTTGTGGTCGTGCCGGCCTTTTTCCTGATCCTCGACGATGTCTCCCGACTGCTCGGATGGTTCTTCGGTCGCTTCGTCGGCAAGAAAGAGGAAGAGGAAGAGCCACTCACGCCGGAAGTGCTTTCCTTCCTGGCGCGTCAGAACGTTCAGGCGCTGGAAGCCATGGAAAAGCGTGTCGCAGCCGTGGAACGCAACCAGCCGGTCAACCGCAAGCGCGATGGCAACGGCAACGTCATCAACCTGCCGCCGCTCGCGGCAGAGTAAGGCGTTTTCTCATCGAGACCAGAGGCCGGGCCCAAGTGCCCGGCCTCTGGCGTTTTAGCAGCCGCCAGGCTCAGATTAGGGAAGTCTGATTTGCCTCAAGGCGGTTGATCGAAATCAATCCGATCTCCCCCTGCTCGCGATAATGTGACTGTCACTGGAAAGGGCAAGATCACCCGGACCTGCAGGAGACGTGCACATCCGGCAAGGCGGAGGCGGCGCGACGACCGCAGCGGTGCATGCCCTGATACCGTGATGGATGGGGAGCCGTGAAGACCGTGAACAAGATCCTGAGACTGAACACGCGCGACAAGAACACGCTACTGCGGACGTCGTTCTTGTCACAACTTGGCCCCACGGCGATGGCCTCGATGATGGAGATCGCCAACATCTCCACCTACGAGGCGCGTGAGGTCCTGTTCCGCGAAGGAGAGCCGGCCGACAGCTTCTACAGCGTGCTGACCGGCTATGTGCGCCTTTACCGCCTCAACAAGGACGGCCGCGAGGCCGACATCCGCATTTGCGGTCCCGGGGACACCTTTGCAGAATGCCTACTGGCCGTCGGCGACAAGTATCTCTACAACGCCCAGGCGGCTGAAACGGTGACGCTTGCTCGTTTTGACCTGCAGCGCGTCCGGGCCCTCTCTGAACAGGAGAAGGATGTCGCAAAGGCGGTCATCCGCTGCCTGTCCGACCATCTGCGCACGACCATGGACTGTATTGCCAATGACCGCCTGCAGACCGCCCCCCAGCGCGTGGCGCATTATCTCCTGACCCATTGTGAAGCCGAGGGCGGCCCGGCCTCCATCCGCCTGCCGTTCCAGAAGAGCCTGCTTGCGGGCAAGCTGGGCCTGGCACCGGAGGCCCTGTCCCGCGCGTTCTCTTCACTGCGCCGCGTCGGCGTCATCGTGCGTGGACGCACGATCCAGATCAGCGACGTCAACGCCCTCAGGCAGATCTGAGGGCATCGGCACCCGGTACCCCCTTGGCTTCCGCTCAGAGCCCCCCACTCTGCTGCAGGAAGCTGACGATCCTGTCGACGCCGGAACCCCGCTTCAGATCGGTAAAGACAAACGGGCGCTCCGAGCGCATCTTTCCCGCATCCCGCTCCATGACCTCAAGATCGACGCCGACATGCGGCGCGAGATCCGTCTTGTTGATCACAAGCAGATCCGACCGCGTGATGCCTGGCCCGCCCTTGCGCGGGATCTCCTCGCCCTGGCAAACCGAGATGACGTAGAGGGTGATGTCGGCGAGATCGGGCGAGAAGGTTGCCGCGAGATTGTCGCCGCCCGACTCGATGAAGACCACGTCGAGATCCGGGATGCGTGCATTGAGATCGGCAATGGCCTTGAGATTGATCGAGGCATCCTCACGGATCGCGGTATGCGGACAGCCGCCGGTCTCGACGCCGACGACGCGATCCGAGCTCAGAGCCTGCATGCGGATCAGCGCATCGGCATCCTCGCGGGTATAGATGTCGTTGGTCACGACCGCGACCGAATAGTCGTCGCGCATGGCCTTGCAGAGTTTTTCCGTCAGCGCCGTCTTGCCGGAGCCGACCGGTCCGCCGATCCCGACGCGGAGAGGACCATTCTTCGATTTCATCATCTTCGTCCTGTGTGAGCGCTTTCGCCTAGGATTGGAAAAGCCGTGAATATTGCGTCTCGTGGCGCATGCTGAGCGTATCGGCAATCACGGTCGCTGATCCGAGATCGTCGAGGCCGAGCTCGGAAAATCTGGAGACAGCATCGAGAATGCGGCTTTCCGATGCAGCGAGGATCGCCACCCCGCGCGTCTGTCCGATCACCCCGAGGCGGATCGCGACGGAGACATATTGCGACATCTGCGCATGCAGAAAGGCGGCAAGCGCGTCCGATCGGTCGACGCCATGGGATGCGGCCACCGCACCAACAGCGACGCTGTAGGGAACTGGCCCCGCCAGTGCGTCGATCACCGGATGCGGCCAGGCGGAAGCGGCCTTGACGAATGCCTCGCCGAGCCGGGTAATTTCAGCATGCCGCTCCGCGGACCCCGCCAACGCCGCCGCGAGTGCAATCAAGTCGGAAAGCGCCCTTCCCTCGCTCTGGCAGCGATGCGCTTCGGAAAGCAGGATCACATCATTGCGCAGCCCGCCATCACTCATCAGCATCTGAAGCCAGGCCTCGACCGCGTCACCATCAACGACATGGCCCTCGACCACCGCGCTCTCGAAGCCCGCGGAATAGGAGAACCCACCGACCGGAAAGGCCGGGGACATCCAGGCCATGAGACGCAGGAGCGCCTGGCGTCCGGCAAGGCCACCGGCTCCGAGTTCAGCCGTGGCCATGGCCGGCATCCTGGTGCCCCCCTCCGTGGCCGTTACCATGGGCATGATAGGCCCCGCGCACCGGCTGGAACGGCTCCACGACCTCGCTGACCTCGGCACCGAGCCCGGCCAGCATGTCGCGGATGACGTGATCGCGCTGGATGAGAATGCGGTCGGTCTCGATCTGGGCCGCCAGATGCCGGTTGCCGAGATGCCAGGCGAGTTCGATCAGATGCAGCGTGTCGCGCGCACGGATCTCGAAGAGCCGCTCCTCCGCCGCCTGGATCTCGATGGTCGTGCCATCGTCGAGCACAAGCCGATCTCCATGATGAAACAGCACCGGCTCCTTAAGGTCGAGCATGACCATCTCGCCATTGTCGAGATGCAAGAGCTTGCGCCGCAGATGGCGCCCGTCATGGGGAAGCACAACGACGCCATCAGGCGCGTCGGTGATGAAACCGGCGGGTTTGAAAGACGTTGCACGCTGCATGAAAACTCCGGCATGGCTGTTTTTTGAACCATGCACAGGAATGAGGCAAACAGCAAGATCGTTCTTCAGCCCCGGCGCCCTATGGCCGCAAAAAGCTGAGCATCATCAGGCGCATGGTCGCCCGGGAAGGCCTCGACGAGGGCGAGCGAATTTTCGTGGAAAACGCAGTCCCGTCCGCTCTCCTTGGCCAGATACAACGCCTTGTCGGCCCAGGCATAGACGCTTTCGGGCCTCTTGCCGGGCGTAAATTCGGCAACGCCGGCGGAAACTGTGACGCGAAGCTCCGCATCCTGATACAGGATCGTTTCGGCCGCCACACGGCATCTCGCCTGCTCGACAAGGGCGAGCCGTTCGGCAACGCTGCCGCCTCTGATGATGACGCCGAATTCCTCCCCACCAAGGCGAGCGACGAGATGCGCTTCGCCAAAGACCTCCTTCAACAGCGAGGAGATGGACTGGATGACGCGATCCCCCGTTTGATGGCCGTAGCGGTCATTGATCGTCTTGAACCGGTCGACATCGATGATCGCCAGGGAAGCATCCCGATCCGTGGCGAGAGACACCTCGTTGAAGGCACGGCGGTTGGCGAGACCGGACAGTGTGTCGGTGCGGCTGAGGCGCTCGAACTTTCGCCGTGACAGCAGAAGTTCGCGCAGCACATGGCCGGCGACGAAGGCGCAAGCCGCCGAAAGCACGCCGCCGAACAGCCAGGAAAAGGCCACCATCAACCGCATCGTCTGGTCGATCGGGGTGGCGACGACATTGAGGACATAAAGGAGCGGCAGCAAGACGAGGCCTGCCAGGCTGGTCACGATCACCGCCCGGAAACCCACCGACAGGGCAAAGCGACGGACCGCGCCGGCGCTGTCCAGCGCCCCCACATCGACCTGCCGCCAAAGCCATTTGCTGCCGCGACTCAACCGCCCGCTCCTTCATGAAGATGCGTACTGGATTAGGCAGTGTCGCTTCCCCAATCCCTAATCGAATCGCTAAAATACGATCGATCGCCGCATTGACTTCGGAAGCCCCTAAATTGGACGAGATTGTCATCCGATGACGCGCGGTTAGATGATGAGGGCCACGCCTCAGGCGCCGTGGTGAAGATCGATGGAAAGATCGAGCAATTGCGGCAGGGGCGTCCACCAGCCGGTACGCACCCCACCCTCCCGCAACACCGCAGCCGTCCAGGTGTTGCAGCCGATGAGGGCGTTGAAGGCACCTTTGGCCTCGAAGAACACATCGTCGGCACCATAGGCAGCACCCGGAATGGCAACCGGCAAACCGCCATCGCGGATGAAGCTCTCCCGGATCGCTGCGATCATCCGGCTGCGCTCTTCCGGTGTCACGATGAGCGGACGCACGGTGGGATGGCCAGGATCGATCGGACCGGCAACAGAGACATGCAGCACGGAGCGGTCAATGGTCAGAGCCTTCAGGACCGGCAGCGGCCGGATGTCACCCCAGGTCGGCGTCTCGATGTAGAAGGACCGCCCACCCCAACCGATGATCAGATAATCGACGCCGGGCATGTCGACCGGCAGGCCGGAGGGGACGAGATCGGCAAAGGCGGCCCTGATTTCGTCATCGACGGGCAGCGCGATATCGGTATGGATCGGATTGGCGAGCAGCAGGACCTGGCTCTCGCCGCCGACGGATGCCTCCGCAGTCGAGGTCAGCGGGCGGGGCACAACTGTTCCCAAGGCCAGAGAGACCAGAAGGGCGGCCAACAGGCCGCCCATCCATTTCAGCAACCGGAGAGCCGCAATCATCAGAACAGGAAGTACCGCTGCGCCATCGGCAGCTTGGTCGCCGGCTCGCAAGTCAGCAACTCACCATCAGCGCGCACTTCATAGGTTTCCGGATCCACTTCCACATGCGGCGTCGAGTCGTTGTGGATCATCGACTTCTTCGAAATTCCGCCACGGGTGTTTTTCACCGCGACCAGCTGTTTGGCGACACCGAGACGGTTGCCGAGGCCGGAATCAATCGCCGCCTGGCTGACGAAAGTGACGGAGGTGTTGGTGCGTGCCTTGCCATAAGCGCCGAACATCGGCCGGTAGTGCACCGGCTGCGGTGTCGGGATCGAGGCGTTCGGGTCGCCCATCGGGGCAGCGGCAATCATGCCGCCCATCAGGATCATGTCGGGCTTCACGCCGAAGAAGGCCGGGTTCCAGATCACGAGATCGGCGCGCTTGCCGACTTCGACCGATCCGATCTCGTGGGACACCCCATGGGCGATCGCCGGGTTGATCGTGTATTTCGCGATATAACGCTTGGCGCGCATGTTGTCGTTGTCGCCGGTCTCGGACGGCAGGGCGCCGCGCTGACGTTTCATCTTGTCGGCCGTCTGCCAGGTGCGGATGATGACTTCGCCGACGCGACCCATGGCCTGACTGTCGGAGGAGATGATCGAGAAGGCGCCGATGTCGTGCAGGATGTCTTCCGCCGCGATCGTTTCCTTGCGTATACGGCTTTCGGCAAAGGCGATATCCTCAGGGATCGACGACGACAGGTGATGGCAGACCATCAGCATGTCCAGATGCTCGGCGATCGTATTGACTGTGTAAGGCCGCGTCGGATTGGTCGACGACGGGATAACGTTCATCTGGCCGCAGATTTTGATGATGTCAGGCGCATGACCGCCGCCCGCCCCTTCCGTATGGAAGGCGTGGATCGTGCGGCCACGGATGGCATTGACCGTATCCTCGACGAAGCCGCTTTCGTTCAGCGTGTCCGTGTGGATCATCACCTGGACGTCATACTGGTCGGCGACCGAGAGGCAGCAATCGATGGCGCCAGGCGTCGTGCCCCAGTCCTCATGCAGCTTGAGCGAGGTCGCACCTCCAAGAACCATTTCCTCAAGCGCGCCGGGTAGCGAGGCGTTGCCCTTGCCGGCAAAGGCGAGGTTCATCGGGAAGGCATCGGCGGCCTCGATCATCCGGGCGATATGCCAGGGTCCGGGCGTGCAGGTGGTTGCAAGCGTGCCATGCGCCGGCCCCGTGCCGCCGCCCAACATGCACGTGAGGCCGGACATCAGCGCCTCCTCGATCTGCTGCGGGCAGATGAAGTGGATATGCGCATCCATGCCGCCCGCGGTGACGATCTTGCCCTCGCCCGCGATGGCTTCCGTGCCCGGACCGACGATGATGTTCACGCCTGGCTGCGTATCCGGATTGCCGGCCTTGCCGATCGCAACGATCCGGCCGTCCTTCAGCCCGATATCGGCCTTCACGATCCCCCAGTGATCAAGGATCAGCGCATTGGTGATGACGGTGTCGACGGCGCCATCCGCCCGCGTTACCTGGCTCTGGCCCATGCCGTCACGGATGACCTTGCCGCCACCGAACTTCACCTCTTCGCCATAGGTGGTGAAATCCTTCTCCACCTCGATGAACAGTTCCGTATCTGCAAGACGCACCTTGTCGCCCGTGGTCGGACCGAACATCGAAGCATAGGCGGCGCGGGACATCTTGTAGGACATGGGCGTCAGGTTCCTTGGGAGAGGGAGGAAGCAAAGAGAGGTTGCAGCCGCATCACGCGACCGCTGGCGATGTGACGGTCCACCAGACGGCGCTCGGCTTCGAAGGGATGGCCATCCCAGCCGCTGTGGCCGAAGCCCGCGAGGATGATGGTATCCTCGGCATGTCGGGGATCGGTGAGCAGCGCCTGAATCACCACCATGCCGCTCGACGGCACGACATAGGGTTCGGCATCGAGCGCCAGAAGCGCCTCATCCAAGGCCGTGTGCACGTCGCCATGGATGATCCGGTGCTGCTTGCCATTGGCTGTGGCAAAGGTCGCAAAACCGTCGGTGTAGTCGTCGCAGAAATCGTCGAGCTCGGGATGGCTGATCGCCAGCTGCGGCTTGAGTTCGGCGAACTTGTCGGGATCGCGGACGGACCAGATCTCGGCAGTCCGTTGCACGGTTTCGCTCTCGCGCCATGCGGGATCGGCGAGCATCTGAGCCCCCGGTCGCCCGGTGTTGCAGACGGCGATGATGTCGGTCTTGCGTCCGGCTGAACCGAAATTCCGGCTGCCGTTGAAGCGGATGACAAGATCGGCAGCGTCGATGAGCGCGGCCACCCCGTCATCCACCGGTCCATTGCCGACAATCATGATCTGTCTCGCCTGAGCCATCGCGTCACACCCTCAAAAGAGCCCGACCAGCGATTTCAGTTCCTCGATGCGGCGCCGCGTCAGCTCCGCAAGGCAGGATGAAATCACCAATGGCTGCATCGAACCACCTTCGACCGAGTAACCTTCGACATCGCAGGCCGCGTCGCGATAGGCGAGCCAGGCACGCTGCGAAGCCAGAAGCCGCTTGGCTGCTCCATTGCCGTCCGATGGTGGCGTCGCCTTATCCCATGCGAGCATGGCGGCGCGCGTCTCGGCCCATTGGGCATTCATTGCGGCATCGGCTTTTCGATAGTCCTCGGCCGCACACTGGTTCATGTCGGCCTGGGTCTGGGCATTGTTGCAATCGACGTCCCGCACGTCCTCACCCGAGGCCGGCGCGTCTTGCAGCAATACGCAACCGCACAGCATCAGGATCACGCCCCAGTTCATCGCACGCCCCATGACCAAGCCCCCGCCTCGCGCATCTCAGAGGCCGCCCATGACCTGCTGGCGGAAACCATAGACCTCGCGCTTGCCCGAGAGCGGGATCAGCGTCACCTGACGCGTCTGCCCCGGCTCGAAGCGTACCGCCGTTCCAGCCGGAATATCGAGCCGCATGCCGCGCGCCTTGTCACGTTCGAAGAGCAGTCCGGCATTGGTCTCGAAGAAGTGGTAGTGGCTGCCCACCTGGACGGGCCGATCGCCGCTGTTGGAGACTTCGATTGTCACGGTCGGATGGCCGGCATTCAGTTCGATTTCGCCAGGTGCTGCAATGATTTCACCGGGGATCATGGGCCTCTCCTTCAGCGAATGGGTTCGTGAACGGTGACAAGTTTCGTGCCGTCCGGGAAGGTCGCTTCGATCTGCACGTCGTGGATCATCTCGGCAATGCCTTCCATCACCTGGTCGCGGGTGATGACATGGGCGCCCGCCTCCATCAGATCCGCCACCATCCGGCCGTCCCGCGCACCTTCGACAACGAAGTCGGTGATCAGCGCGATCGCTTCCGGATAGTTGAGCTTCACGCCCCGTTCCAGCCGGCGCCGGGCCACCATGGCGGCCATCGCGATCAGCAGTTTGTCCTTTTCCCGCGGCGTCAGATTCATGCGTGCTCCAATGGCGTGATCGTCAGAGAGTCCAGACTTTTGGCACAGACGCGCCCCCGCGCAAGGCCGAAATGACGGGCAACAGGATTTTTCTCAAGGCAAAACCGTCGGATGCAGCCACACGGGCAACAAGCTTGCCTTGCCAATGACTTACGCCGCCCATTTCTTCACCGATCTGCTGACGAATTGGGCGGATCAGCGCTTCGGCACGCGGGCTGATAAGGATGAGAGTCGCAAAGGCCACACGCCCGGCCAGCACCGCCGGCGACGCCACAAGGTTGGCGACATCGCCCTCGAGTTTGAGCTCTTCGGCATGCAGCAATTGCCCTTCGCGGCGGATCCGCCAGCGGTCGCGAACCAGCCCCGCATTCATCGCCTCCCCCATGGCCTTGCGCCCGAGCAGGATCGCCTCGACGGCCAGGAATTCGGCGTCCTCGGCGAGATCGACCTCCAGCCGGCGCGTCAGCGATGCGTTGTCGAAGAGAATGCTTTCCTGTGGCAGCCAATGCATCTTGGCGCCCTCGCCCACCTCGATGCGCGTGGTGATCTGTCCGGTACCGGCAGAGGCCTTGTAGATCTTCTCACAGGCCTGCGTGGTCGCGGTGAGGAAGCATCCCGGACCGGCGCGAAAGCTCCAGTCGAACTGGTCGCCACCGGTAATACCGCCCGCAGTGTTGATCGTCACCGCTTCGAGCTCGTCGGTGAAACTCTCAGGAAGGCGGATCTTCGCCGCCCCTTCCTGATAAAGCTCGGCGATGCGCGTACGCCCGCCGAGCGACTTCGTCACAAGTCGTCCGACACCGACGGCGCGTTGCTGTCTGGTTTGCTTGTTGGCGTGCACCGTGTCCCCTGCCCGCCATCGCTGATCGCGGCGGTTTTCTGTTTATCGCTGCAGGCAGCGTTGACCGCGACTGTCGCAATCATCTCGCCGCCCGAGGCCTTGAAGAACTCCCACATTCTGTCGGTCGCATCAACCTCGCGGATAGCCTTGTCGTCATTGTTGGACGCAAGCCGGAAGCGGACCGTGCGGGCCGGCCAGGCATGGTCGGCGCTGGCAATCACATAGGAGACGACGCTGGTGCCGGCACGGCAGCCGGCATAGGTCGCCACATCGGCATTTTCGCCTGTCTCAAGCGAGGCCCGCGTGTCGCAACCATTCAGCTCGGCCCAGCGGTTGAGCGCCACTTCGCCGCCATAACGCCAATAGGCCCGGCCACCGCCCTCGAAGGGATTGACGTGATCCTTCTTGCCGGAAAACGCGATAATCGACACCGGCCGGCTCGGCTGGCAGCTTTCGCGCCGCGGCTGCCAGACACCGTTTTCCTCGACCGGGGTACCGGCGCGCAGGCCCATGACGAAGCCGGCAGCGGCAAAGTCACCGAAGCCGTTGCAGATATATTGCGACAGCATGCGCCCGCCGCCGGAATAGCCCGAGGCATAAACCTTGGTGGCGTCGATGCAGAGCGTCTCTTTCGCAAGCTTCAGAAGCTCACGAATGGCGGCGGATTCATCCGCGCCGTCACCTGCGGTGACGCCCGGCACGTTCCAGGCATGCGTATTGGGCAATTCGCCCTTCAGGCTGCCGGCCAGCGCCATGACCACGAAGCCCTCGCGCTCCGCCACTTCGTTCCAGTGGCTGCGGCCAAGCTGAACCGTCGGATTGCTGTTCGAGCCGTGGAAGTCGAGAACCAGCGGAACCTTCTTCTTGCCCGTGTAGCTCGGCGGGATGACATAGACCGCCTCGCGTTCCACGCCACCGGACTGGAAAGTGAGGCCATATTGGCCAGGCTCTATCGGGCTGCCGCAAGTGGCCGCCTCAGCAGCAACGGCCGAGAAGCCGAAGAGAAAGAGCCCCGCGACCGCACGAGCAAATACGCCCGTCCGAGCGCGGTGGGATACCGTGCTGGTTGTCATGGATGTGCCTTCTGTTCGCAGATGCGCGTTCAATATCACGCGTGTCCCCAGCATCAACCCGACTTCGCTAATAAATCATCAACCCTGTCATGCAAAATCACACGGTCAGGTGACGCCGCGCTTCCGTCGTATCGAGCGTCTCAGCGGCACCCTGATGGACGATCTCGCCGCGATCCATGATGTAAACGTGATCGGCAAGCTCCCGGCAGAAATCCAGATATTGCTCGACCAGCAGGATCGCCATGCCGGTTGTGTCTCGCAAGTAGCGGATCGCCCGACCGATATCCTTGATGATCGACGGCTGGATGCCTTCGGTCGGTTCGTCCAGCACCAGTATCTTCGGCCGTGTCACCATAGCCCGCCCGATCGCCAGCTGCTGCTGCTGGCCACCGGACAAGTCACCGCCGCGCCGCGACAGCATCGTATCCAGCACCGGGAAGAGCGCGAAGATATCATCCGGAATGAAGCGGTCCTTGCGCTCCAGCGGCGCATAACCGGTTTCGAGATTCTCCTTCACCGTGAGGAGCGGAAAGATCTCGCGGCCCTGCGGCACGTAACCGACGCCTGTCCGCGCCCGGTTGAACGGCGCCATGCCGTTGAGCTTCTGGCCGTTGAAGGTGATCGTTCCGGCCGACACCGCGTGCTGTCCGGTGATGGCGCGGAGCAGCGACGACTTGCCGACGCCGTTTCTGCCGAGCACGCAGGTGATCTTGCCCATTTCGGCGTTGATGGAGACACCGCGCAGCGCCTGGGCGGCGCCGTAGTGGAGATTGACGTTTTCGACTGTCAGCATGGCATTTCTCTTTTCATATCAAAGTCGCCCCTCATCCGGCTGCCGCCACCTTCTCTGAGGGCGGACAGATGGTTTGATCTAAGTGTGGCGAAGGGCCGTTTGAATTTAAAGAGAAATTTTCAGCGTTTTGGACAGATGGTTTGATCCTTTCGCGGAAACTGCGCGGATGAGCCCACACCTAGAAAAGCTGGAGGTGTGCTAACGCTTTGATTCCAAACAATGTGGACAAACAGCGAAAACACGAAAGGTGTGGGCTCCGAGCAAGAACCCACACCTTTCGTGTTTTGGACTGAAAGCATTTGTCGGCAGATTAGGAAGGCTAGTCTGGCCAGTCTGCTACCGCCGAAACATAAGCCAGCAGTTCGCGATCAGTACGTTTTTCTAAGTCTTCACATACGGCATAGGCTGCATCGATAGTGTTAATGTTTCTGACTGTAGAATAGTCATGTATCTTATTCTCCAAATCTTCTGTGAGAGATGGAAAGTTCGCGGCCCACCAGAGCAGACGATTCTGTTCGCTCAACCCCACCATCAGTGGTCCAAGGCGGTTATAGAGCCAAAGCGCGGGAATGCTCGCCGTCCAGTTATGTGACTCCGTTGGAACAATCGTCCGCTTGAGTTCTGTTCCCGGCAGAAGGCTGTCAGGTGATATACCGAGCCTCTGCGCAATTCGCTTAATCGTCTCGTGGCTTGGAAGCCGTCGACCAGCCTCGTAGTTCGACCAAGCCGAGCGACTGACATCCATTTGGTCGGCAAATTCAGCCAACGTTTTGCCCCCTCGGAGTTCCCGAAGGCGCTGCCCGATCTGTGACATTGTTTCACTATCGAAAATTCTTCTTGATGTTTTCACTATCGTGACATACTCTTCACATTGTTTCGCTGGTGTGTAACACGGAATTTCGAGCAATGAAACAGGCTGAGCAGATCAAAAGGGACTTCGAGAGCGCAGGCATCAGCATGCGGGAATGGGCAGAGGCCAACGGCTTCAACCCGCGTACCGTCTATGCTGTCGTAGACGGCAGCCTGAAGTGTAAGCGTGGCGTTAGCCACCAGATAGCAGTTGCACTCGGAATGAAGGAGAGCCGCCCCGTTCACCACCTTACCAACGTTGCAAGCGGTAAGAAGTGACGCAGGGAGCAGGTTCAACTCAATGATGGTCAGCCTCTCCACAATCCGATCTGTTTCCGCAAGCCACGGATATCCCGTCGATAAAACGAGTTTAATCAGACGTTTGGATAGAGACGGCGTTCTTCGAGTTCAAGAGCGCGTGCATCGCGGTCAGGAAGGGTTCGTCTATGATTTTGAGTCGCTCCCTGAGGTCCTTCGAGTAGCTTTGCGCGACCGGGTTGGGGCTGCACCATCGGCGAACAAAGTGGCCTGGGAAAGATACTATCAGGCACCTCGTTCCCTCAGGGAAGACGCCGAGGGCCGTCTGTCGATGGTGCAGGACCTGTTTCGCCTCGTCAATGCTGGGCGCGGTATCGTCGAAGCCCAAGTTGAAGTGTCTGAGGCGCATCGGGTCAGTGTCCCAACGGTAAAGCGAGCCTGGAAAGCAATCCGCAACGTACCTGAAGCCGACTGGCTTCCCGCCCTCGTCAAGGACTACAGGCCACGCCAGAAAGAGGATATCCCGCAGGAAATCCTCAATTATTTCTTCGCTGACTACGGGCGCGTCGAACAACCACAGCTACAGGCTGTCTGGGAACGCACGGTGCGTGCCGCTGCCAAACACGGCTGGGGCCAAGTGCCGAGCGCGAAGACCCTCAAGCGGCGCTGGGAGGCGTTGCCGCCGGATGTTCGCATTCTCTGGCGTGACGGCGAAGATGCATTGCAAAATGCGTATCCGCATGCCGAGCGGGATCGTTCCGGCATGAAACCGCTGGACATGATCAGCCTGGACGGACGCGAATGGGATTTGTTCGTTCGTCTTCCCGGCCATGCGGGCGAAGAGGGCCGGATCGTTCGCGTTTGCGTCGTCATGGTGCAGGACGTGGCAACAAACATGATGCTCGCCTATCACATCGGCGAAACGGAAAGCGCCGATGCCTATCGCAGAGCGCTTTGTCAGTCGTTCGTGAGCTACGGCATCGCAAAGGTGGCCCAGTTCGACAACACCCGCGCCGCCGCGAACAAGACGATCACCGGAGGGGCGAAGAAGCGCAACCGCTTCAAGATCAAGGATACCGATCTTCCTGGCATCCTGCCCCGAGTCGGCTGCGAACCGATCTTCACAAAGCCCTATAACGGTCGTTCAAAGACCGTTGAAAGAGGCTTTGCCGAGGTTAAGGAGCGCTCTGAGAAGGACCCGCGTTGCGCTGGAGCCTACACCGGGCGCAACCCTACCGAAAAGCCTGAAAACTATGCGGAAACCGCCATCGACCTCGCTACTTTTGAGCAGGTCCTTGCCGAGGCCGTCGAGCACTACAACACCCGCACAGACCGCAAGAGCAAGGTGGCTTACAAAATCTCGCACCGTCAGGCCTTTGAGGCAGGACTTGAGACAACGCAGGTTCGCCAACTGGCGGAGAAGCAGCGCCGCTATTTCTTCTTCACGGCGAAGCGCGTGACGGTGTCGCCATCTGGCACCGTCTCCATCGGCAAACGGCCCTTCATGAACCGCTTTCATCATGAGGCTCTGCTGGCATTTGCAGGCGAAGAAGTCGTCTTCTTCTACGATCCAGACAACCACAAGGCTCCCGCCTGGGCAGAAACGGTCGATGGTCGCAGGATCACCGATGACATCGTCTGCATCGAAGCGAGCGGCTTCTCTTCCACAGAGGATGCTAAGGCATACGAACGCGAAAAGCGTAAATCTATCAAGGCCACGAAGGCCAAGGCCGATGCTATCGGACGAATGTCGCAGATCGAAATGAAGTCGGCCCTTGCGCCGTTGCCAATCGATAAGCCGCCGTCGCCGCCCATCGTTCAACCCATCTTCACCAGGACGCCAACCGTCTCACGGACGGACAACATGGACCAACTGGCCGAAGTTCTCCGGCTCGCTCGCCGAGGCATGGAGATCGAGAAACGCGCAGTCGGCTTTGACGACTGAGTGTTTGGCCGAAGGCGTTCGCAGCGCCTCCGGCCATATCCAAAACCGAAAAGGAATGTGGAATGGACAGAGACCAGAATAGTACGCCACCGCCCGAACAGCAACAGGGCGACCCGACACGGGTTTACGTGCCGACTCCGACTTCCCAGCATATTCTGGCAACGCTGGAATTCGCCAAGGAAGACGGGGAAATCGTCTCGATCTCGGGCATGCCTGGGATCGGTAAAACGCAGTCTCTCAAGCAGCTTCAGCAAACCTCGCGGAATGTCTGGTACTGCGAATTCTCCGACGACACGTCCAGCGTCTTCGCCACTCTGACGGAGATCGCCGTAGCCCTTGGCATCAACGAGGTGCCGAGCAAGCCCGACGACGTGCGCCGCCAGATTGTCCGGCGCGTACAGGGATCGCAGGGGATTATCCTTTGCGATGAAGCCCAGCACCTCAACCACAAGGGCTTCGAGGTCATCAGGACCATCCATGACCGCAGCGGCGTTGCAATCGCGTTCTGCGGCCATCTGGACCTTGCCGACAAGATCGCTCGCCTTCCCCAGCTTTCGGGCCGCATCACGGCTCCGCTGCGGATCGGCGCGGCTCGCGCTGAAGATGCTGACGCACTCTTCGACGCGTGGGGTCTGACGGATAAGCGCTCGCGGGAATACCTGCGCCGCTATGCGGCCAATGCCACAGGCCTGCGCCGGATTGCCAAGGCCTTCAGGCAGGCTCGCCGGATGGCCCTGGGAGCCCAAAAGCCGATCTCTTTCGAGCACATCCGCGCCGCCTGGGCGTCTCTCCAAGAAACCGTCATCGAAGCGTGAGGACCGGACATGTCAAACACTGAACACAATGCCGAAATGCCCGTTTCGAACGGGTTTTCCCGCGATACCACGTCACCCGTCGGCTCGCAGGACGTGTTGAACATGCGCCCGCTTCCGAACCGTCTCGGGCACAATGGGCCCTACTTTGGCACGGCTGCCCGCAGCCCGGTCGCACATGATTGCAACAGCATCGAAGGCCATTCGGCGTTCTTTCGTGACGTGAGCGCTTTCGAGGATGATCTCCGCAAGGCCATCATGGTTGTTTGGGATGAGGTGACGGCATTGAACGTCATCCGTCATCGCCTTGCCGAAGGAGCGGAGCAGCCTGAAGCCGCTATTGAGCAGGCCACCTATGCCCTGACGACGGCATTCCAGTTCATGCAGGAAGCCTATCTGATGGCCGAAATCCTTGATGAGCGTGAAAGACGGCGGCTGAAGGAGCGGGACACGAAGGATTTCTTGGCTTTGGTGCCGTCCACGCCACCAGAGTTGATGTCCTCTCTCGAAAGGCTTGCGGAAGAGGGCGAGCTGACGTGGAAAATCTCGGTCCTTCTGGATCGCATGGGGCAGTCCAGGGGCGCGAAATACGACTGGCCAAAGCCCGGCGCTGATCAGTTGAAGGAACTCACCGGACGGCTTCAGAAGGCGATCACGCCTCCAACGACGGAGGAACTGGAAGCCATGCCCGACGACGCTCTGAGCGGCGAGCTGCGGGCACTCGAAGAGAGGATCAGCGAAATGCGCCAGGCTGTTTCGCTGATCCACGCCGTTCGACTTATTCGCCGGAACCGTTGAGGAGGGAATGACCATGCCGACAATCCGCAAAGAGGTCTACAGCGACATTCCCGATGTTCTGGATACGCTGAGCACGACAACCAGCATGCTGGAAGCCTTCAGCGTCTTGCTGGAGCACGCCCACCGCTCTGGTGAAGCCATGTCGCACTACAGCGACGGTATTCAGGGCATGCTCAACCAGCAATGCGAGGACCTGAAATTCATCGAAAAGGCGTTGCGCGATCAGTATCAGGAAATGAAGGTCAGTAAGCTTGAGGTGCGCGATCTCGCCACCTTGGCGCAGTGGGCAGGCGTAAGCCCAAAGATCGCGGCCAACGTCGTTTCCATCGCCACAGGCATCAATCTGGCAGAGGGTGGCGAGGAGACGTATCGGGAACTGGTGGAAACCGCTCAGCAGGTTTCAATCTTTCGGGCAATGCAAGGTGTTGCCGACATAGAGGCGATAGCCAAGGCGACGGCGGTTCCGGCCGAGACGGTCAGCCGCATCCTGGACGAGGCCTATCTCTACAATCCCCGTCGTATGGCCGCGATCCGTGAGGCCAATGAAAAAGCTCATGAAGCAGAAGGAGCGTCCTATGTCGGCGCATGATTTCAAGAAAACGGGGACGGCGAAGGTGTCAGTCTCCGAAGCCGACCTCTACGTTTCGGACCCAGATGGCCGCGTAGCGAGACCGTCAGTCGTTACTGTGACTGACACTGAAACGGGCGTCATAAAGAGCTTTACGGTGCAGGAGGCGCACGATGGCCAGAAGTAGCGCCGTCGCACCCGCGACCAAGAAGCAGATTGCCCTTCTGCATGTAGCCAAGCGGGAGCTGGGGCTCACCGATGACGATTACCGGGCAATTCTTGCCAGACACGGCCATTGTAACAGTTCCGCCGACCTCAACGCCTCGGGCTTCACCAGCGTCATGAAATACATGGCGGCGCTGGGCTTCAAATCGACCTCTGCCACGCCTTCCGGCTTTGGTGAGCGGCGTGGAATGGCAAGCCCTGCCCAGATCGATCTCATACGGGCGTTGTGGCTGAAGTATCACGGCGAGGCAGACGACAAGGAAGCGGCCCTCAATAACTGGCTGACCCGCTTCCACAAGGTATCGGCGCTCCGCTTCGTTGATGTTGCTAAGGCATCGAAGATCATCACCGCCCTGAAGCGGATGACCTCTCGGAAGAAAAACGAAAGCTAAGCCCGATTCTGAGGCCGTGGAGCGCGTTCCCCGTTCGGGACCGCACTCTGCGGCCTTCTTCGCTCAACCGCCTCTATGGGCCTTAAAATCGAAGGAAAGAGCATGCCGAAGAAAATCAAGTACGTTGAGATCGAAGTGGCGAAGATCGACCGCCAGAAGTATGCGGTCGTTCCGCTTCACGAATACGAGGCATTCGTTCGAGAGCATCGCCTGAAGAGGGCATGCTTCAGGCCCAGACCGTCGAAGATCGACCAGAACCCTGAACTCGCGGCGTTCCTTGCTGATGTTTTGGGCACAAAGCCTATGCCTGAGGTGATGGCGGATTGCGTCGCCAAATTCGGGGCTGAGAACGTTCCGACAATCAACCGCATTTATGCCCACTGGCAGAAACTGCGTCGGCAAGCGATCCTTGACGGCGAAAAAAGAAGCATGCTCGGAAGTTTCTCACTTGATCGATTGGGGCCTCATGCGTCCAAAATCGAGCGGAACCCCGAGTTGGCTGCGCACCTTGCCAACATCTTGGGAACGAAGCCGATTGATGAGGTGATGGCCGATTGCCTGGCTAAATTTGGCGCGTCGAACGTCCCTTCCAAATCTGCCGTCTACAATCATTGGCAGAAGCTGCGCAGGCAGGCCGCAGAGATCGCAGGGAAGGAGAGCGACTATGAATAAGAGCGTTGGCAGCATCTTGGGCTTGGAGCGGTGCTCTACCTGCAATAAGCTGGCGCTCCGTCAGGAGACGATTTCAGTTCCCGTATCTGAATACGAGGCTCTCAAGGCCGCTGCGGATAGCAGCGTGCAGCGTAAGAAGATCGCCAGCTACCGTGCCATATCCGGTTCCAAGATTGCGAAGAACCCGGAGATGGCAGAATTCATCATTGAGTGCGCGGCGTCGATGACCGTGTCCGAGGTCCGGGAAGCATGTAAGGAGCGGTTCGGAGCGGCCACTCCGTCGTGGTCCTCGATCTTCCGTTTCCTTGACGCAATGAAGAGGGGCGGCAAGTGATTAGCGCCCGCAGTTTTACTTCGCGGGCCTGTTTTTACTTGGGCAATCGGTCAGCTCAGGTGGTCCCAGACATCACTGAATACACTCGCATACGATTGGATGATCCCGCATTAAATCGGATCAAACCTACTGTCCCTGTAGATCAAACCATATGTCTGTACACATTCTCCCCGCAAGCGGGGAGAAGACCCCGTGCCGCTGCCCTCCCAGCCACCGGAGGTCTCGGCGGACTAGTCCCCTCTCCCCGCCTGCGGGGAGAGGGTTAGGTCGAGGGGCAAACGCCATAGCGCTCATCATCACCGCCCCAGATAGTTCTCGATGACCTTCTGGTCGTTCGAGACGAAATCGATCGACCCTTCCGCCAAGACCGACCCTTCCGCCAGGCAGGTGACCTTGACGCCGAGATCGCGGATGAAGCCCATGTCGTGTTCGACGACGACGACGGAACGCGTCTTCGCGATTTCCTTCAGGAGAATAGCGGTTTCCGCCGTCTCGGCATCGGTCATGCCGGCGACCGGCTCGTCGACGAGCAGAAGCTTGGGCTCCTGGGCGAGCAGCATGCCGATCTCCAGCCACTGCTTCTGGCCATGGGATAGATTGGCGGCGAACTCGTCCTTGCGGTGAGTCAGACGCACCGTCTCGAGGATCTCCTCGATGCGCGCCTTGTCTTCGGACGTCAGCCGATAGAAGAGCGTGGCAAAGACGCCGCGCTTGCGGTTCAGCGCAAGTTCCAGATTGTCCCAGACGGTATGGCTCTCAAACACGGTCGGTTTCTGGAACTTGCGGCCGATCCCGAGCTGGGCGATCTCGGCCTCGTCCTTCTTGGTCAAATCGATCTTGCCGCCATCGAAGAAGACCTCGCCCTCGTCCGGCCGGGTCTTGCCGGTGATGATGTCCATCATCGTCGTCTTGCCGGCGCCGTTCGGGCCGATGATGGCGCGGAGTTCACCCGGCTCGACGATGAAGGAGAGCGAGTTCAGCGCCTTGAAGCCGTCGAAGGAGACGGAGACACCGTCGAGATAGAGCAGGCTGGACGTGGTCTTTTCGCTCATGGTCTCACTCCGCAGCCACGGGGGCCGATTGGGGTTTCACGTCGCTATTGGCAGCGTCCTTGTCCGCCTCGCGGGCATAGTCCTTGCGTTTCGCGAGATAGGCCTGGACCGTGCCGACGATGCCCTTGGGCAGGAACAGCGTGACGAAGATGAAGAGGCCGCCCAGCGCAAAGAGCCAGAGATCGGGAAAGGCACCGGTGAAGTAGCTCTTGCCGACATTCACGAGGATCGCCCCGATGATCGGCCCGATCAGCGTGCCGCGTCCGCCGACCGCGGTCCACACGACCACCTCGATGGAGTTGGCCGGGGCAAACTCGCCGGGATTGATGATGCCGACCTGCGGCACGAAGAGCGCGCCGGCAATGCCCGCCATCATCGCCGAGACGACGAAGGTGAAGAGCTTGATGTTCTCGACGCGGTAGCCGAGGAAACGCACACGGCTTTCCGCATCACGCACACCGACCAGCACCTTGCCGAATTTCGACCGCGTGATGCCCGATGCGATCACCAGGCAGAGTGCGAGGAAGATCGCCGAGAGCGCAAAGAGCACGGCGCGCGTGCCGGACGCCTGGACGGAGAAGCCGAGGATCTCCTTGTAGTCCGTGAGACCGTTATTGCCGCCAAAGCCCATGTCATTGCGGAAGAAGGCGAGCATCAGCGCATATGTCATCGCCTGGGTGATGATCGACAGATAGACGCCGTTGACGCGGGAGCGGAAGGCGAACCAGCCGAAGACGAAGGCGAGCAGGCCAGGAACGATCACTACCATCGCCATGGCGACGGGGAACATGTCCATGCCGTACCAGAACCACGGCAGTTCCTTCCAGTTCAGGAAGACCATGAAGTCTGGCAGGATGGGATCGCCATAGACGCCGCGAGAGCCGATCTGGCGCATCAGATACATGCCCATCGCGTAGCCACCGAGCGCGAAGAAGGCGCCGTGGCCGAGCGAAAGGATGCCGCAATAGCCCCAGACAAGATCGAGGGCCAGCGCCAGCAGTGCATAGCAGAGATACTTGCCGAGCAGCGACATGATGTAGGTCGGCACATGCAGCGGGCTGTCCGGTGGCATCAGGAGATTGAGCGCCGGAATGAGCAATGCAAAGGCGACGAGGATGCCGGCGGCAATCAGGATCTTGCCTTCGAGTGCGCGTAAGATGAAGCCGGTAATCATGCTTCCACCGCCCTTCCCTTGAGCGCGAAGAGGCCGCGCGGTCGTTTCTGAATGAAGAGAATGATCAGCACGAGCACGAGGATCTTGCCGAGCACGGCACCTACTGACGGTTCAAGGAACTTGTTGAGGATGCCGAGTGACAAGGCGCCGACCAGCGTGCCCCAGAGATTGCCGACACCGCCGAAGACCACGACCATGAAACTGTCGATGATATAGGCCTGGCCGAGGTTCGGAGAGACATTGTCGATCTGGGAAAGCGCCACCCCGGCGATACCGGCAATGCCCGAACCGAGCGCGAAGGTGAAGGCATCGACCCAAGGCGTGCGAATGCCCATGGAAGACGCCATCCGGCGGTTCTGGGTGACGGCGCGCATCTGCAGGCCGAAGGCGGACTTCTTCATCAGCGCCAGAAGCGCAAAGAAGATGGTGAGGGAGAAGAGCACGATCCACAGACGGTTCCAGGTGATCGTCATGCCGCCGAGCGCAAAGGAGCCTGACATCCAGGACGGGTTGCCCACTTCCTGGTTGGTCGGGCCGAAGATGGTGCGCACGGTCTGCTGCAGGATCAGCGAGATACCCCAGGTGGCAAGCAGCGTTTCGAGCGGCCGTCCATAGAGGAAGCGGATGACGCCGCGCTCGATGACGAGGCCGATCAGCGCCGTCATCAGGAAGGCAACGGGAAGCGCAATGGCGAGGGACCAGTCGAAGAGCCCGGGATAGCTGGTGCGGATGACCTGCTGCACCACGAAGGTGGAATAGGCGCCGATCATCACCATCTCGCCATGCGCCATATTGATGATGCCCATGACGCCGAAGGTGATGGCAAGACCAATGGCCGCCAGCAGCAGCACCGATCCGAGCGAAATGCCATACCAGACGCTTTCGGCGGCATCCCAGACCACCAGCTGGCTTTCGATCTTCGAGACCGCGGCATCGAGATCAGGCCGCAATGTTTCATCAATGGTGCCTGACACCGACAGAAGGATGCTTTTTGCCGGACGCCCGCCGATCGATGCCACCGACTCGATCGCACCACGTTTTTCCTCGATCGAGCGATCCGAAGCGAGAACGGAGACGGCCCTCGCCTGCTCCATGCGTGACTTGACCTCGGGATCAGTCTCCTTGGCCAGCGCCGCCTCGACGAGTTCCAGATTTTCGGCACTCGGAGACTGCAGCACCGCCTGGGCGGCAGAGAGACGCACAGTCCTGTCGGGGCTCAGCAGCGTCAGACCGCCAAGCGCAGAACGGATCGCGCGGCGGAGGTTGTTGTTGACCCTGATCTTCGTAAAGGCGCTTTTCGGCTCCTCGCCGACAGTCTCGCCGGTCAGCGGATCGATCGCAGCAAGATTGCTGCCCGCAGCCTTGGTGATGAAGACGGCACCGTCCGACTTGCGAACGAAGAGCTCCCCCTCAGCAAAGGCTTCCAGCGCCGGCACGATGCGCGGATCCCCGGTCGCGGCGATCTGCCCGATCAGCTCTTCGGTCTGCTTGAAATTGGCCTTGCCGAGTGCGTTGAGGAGATCCTTCGGATCGCTCTGCGCATAGGAGGGCGCGGCGAGTGCGAGGAAGGTGAAGAGGAGTGTGATGAAACGAATGAGCATGCTGTTGTCCCCGGATTGGCGGGCGGTCGAGCCTGAAAAGGCCCCTCATCCGCCTGCCGGCACCTTCTCCCCGTGAACGGGGAGAAGGAGGATTGCCGCACCCTCGCCGCTAGTGACCGGCAGACCGCCGGACAAATCCCCTCTCCCCGCTTGCGGGGAGAGGGTTAGGGTGAGGGGCTTAGACCTCAGGCCAAGCGATCAGCTGCCCTTGCCGCCGCACTTGCCGGTGGCAACGTTGAAGTTGCCGCATTCCATTGGCTTGCGCCAATCAGCGATCAGGTCCTTGGAATCAGGCAGATAATCGGACCACTCGTCACCGACGACGGCAGGCGTTTCCTGGACGACTTCGAACTGGCCGTCGGCCTGGATTTCGCCGATCAGCACCGGCTTGGTGATGTGGTGGTTCGGCATGACGGTCGAGTAGCCGCCGGTCAGGTTCGGAACGGCAACACCGATGATCGAGTCGAGAACGGCATCAGTCTCGGTGGTGCCGGCAGCTTCGACAGCCTTAACCCAGGCGTTGAAGCCGATATAGGCAGCTTCCATCGGGTCATTGGTCACGCGCTTTTCGTTGCCGGTAAAGGCGTGCCACGTCTTGATGAACTCGGCATTGGCCGGGGTGTCGACGGACTGGAAGTAGTTCCAGGCGGCAAGGTGACCGACGAGCGGAGCGGTATCGAGACCGGCGAGCTCTTCCTCACCAACGGAGAAGGCGACGACCGGGATGTCTTCGGCCTTGATGCCCTGGTTGCCCAGTTCCTTGTAGAAGGGAACGTTGGCGTCACCGTTGATGGTCGAAACGACGGCGGTCTTCTTGCCGGCCGAACCGAACTTCTTGATGTCGGAAACGATGGTCTGCCAGTCGGAATGACCGAACGGCGTGTAGTTGATCATGATGTCTTCTTCGGCAACGCCCTTGGACATCAGATAGGATTTGAGGATCTTGTTGGTCGTCTGCGGATAGACGTAGTCGGTGCCCGCGAGAACCCAGCGCTCGACGCCTTCGTTCTCGGCCAGATAGTCAACGGCCGGGATCGCCTGCTGGTTCGGAGCAGCACCCGTGTAGAAGATGTTGCGCGAGGATTCTTCACCCTCGTACTGGACCGGGTAGAAGAGGATCGAGTTCAGCTCTTCAAAGACCGGCAGGACGGACTTGCGCGACGACGAAGTCCAGCAACCGAAGACGGCCGCAACCTTGTCCTTTTCAATCAGCTCGCGCGCCTTTTCAGCAAACAGCGGCCAGTCGGACGCCGGGTCGACGACAACGGCTTCGATCTTCTTACCGAGAATGCCACCCTTCTTGTTCTGCTCTTCGACGAGCATCAGCATGGCGTCCTTCAACGTCGTTTCCGAGATCGCCATCGTGCCGGACAGCGAGTGCAGGACGCCGATCTTGATCGTGTCTTCCTGGGCGAATGCGCCGTGGAAGGCCGTCGTCGACAGCATGGCGCCGAGAAGCGCCCCTGTCAGTTTCATCTTCATGGACATTGTTGTGATCCCCTCTTCTTGGTCGCAACCGGTCGGTTAATGAGTGTTAACCGTTGCTGAAGGGGACTATCCGATGCCGCAGTGCAAAACCGTATACGTCGTTTGACGTAGGTCGGGGGGTAAAAGTGGGAACACGTGTGTCGGACAGATCGCAGCCCACAAGTTCAGGCTTGTACAGATCAAAAGATCACCGATATAAGGGCGTGGCTAGAAAGGATTGCAATGGATTTTCCGCCCCGTCGAACTGCTCTCAAAGAGGCGACTGCCGAGGCCCATGCGGCGCTCGATAGCCTCGTCGGCAGTTTCCGGACCCTCGATGACTACAAGTGTTATCTGGCCGGCATAGCAGCCTTCCGCATGCCAGTCGAAGCCTGGCTCTCCGAGGCCGAGCTGCCTCTGGGCCTGAAGGGCTACGAGCCACATCGGGTCCATGCCGAGCTGCAGGCTGATCTTTCTGACTTGAACACTCGCCCGCCGACTGACCAGCCGCCGTTCACGCCTCCAGACGGCGACGGCATCGTCGGACTGCTTTACGTGCTGGAAGGATCGGCGCTCGGCGCCCGTCTCCTTGCCAAGCGCGCGGAAACACTTGGCCTGTCAGCAGATTTCGGGGCGCGACATCTTTTTTCACAAGCTCGGAACTTTTCCAGCTGGCGTGCATTCTCGGAGCGTATGGAGAACGTGGGTGTATACGACAACCAGGCTGCCGCAAGGTGGGCAAACACCGCTTTCGACTATGCCCGTAGTGCCTTCGAAAGCGCCCTGAATGCAGAATGTTCCTTCCGTTGACCTCACAAATTGTGATCGTGAACCCATTCATATCCCTGGCTCCATCCAGCCGCATGGATGTCTTCTGGCCTGCGATCCAAGTATAAGTTCAATCCGACTTTACTCGGCGAATGCCCCGGAGATGCTGGGCGCCAAGGGCCCGATGGAGGGCCTCTGGCTCGCTGACTTGCTCGGCGAGGACGTGATCCATGACATTCGTAACGCGGTGGCCGCCGCACCTGAAGCAAGCCGCCCGGCCGTGATTGCCCACCTACTCCTGCCTACTGGGCAACATTTCGACGTTGCGGTCCATCGCCAGAAGCAGGGGGCCATCCTCGAATTCGAGCCATCCTTCAGACGCACCCAACCGCTGCAACTCGCTCGCGAGATGATCGGCCGCGTGAAGGATATCAACGATATCGATCTGCTGATTTCCGCGTCCGCCAAGCTGGTTCGCACTGTGCTCGGCTACGATCGCGTCATGGTCTACCGCTTCGAGGAAGATGGATCAGGCAAGGTCGCGAGCGAAGCCAAGCGCCACGATCTGGAGAGTTTTCTCGGCCAGTATTTTCCCGCCACCGACATCCCGCGCCAGGCGCGCATTCTCTACATGCAGAACCCGATCCGCGTCATTTCGGATGCGAGGGGGCTGCGCGTCGATCTGCTGCCGCAGGCTGAAGAACGGGCAGCCCCGCTCGATCTTTCCTTCGCCCACCTGCGCAGCGTGTCGCCGATCCACTGCGAATACCTGCGCAACATGGGCGTTTCGGCCTCCATGTCGATCTCGATCATTGTCGACGGTAGGCTCTGGGGCCTGATCGCCTGCCATCACTATGCGCCCAAGACCCTCACCATGTCCGAGCGCATCGCGGCAGAAATGTTCGGCGAATTCTTCTCGCTCCATCTTCTGGCGCTGAAGCAGAAGCGCAAGCTGGATATCTCCAACGAAGCGCGGCGTTCGCTGGATCGCTTTCTCCAGGCTGCCTCGCATCGCTCAGATCTCGACGACATCCTCACCGCCGCTTTGCCCGAATTCCAGACGCTGTTTGCCTGCGACGGCGTGGGCCTGCTGATGAACGGCCGCTGGACCGCCATTGGCAGCACGCCACCGCCAGGGACGGAGGGAGACTTCGCTCGCTTCATCACCGAAGTCGCAGATGGCAGCATCTGGTCAACGAAGGCGCTTTCCGAGAACTATCCCCCTGCCGAAGCCTACTTCGAAGCCGTCTCCGGCGTCATGGCCGTTCCCCTCTCGCATTTGCCACGCGACTACATCTTCTTCTTCCGCAGGGAACGCCTGCAGACACTAAACTGGGCGGGCAATCCGGAAAAGACCTATGAGACAGGTCCCCTCGGCGATCGCCTGACCCCGCGCAAGAGCTTTGCCCTGTGGAAGGAAACGGTTCAGCGCCAAGCGACGCCGTGGCGCGACAGCGATTTCGAGATTGCCGAAGCGATCCGTTCGGCGACCGTCGAGATCGTCCTGCGCCACAACGAGCTGATGGAAGAGGAACGCAGCAAGTCCGACGTGCGCCAGCGCATGCTGAACGAGGAGCTGAACCACCGGGTGAAGAACATCCTGGCCGTGATCAAGTCGCTGGTGGCGGCGCCTTCGCAGGATGAAGTTCCGATCCAGGACTATATTGGCTCGCTGCGCGGCCGCATCCACGCCCTCTCCCATGCCCATGACCAGCTGACGCGCGGTGGCGGTGGCGGCACACTCAACGACCTCCTGCAGGCAGAGCTCCTGCCCTACCGCGCCGGTCGCAGCGTGATCGAGATCAAGGGCCCCTCCGTCACACTCGACGCCCGGGCCCATGCCGTCGCAGCCCTTGTGATCCATGAGATGTGCACAAATGCTGCGAAATACGGCGCGCTGTCGCGCGACGGCGGGTCGCTCGCCATTTCCTGGGAGAAAACCAGCGATGGCGATTGCCGTCTCCATTGGCGCGAAAGTGGCGGACCGACCGTCGGCCCCATCGGCCGGAAGGGCTTCGGTTCGGCCCTCATCGAGCGGAGCATCCCCTATGACCTCGGCGGTACGAGCCGCGTCGATTATCATCCCGCGGGGCTGGATGCCGAGTTCCGGCTGCCGGGGCGCTTTCTGAACTGGGAAGCTGAAACCGTGAGCGAAGAACCCAATCCGCATGCCGAAGCCGAAGTGGCTGATCATCCGACGAGCATCGCTGGAATACCGGTCCTCTTGGTTGAGGACCAGGTGCTGATCGCCATGGACGCGGAAATGATGCTCGCCGACGCCGGCATCGACAATGTCGTGACCGCGAGCTCAAGCAGCGACGCGCTGAACCGCCTGAGGAGTTTCGCACCGGCGATCGCGATCCTCGACATCAATCTCGGCAGTGACACCTCGGTGCCCGTTGCTCAGGAGCTCATGCGTCGCGGCATCCCCTTCGTCTTCGCCACCGGTTACGATGATCGCTCCTCGGTTCCAGAGGAATTGCTGTCCGTACCAGTCGTGCGTAAGCCCTATGATGCCAACGCCCTCGTGAAAGCACTTTCCGATCGGCTCGCCGCCGAGGTTCCGGCAGAATGATAACTGAAACTGCCCCGCAACCCCTGCGTTACTAGGGTTGCCCGGCCGACCCCAAGCCAATACGTTCTCATTATGTTCCGACATAAGGGAGGCGACCGTGGAGGCTCTGGAAAGTTTCATCATTGAAGCCAAGGGCGTGACCTATGTCAGCGGCAAGGTCCCTCCCCCCTCAGCAAGCCGCACTGGCGCCAAGGATATTTCCTATGAGCGCGGACGCTTTCGTTATCTCGACAGCCATTTTGGCGGAACGGACTTTCTCGGCCAGGAGGTGGTCTGGCAGGACGAGATTCCGGTCTGGGCGATGAACTATTACGGTCGCATCCTCGATGCCGAGCGTTTCGACGGTGGGCGGGCGGGCACCGTCATCAAACAGGCTCTGACGGCGCTTTACCAGGAGAAGCGCTTTCTCGGCGGATTTACCTATCTGCATCCGCTGGGAGAATATGTCGACCAGTCGGTCGGAGACTACCGCTCCTTCCTCGGTATCGAACGCATCCGGATGGGCGAGCGCGTGGTCTATCAGCTCGACTATCAGGGCGGCCTGATCAAGCCCTGACGGGCCTTGCTATTCTGGACAATCGCGTGAAAATGCCTAAAGGAAAGCCACCCACAACAAGGCGCTAGAATTTAGGCATGGCCGCACGCCAACGCATCATCCCCGTTCGCCGCGAATACAATCGCTGGGTTGCGAACCAGACGCTGGAGGACTATGCGCTGCGCTTTACGGCGAAGAGCGCTCGCAAATTCTCCTCCAGTCGCATCTCGCAAACAGCAATCGGCGCGATCAGCTTTCTCGCATTGGAGGCGATCGGCGGCACGATCACCATCGCTTACGGCACGACCAATGCCTTCTTCGCCATCATTGTCGCCGCGATCCTGATGCTGCTCGTCGGCATACCGATCAGCCGCTACGCAATTCGCCACGGGGTCGACATCGATCTTCTGACCCGCGGTGCCGGCTTCGGCTATATCGGATCAACGATCACCTCGCTGATCTATGCAGCCTTCACCTTCATGCTCTTTGCCATCGAGGCCTCGATCATGACAAAGGCGCTGGAACTCGCCTTCGGCATTCCGCTCTGGCTCGGCTACATCATCTCCGCTGTAGCCGTGCTGCCGCTGGTGACCTACGGCATCCGGATGATCTCGAAATTCCAGCTGATCACCCAGCCCTTCTGGATTGTGCTGAACATTCTGCCCTTCGTCTTCATCGCCTTTCTCGACTGGGAAAAGATCGACCTCTGGCTGGCTTTCGCCGGTGTCGGCCATTCCAACGCCCATCTGGGCGAGACCGCCCCCTTCAATCTCCTGGAATTCGGCGCCGCTTCAGCCGTCATTCTGGCGCTGATGCCGCAGATCGGCGAACAGGTCGACTTCCTGCGCTTCCTCCCTCCGGAGGGTGCTCGCAAGCTGCACCATCGCGTCGCGATCTTTCTTGCCGGCTCCGGCTGGGTCGTGCTCGGCGTTCCGAAACTGCTCGCCGGTTCCTTCCTCGCGGTGTTGACGCTCTCCACCGGCGTGCCGATCAGCGAGGCTGCCGACCCCGCCCACATGTATGTCGCAGCCTTCGGCTACATGATCCCCAACGAGACGGCCGCCATGCTGCTGATGGCCGGCTTCGTGGTGATCTCCCAGCTCAAGATCAACGTGATGAACGCCTATGCAGGCTCGCTCGCCTGGTCGAACTTCTTCTCGCGCCTGACCCACAGCCATCCGGGCCGCGTCGTCTGGCTGGTCTTCAACGTCGCGATCGCGCTTCTGTTGATGGAACTCGGCATCTATGGCCTGCTCGAAGAGACGCTCGGCATATTCTCGATCATCGCGATGAGCTGGCTCTGCGCCATCTCAGCCGATCTCTTCGTCAACAAGAAGCTCGGCCTCTCGCCGCCCGGCATCGAGTTCAAGCGTGCCCACCTCTACGACATCAATCCCGTCGGCTGCGGTACCATGGCGCTCTCTGCCGGATTGGCGCTCGCCGCCCATTTCGGCGCCTTCGGCTCCACCATGGCATCGCTGTCGACCTATGTGACCTTGGTGGCCTTTGTGATCTCGCCGCTGATCGCCTGGGCAACCGACGGCAAGTTCTACCTGGCGCGCAAGCCGCGCTACAGCTGGAAGAACAAGACCGGCATCACCTGTTCGATCTGCGAACATCCGTTCGAGCCGGAAGACATGGCCTGGTGCCCCGCCTATGCAGCCCCAATCTGCTCGCTCTGCTGCACGCTCGATAGCCGCTGTCACGACATGTGCAAGCCGCATGCGAAGATCAACGCCCAGGCCGCGACGGTTGCCCGCGCCCTGCTCCCAGACGCGGTCATCGAGACCTTCTCGACCCGTCTCGGCCGCTACGCGCTGACCGCCATGATCTCGATCTCCGTCATCGGCATCATCCTTGCGGTCATCGCCCATCAGGTGAATGCCGCGACCCCTGCGATGACCGACGTGGTCAACCGCACTGTTACCGTCGTCTTCTTTATCTTCGCCATCATCGCCGGCATCGTCTCCTGGTTCTATGTGCTTGCCCATGACAGCCGCGTCGTGGCGGAAGAAGAATCCTCCCGCCAGAACACGCTGCTGCTCAAGGAAATCGCCGCGCACCGGAAGACGGACGCAGCACTTCAGAATGCCAAGGAGACGGCGGAAGCGGCGAACCGGGCGAAGAGCCGTTATGTCGTCGGCCTCTCCCACGAGCTGCGCACGCCGCTCAATGCCGTGCTCGGTTATGCCCAGATCCTCGAACGCGACGAGACGATCCCCGTGCCGCGCCAATCGGCGATCAAGGTGATCCGTCGCTCCGCCGACCATCTGTCCGGCCTGATCGACGGCCTCCTGGATATCTCGAAAATCGAGGCTGGCCGCCTGCAGGTCTTCTCCAACGAGGTCAACATCCAGGATTTCCTCGACCAGCTGATCGACATGTTTGCCCCCCAGGCGGCAGCCAAGGGCATTCTCTTCGAACACCAGCGCTCTCGCGCCCTGCCGCTCTATGTGCGAACCGACGAGCGCCGCCTGCGCCAGATCCTCGTCAACCTGCTGTCGAACGCCATCAAGTTCACCGAGGAAGGCACCATCCGCTTTTCCGTCGATTATCGCAGCCAAGTGGCGACTTTTACCGTCAGCGATACCGGCCGCGGCATCTCGGAAAAGGACCTCAACCGTATCTACGAGCCGTTCCAGCGCGGCGAGGCTGACAACATCCGTCCACAGCCGGGCCTCGGCCTTGGCCTTACCATCACCAAGCTCCTGACCAACACGCTTGGCGGCGAGATCTCGGTCACCAGCGAGCGCGACCGCGGCTCGACCTTCAAGGTGCGCCTGATGCTCTCGGCCATCGACCGGCCGAACACAGCACCTGCACCGGAGCGCAAGATCGTCTCTTATACCGGCCCGCGCCGCACGATCGTCGTCGTCGATGATAACGAGGACCACCGCGAACTGATGCGGGAGGTGCTTGCCCCGCTCGACTTCGTCGTCCTGACAGCGGCTGGCGGGCCCGAATGCCTGACCTTGATCGAAGGCGTGAAGGCCGACCTCTTCCTCGTCGACATCTCGATGCCGGGTATGAATGGCTGGCAACTCGTGGAGAAGCTGCGCGACGCCGGCCAGAAGGCGCCGATACTGATGCTCTCGGCCAATGTCGGCGACGCCCCTGCCCCCGGCGGCGAAGGTCATGACGACGCCATCACGAAGCCCGTCGACATCACCCGTCTACGCGACAAGCTCGCCCGCTTTCTCGGGCTCGACTGGATCTATGCCGACGACCCACGCCTGCTTCAGCCGGCAGCGCCACCGGAGCGGCCGGTCTCGCCGGGGGCCATGCATATCGAGGAGTTGATCAGCCTCTGCGATATCGGCTATGTCCGTGGCATCGAGGCAAAGCTTGCCGAACTCGGCGGGCTGGGCAACACGACGGCCTTCGTCGACGCGGCACGCGCCTATCTGCAGGCCTTCGACCTCGCCGGCCTGCGCAGTTTCCTGACCTCATTCGAAACCGGCAGGGAGCCGATCCATGGCTGAGGCGAACCGCCGCGATATCGTGCTTCTGGTGGACGACAGTCCCGATGCGCTCGGCTTCCTCACCGAAGCGCTGGAAGCATCGGGCTATTCCGTCCTGATCGCCACTTCGGGCCATGGCGCCCTCTCGATCGTTGCCCGCATCAGCCCCGACCTCATTCTGCTCGACGCTGTCATGCCGGGAATGGACGGCTTCGAGACCTGCCGCACTTTGAAGGCAGACCCGGTCGTCGCCCAGGTCCCGGTCATCTTCATGACGGGCCTAACCGAGACCGAACATGTGGTGAAAGCGCTCGAGTCGGGCGGTGTGGATTACCTCACCAAGCCGATCAACATCGACGAGTTGCGCGCCCGCATCCGCGTTCACCTCTCGAATGCCCGCTCGGCCCAAAGCGCCCGCGTCGCCCTCGACGCGGCCGGCCGTCATCTGCTCGCCATCAGAGGTGACGGTCAGGTCCACTGGACGACGCCGCAGGCAAACCGTCTGATCGAGACGGCGATCGGTCATGCAGAGGGAATCGGCGATGTGGCAAAGGCCGCCGCGGCATGGCTCTCCCAGCGCCGCGCCGGAACGCCACAACAGAGCGAAGCAAGTTTTGCCTTTCCCGGCGCCACCGGTCTGCCGCTCACGCTTTCGTTGCTCGGCACGATCGGCGCCGACGAATATCTCTTCCGCCTGACCTCGGCGAACCGCCAGAGCGAAGACGAGATGCTGCGCAAAAGCTTTGGCCTCACGCATCGGGAAAGTGAGGTCCTGCTCTGGATCGCCAAGGGCAAGGCCAACCGCGACATCGGCGAGATCCTGGGCCTTTCCGCCCGCACGGTGAACAAGCATCTCGAACAGATCTATTCGAAGCTCGGTGTGGAGAACCGTGCGTCTGCCGCCGTGAAAGCTGCGGATGTGCTGCGGGAGACGTGAGCGGTAGGCAGTAGGCAGTAGGCAGTAGGCAGTACGCTTCGAAAATCCACTCGCCAATGCGGTACTGTAAGCGCCAATTTCGAAAGCCATGTTATCGCGCACCCAGAGCGTTGATACAGATGCCTATTGCCTATTGCCTATTGCCTATTGCCTACTGCCTACTGCCTATTGCCTGAATTCTCCCCCAAACGCAGAAAGCCCGGCGCGAGGCCGGGCTTTCCGTCGGTCCGATGAAGGATCGAATTAGTCCTGGAAGTACGAGTACTTGCCGTCCTCGCCCTTCTTCCAGGTGTACATGACGTAGTCCGGACGGGTGATGTCGCCCTTGGCGTCGAACGAGAGTTCGCCGATGACGGTCGTGAACGGACCCTTTTCCTTCAGAGCCGTAGCAACGGCTTCCGAATCGGCCGAGGCAGCGGCCTTGGCGGCGTCAGCAATGACCTGGAGCGCTGCGTAGGAGTACAGCGTGTAGGCTTCCGGCTCGAAACCTGCATCGCGGAACTTCTTCACGGCGTCGGCAGCGTTCGGGTTCTGGCGCGGATCCGGCGGGAAGGTCATGAGCGTGCCATCGACTGCGTCACCGGCGATCGAAGCAAGTTCGTTCGAGGTGATACCGTCACCGGACATCAGGGTCGCTTCCAGGCCCTGGCTGTCCATCTGGCGCATGATCAGGCCGGCTTCCGTGTGCAGACCGCCGAAGTAAACGATCGATACGCCGGCTTCCTTCATCTTGGCGATCAGAGCCGAGTAGTCCTTTTCGCCGGCAGTGATGCCTTCGTAGATGACTTCGGTGATGCCGAGTTCGTTCATTGCCTTCTTGGTTTCGTCGGCAAGACCCTGGCCGTAAGGCGTCTTGTCGTGAACGACGGCAACCTTGGCGTCCTTGAAGTTGTCGGCGATGTACTTGCCGGCAACCGCGCCCTGCTGGTCGTCACGACCGCAAACGCGGAAGGTGTTCCACAGGCCACGCTCGGTGTAGTTCGGGTTGGTCGAGGCAGGCGTGATCTGCAGGATGCCGTTTTCGGCGTAGACTTCAGACGCCGGGATCGAAACGCCGGAGTTGAAGTGACCGATGACGAACTTGACGCCGTCAGCGACGAACTTGTTGGCGACCGATACGCCCTGCTTGGCGTCCGAAACGTCATCGCCGAGAACGATCTTGATCGGCTCGCCGTTGATGCCACCGGCGGCGTTGATGTCGGCAGCAGCCTGCTCGGCACCCTTCTGGAGCTGTGCGCCGAAGGCCGCGTTCGGGCCGGTCAGCGGGCCGGCAACGCCGACCAGGATTTCGGCGTAAGCGCTGCCGCTGAAGGCAACCATGGCCGTCAGCGCAACTGCCGAAAGAAGAGACTTCTTCATATTGTTACTCCCAAGTTTTTTGTGCGGGTTAGGTTAAAAACCCTGCGCAATACCCGCTGCGACTGCGCCGGAAAACTGTTCCACTCTTTTGTATCTGGCCGAGGCCTTATTATATGCCAAGCCGTAGCCTTCTGTCGCCAATCTGTGACAGAAAACAACGGCTTGTCAATCTTTGTTCTTCCACGAAAAATACGAAGTTCTCTCGTAGAGCCAGTAATAGTTATCGACCATCTGGGTGGTCCGGCGCGCCTGGAATCCGGCAACCGCAAAGAGCAGGAGCAGGGCCACATCGAGGACGTAGAAGAATGGGCTGACGAAGGGTCCGGCAAACAGCGAGTAATGCAGGAAACGCATTGCAAATCCCAAGCCCAGCACATAGACGAACACCGTTCCGTAGCCGTTCCAGCTCTCGGCTGCGGCCTTTCCGGTCCGCCACGCGGTCCAGAAACCGAGCAGCAGCACGAGGAACCGCAGAACGTAGCGAACAGTCGTGTCGCTTTCGAAAAACAAACCTTGCATGTCAAATTCTCCCCGCGCTCAGTGATGGCCGCCTTCGAGATAGGCCGCGCGGACCGACGGATCGGCCAGCAGTTCCTTACCCGTGCCACTCATGGTCACCTTGCCGTTGACCATGACGTAAGCCCGGTCCGAAAGCTTCAGTGCGGCGAATGCGTTCTGCTCGACGAGGAAGACGGTCAGCCCCTCTTCCTGGTTGAGCCGCTTGATCTGCTCGAAGATGCCCTTAACGATCAGCGGAGCGAGACCGAGCGACGGCTCGTCGAGGAGAAGCAGCTTAGGACGTGACATCAGCGCGCGACCGATGGAGAGCATCTGCTGCTCGCCCCCCGAAAGCGTGCCACCGCGCTGGCTCTGACGTTCCTTCAGACGGGGGAACATGGTGAAGACCTTCTCCACGTCCTCCTTGAAGTATTTCAGGTTGTCGAGACCGGCCCCCATCTGCAGGTTCTCGAGCACGGTCATGCGCGGGAAGATACGGCGGCCTTCCGGGGACTGGGCAATGCGGCGACGAGCGATCAGATGGGTCGGGATCTTGGTGATATCTTCACCATCGAAGACGACCTGTCCGGCACGTGCCTGCGGGCTGCCGCAGATGGTCATCATCAGCGTCGATTTGCCGGCACCATTGGCACCGATCAGCGACACGATCTCACCCTTGTGAACTTCGACGTCCACGCCGGCAAGCGCACGGATGTTACCGTAATAGGTCTCGACAGCAGAGACCTTCAGAAGCGGTTCAGAGGACATCAGTGTTCTCCTCCGGCAATGGCTTCGACTTCGTGGATCACTTCGTCCAATTCTTCATCCTCGACACCCAGATAGGCCGCGATAACCTTCGGGTCGTTCTTGACGTGATCAGGCGTACCGTCAGAGATCTTCTGGCCATACTCCAGAACCACGACGTGGTCCGAGATCTGCATGACGACCGACATGTCGTGCTCAATCAGGAGCAGCGAAGCACCGTCGTCACGGATGCTGCGCAGCAGCGTGTTGAGCGCCAGCGATTCCTTCGGGTTGAGACCAGCGGCCGGTTCGTCGAGGCATAGAAGCTCCGGACCGGTACACATGGCACGGCAGATTTCCAGACGACGCTGGGCCCCGTAAGGCAAATCGCCGGCCGGGTCGTCGGCGCGTTCGATCAGGTCCGCTTTCTCGAGCCAGTAACGAGCCTTCTCGATCGATTCCGACTCGGCCTTCTTGTAGGCCGGCAAACCGAGCAGACCGAGCACGGTGTAACCGGATGCCTTCATCAGCGTGTTGTGCTGGGCGACCAGAAGGTTTTCCAGAACGGTCAGGCCCGAGAAGAGCCGGATGTTCTGGAAAGTACGGGCGACCTTGGCCTTCTTGGTGATCTCGAAGTCCGGCAGCCGCTCGAGCAGATACTGCTCGCCGGATTCCTGGTTCAGCGTGATCATGCCCATGGTCGGCTTGTAGAAGCCGGTGATGCAGTTGAAGACGGTGGTCTTGCCTGCGCCATTCGGACCGATCAGGGCGGTGATTTCCCCGCGCTTGGCTTCGAAAGAGAAGTCGTTGATGGCCATCAGACCACCAAAGCGCATCGAGAGATGCTCGACCTTCAGGATGGTGTCTTTGTTCATTGTCGTATTCCCGAAAGCCATCAGCCGTGACCTTCCTTGGTGAAGCTGCCCGAGACGGCCTTGCGTTCCTTGAGGAAGGCCGTCGGCTCTCTGCTGCCGACAAAACCGCGAGGCTTGAACAGCATGACGATGACCATGGCGAGGCCGAAGAGGATCATGCGGTACAGTTCCGGCGTGAAATCGGGACCGAAGATGAGCTTCAGGAACTGCATTTCACGCAGCAATTCCGTCCCGCCAATCATGACGATTGCAGCCACAGCGATCCCGGTCAGAGACCCCATGCCGCCGAGAACGACGATGGCGAGAATGACAGCGGATTCCAGGAAGACGAAGCTTTCCGGCGAAACGAAGCCCTGGCGCGCGGCAAAGAAGGAACCGGCGAAGCCCCCGAACATCGCCCCAATCGAGAAGGCCGTCAGCTTGGTGGTGACCGTGTTGATGCCAAGCGAGCGGCAGGCGATCTCGTCCTCACGCATGGCTTCCCAGGCGCGACCGATCGGCATGCGGCGCAGGCGGATCGTGACATAGGCCGTCAGGCAGCACAGAGCGAGAATGATGTAGAACAGGTAGATCTTGTAGTAGGCCGAGGACATCGGCAGACCGAAGGTCTTGGCAAAGCCGCCAGCAGACGCATCGAAGGGAATGCCGAAGAAGGTTGCCTTCGGGATGCTGGAGATACCGAAGGTGCCCCGGGTCACTTCCTGCCAGTTGATCAGCACCAGTCGGATGATTTCCCCGAAAGCGAGCGTCACGATGGCGAGGTAGTCACCTCTCAGACGCAAGACGGGGAAGCCGAGGATGATGCCCCAGAAGGCGGCCAGAATGCCGGCCATCGGCAGCAGGATCCAAAAGGACAGGCCGAAGTTCTGCGCGAGAAGCGCGTAGGAATAGGCACCGACGGCGTAGAAGGCCACGTAACCCAGGTCGAGAAGACCGGCGAGACCGACGACGATATTCAGACCCCAGGCCAGCATCACGTAGATGAGGATCTGGATGCCGAAGTTATCGACGTATTTCAGCGAGCCCTGCACGCCTGTCAGAGCGAGAATGACCGGCGGATAGAGAATGAGCGCCAAAAGCGCGATCTTCAGAAAATGCGCCTTGAAGAAGGTCGGCTTTGCCTCGATTTCGTGAACCGGCATCGCTGCCGACTTCTTTTCCTTGCGCGCGGAATACCACGGCAAGACAAAGGCAACGAGAGCGAAGCGACCGCCAGCGGCGATGGCCACGAACGTGGCCAGCAGGCCCCAGCGCGTGTACCAGATCAGCTCGTTGGCCATGTTCTGGTCGGTCTTGATGCCGATATAGAGGCTGAACATGCCGAGCGAGAGGAGGCCAGCGAACAGAGCTTCCTTCAGGGCACGCGCCATTATGCCGGACGACGCGGCACCGTTTACGTTTGCAGTATTGCTCATCGGATCAAACCTTCTCGACTTCCGGACGCCCGAGGATACCGGTGGGCTTGAAGATCAGCACGAAGGCCAGAATGCCGAAGGTTGCGACATCCTTGTAGGCGATGCTGAAATAAGCGGACCACAGGGCTTCGATCAGGCCGATCAACAACCCGCCGATGACGGCACCCGGCAGAGAGCCGATACCACCCAGAACTGCGGCCGTGAACGCCTTGACGCCGGGAATGAACCCGTCGTGGAAGCTGGCGACGCCATAATACATCAGATACATCGTGCCGGCGACAGCCGCGAGCGCAGCGCCCATGACGAAGGTGATGGAGATGGTACGGTCGACGTCGACGCCGAGCAGAGCCGCCATTTTGCGGTCCTGTTCGGTCGCACGCTGAGCGCGACCAAGCGGCGTCTTGTTGACGATATACCAGAAGCCAGCCAGCAGGACGGCCGTGATCACAACAATGATCACCTGCTTCAGCGCGACGGTGATGTTACCGAAATGCAGGACATCGCTGACCAAGGGCGGGATCGGCTTGTTGCGCGGACCCTGCGAGATCTGGATGAAGTTGGACAGAACGATCGACATGCCGATCGCCGTGATCAGCGGCGCAAGGCGGAAGGAACCGCGCAGCGGCCGATAGGCAACCCGTTCGATGACCCAGTTCCACAGGCTGGTCATCAGCATCGCGACGATCAACATCACCAGCAGGGCGATCGCTACGGGAACGCCGGCAAAGAAGGATGTCAGGATCAAGAAAGCGATGAGAGCGGCAAAGCCGCCAAGCATGAAGATGTCACCATGGGCAAAGTTGATCATGCCGATGATGCCGTAGACCATCGTATAGCCGATAGCGATAAGGCCATAGATGGAACCAAGAGTCAGCCCGTTGATGAGCTGCTGGGCAAAGTACTCCATATATTATCCCCCGGACGCGCCTTACTGTTGCGTCTCATTTTGTTATCCCTTGCGGGCATAGGCGTCGGGGGATTCCATATCGCTTTGTCCGAAAATGTGAAGCCAAAAAGGCAGACCTCAGACAAAATGTTACTGTTAACAGGTGCTTTGGCACGGGAAATGACAGGTCACACAAAAAAGTAGCAGAAAAAGCTTACGAAATCAGCAGGTCACGGGAGCGACCTGCCGTCTATCGAATGGAACTAAAGCAAGCCCATTTATGCCGAAAACGGTTCAGTTTCTCATTCGCGACCCGTTGGCGTCAAAAAGCGACTGAGGCTG